>USDX01000008.1 GCA_900553605.1 uncultured Eggerthella sp. | reverse complement strand
CCCAACGCTCAAAGAGCAAAGCGAATTTGAGCAAACGCCCAAAGGGCGTTAACCAAAGCCCGGGGCATGCGCCAGTAAATCAGCGAGCGGCGCCCTGGCGAGTGCAGCTGACTTGAAAGCACGAAGCATAGGCCTCATGGCCATGCTGAGCGCTTGAAAGCCAGCTGTGCCGCCAGGGCGCCGCGCAGCGTCATCCCGTATGGAGCGAGTGCACAAAAAAAGCACCCCGAAGGGTGCTTTTTTCAGTGCACGAGCGGACGTACCGAACCTACATCATGCCCATACCGCCGCCCTGGCCTGCACCAGCGAGTGCGGACAGGTCGGGACCTTCCTTGGGGATCTCGTTGATGGTTGCCTCGGTGATGAGGATCAGGCCAGCAACGGATGCTGCAGACTGCAGAGCGGTGCGCGTAACCTTTACGGGATCGGAAACGCCCATCTCAATCATGCTGCCCTCTTCGCCGTTTGCGAAGTTGTAGCCTTCACCCTTAGCGAATGCCTTGGCCTTTTCAACGACAACGGAGCCTTCATAGCCAGCGTTGGTTGCGATAGCACGCATAGGAGCCTCGAGCGCCTTGCGGATGATGTCAACGCCAACCTGCTCGTCTGCGTTTGCAACCTCAACCGCATCAAGTGCGCTGATTGCGTTGATGAGAGCTACGCCGCCACCAGCAACGATACCTTCCTCAACTGCTGCGCGGGTTGCCTGCAGAGCATCTTCGATACGGCTCTTCTTTTCCTTGAGCTCAGACTCGGTAGCAGCGCCGACCTTAAGAACAGCAACGCCACCGGAAAGCTTGGAAAGGCGCTCCTGCAGCTTTTCCTTGTCGAAATCGGAAGTGAGGTGCTCAAGCTCGTTGCGCATCTGAGCAACGCGAGCATCGATAGCTGCCTTGTCACCAGCACCGTCAACGATAACGGTTGCGTCCTTGGAAACCTTAACGGTCTTAGCGGTACCAAGAGCATCAACGGTAACGTCTGCAAGCGTCATGCCGAAGTCCTTGGAAACTACCTTGCCGCCCGTAACAACTGCGATGTCCTCGAGGATGCGAGCACGACGATCGCCGAAGCCAGGAGCCTTGATGGCAACTACGTTCAAGGTTCCACGCAGCTTGTTCAGCAGCAGGGTGCCCAGCGCTTCGCCCTCAACGTCTTCTGCGACGATGAGCAGCGGACGGCCTGCCTTCATGATGCCTTCCAGCAGGGGAACCATATCCTGGATGGAGGTAACCTTGAGGTCGGTGAGCAGAATGTAAGGATCGTTCAGAACGGCTTCCATGCGCTCGGAGTCGGTTGCCATGTAAGGAGAGATGTAACCGCGATCGTACTGCATGCCCTGAACAACATCGATGTCGATGCCGAAGGTCTGGCTGTCCTCAACGGAAATTGCGCCGTCTTTGCCAACTTCATCCATTGCCTCAGCGATCTTTTCGCCGATTACTGCATCGCCAGCGGAAATGGTGCCAACGTTTGCAATCTGCTCCTTGGTGGAGATTTCGGTTGCATCGTTCTTGATAGCAGCAACAACGGCCTCAGTTGCCTTGTCGATACCGCGGCGAATGCCAAGAGCATCAGCGCCAGCGGTTACATTGCGCAGACCCTCGCTTACGATAACGTCGGCAAGAAGGGTTGCGGTGGTGGTGCCGTCACCAGCAACGTCGTTGGTCTTAACAGCGGCTTCCTTTACCAGCTGAGCGCCCATGTTTTCCACGGGATCTTCGAGCTCAACTTCGCGAGCAACGGTAACGCCGTCGTTGGTTACCAGCGGTGCACCGAAAGAACGCTCGAGAGCAACGTAGCGACCCTTAGGTCCAAGGGTTACCTTTACGGCGTCTGCGAGCTTCTTTACGCCCTGAGCCATGCCTGCGCGGGCATCGGCTTCAAACTTGATTTCCTTAGCCATATTGAAATTCCTTTCAAATGAAGTAGTACCGAATGAAGCGCGAAAAGCGCTTGCGCTTGCCGCTCCGAGTTATGCGGCAAACCAGAACCTACTTACTCTGCGTAAACAGCGTAAATGTCGTCTGCGCGAAGGATCAGAACCTTTTCGCCCTCAACGTCAACTTCGGTTCCGCCGTACTTGCCATACAGAACATGGTCGCCAGCCTTAACGGGCATGGGAAGGTGCTCACCTTCGTTGTTGACCTTGCCTTCGCCTACAGCCAGAACAACGCCGGACTGGGGCTTTTCCTTGGACTCTGCAGCGATGTACAGGCCACCTGCGGTGGTTTCCTGAGCCTCGTCCTGCTTGACGATGATGCGATCACCGAGCGGCTTAAGATTCATAGCGTGCTTCCTTTCGCCATTCAATTCGCGCCTAGTTGCAAGCGCGGTTGTTACCATGGTTTAGCACTCAGCATTTAGGAGTGCTAACGGGTATACATACTAGCAAGTTGACCCAAGAATGCAACCATCCGTGAAGAAAACTTGAGTGTACGGCACTTAGATATTCAGAAAGCCCTATTTGTTGATGTATGAGCCTCTGACCTGGTGTTTCCATAATCATAGAGGTTAATTACAGGTGGTTTCCCGCGCTGGATAACAAAGGTTGTACCGTTTCGTTACCGCCTTGTTGCCAAATTTCTTGGCACTCAAAGGGCAGGAGTGCTTGCTTCTACATCGCTCAGACAGCCTGCGACATTTTGCGCAGTTAGTAAAAAGATTGAGCAATCCCTAAAAGCCATTCACCTATCGAACAAGCTGATAGCATGTTGCGCGAGCAGCACCGATTTTCAGCACTGCACCTTCCTTCACCATCTTCTGCAGGGTTCGCTCGATAGTGCGCGTGCTAAGCATAGGGCATGATCTTTCTATTTCGCGTTTCGAAATAGGCACGATTGCCTTTGCCAAACAATTCCGAATTAGATCTTCATTGCTATTTGAAGCATTAACGATGCTGAGCTTTTCATCGAGCTCCCGATAGCAGGAAAGCACAATGCCCAGGAAATAGGTAACGAATGGCAGGTAGTCGTTTTCGCGCACGGCCCAACCCGCGGAACTTTCCCGCAAAACCTCATAATAGGTTTGCTTGGTGCATTCGATTTTCCCCTCAAGTGAAATATATTTTCCAACCAAATAACCGTTTTGATACAGCAGCAAAAGCATAAGAAGCCTGCTCATCCGACCATTTCCATCCACGAATGGGTGAATGCTCACGAAGTCGAACACAAACTGAGCAACGCAAAGCAGCGGGCTGAACACCCCCTGCCTAATTGATTCGTTATACGTTTGGCAAAGAGACTCTACAGCTTCTGGCGTAGCAGCCGCACTGGTAGGCTCGAAACGCGTTCGGAGCCGACCATCGGGCAAACGCTCAACGATAGCGTTGTCGGAGTCTTTCCATCTGCCAGCAAACGAAACTTCTTCCATGCCATACAGGTCCCGATGCAACTGAAGAATGACATTCGGCGTTACCGGAATATGAGCATACCATTCATGGATAAGATCGAGTACGTACCGATATCCTGCAATTTCACATTCGTTACGATTTCGAGGCTCGACCTCTCCTGCCGCCAACGCTTCCAAACGAGCATCGGTGGTTTCGATGCCTTCAATTTTGTTTGAAGAACCAATGCTTTGCACACGAGCCACAGCTGCAAGCTTTTCGAATGATTCAGGCTTCAAAGCCTGGTACAGCTCCTGCTTGCCTTTGTATTCGTGGATAGCAGCAACCGCGCCCATAGTTACGGGCGTGCATATGCTTGACAGCGAAATACTGTAGTCAAAGTTCATGCGAATATCCTAGCCATAGGGTAAGTATCTTAGCCATTTTATCGTATTTGGCTAAGATACTTACCGAAATGGCGAGATACTACAACAGCGCTATCTCCTTCGGAAGCGAAGTGCGAGCATGTTCGCCTTCCCAAATATGGCGATCGATGAAATCGAGAACAAGGTTAATCTCATCGTCCGTTTTCATTTCTGCGGCACCATGATCGGCGTTCGGAAAGAGCTTCAGTTCTGCGTGCCCTTCTCCGCATTTTTCGTTGATCATGCGCACCATAGAAACCGATTGCGTATAGGGGATGATGCGATCCTGCACCCCTTGAAGGAAATACGCCGGCGGGAAATTCTCATTCACAAACTTAATGGGGCTGGCAGTTGCTGCAATTTCTGGGTTGTCCATGCAGCTTACACCCATAAGCTGGTTGTGCATTTTGCCCATGCCCTTTTCGCCCGTATCGCCGCGCACAGTGTTGCCGTCGGTTGCGGCGGCTTGATCTTCGGCGGTAGTGCGATCGCACAGATCCATTTGGTACATATCAGTGGGCGGATATACCGCTACCAAGCACTGCACGGCGTCCGATTGATCAAGATTGCCATAGCGGCGCCCATTCATTACAGGACGACCAGCAAGCGCCGCCACCATGCAGGCAAGATGCCCACCTGCGGAATTGCCCATGATGGCGATGTTTTCAGCGTTCAGATTGAATTCAGCCGCATGCGCGCGCAAAAAACGAATTGCCGCCCGAACATCCTCAAGCGGTTCGGGCCAGTGAACATCGGGCACCAAGCGATACTCGACGCAGGCAACGGCATATCCCTGCGAAGGAAATTTAAATACTCCCGGCATGGTGTTTTCGCGCTTGTTGCCCGAAACCCATCCGCCGCCGTGTACGAACACAATAAGCGGAAACGGCCCTTCCCTTTCATTTGGAAGCCAGATATCCATCACCTGACGAGGATCCTCGTTGGCATACGGAACATCCAGAAAATGGCGCGCGAACTGCGCCGGATCGATTTCCCTAAAACTCCCCATAACAAGCCCCCTTGCATGCATGAAAAAAAGCGAGCACAAACATGCTCGCTTTTTAGTTTATAGCAGCTCTCTTACGATACGGACATCTTGCTAACGCCAAAAACCAGAGGCAAATGGGCAGCTAGACCCTATAGTAGCGATCCAGGAACTTCAGAAGGTCCTCGCCCTCTTCTCTCGACTCCACCATGAACAGCCATTCCCTTTCGTCGTAGTCGAGGATATCCAACGCCCAAAGGTCCTTATTGCCCCGCGCCGTCATTGCGGCCAAGAAGCCAATCGCCAAAGGATGGAACGAAAACAGCGTTGCAACAGAACCGAAAAACGCACCTTTCCTCAAAGCGTCTTCACCCGCTTCTTCCCCGTTTTTGAAAAGAGTGCAGTTACGCACACGAATGCGCTCCATGGGCTTGGCGAACAGGTCTGTCTCTTGAACGCGCTCAACGCCATGACGCGACAAGCGAAGGTAATGCCAGTAGCCCTCCTGGGGCTCTCCGTTGGCACCAACCGTTATCTGCCTTACAGCGACGTGGCGCTTTTCAACGTAGAATGCGTCAATTTCGCAATCTCGGTATTGAGGCTCGGGAATGGGGCGAGGCTCTTCGTGGTGGTCTTCGAAGGATTTTTGCTCTCCCTCGTTACCCTCGGGAGCCATCGCCTTTATGGCACCGTCAACAGCACCAGCGGCAACCTTTGCAGCATTGTTCGCGATGTCGCCAACGCCTTTGGCAACATCGCCTACGCCCTTAGCAACGTCACCAACAAATGCGAATGGATCAAAGCCTGGCATCGCACAACCTTCCCTTTAGATAATCAAACAGCTCGCGCACCAAAACTAACAGCCTCTAGCAATCAGAAGTTGACCTCATATACATATTCCATTTTCGAATCTTTTTTCAGATCGCTTTGAAGCTTGCCTTTTTGCCCAATTTTTATTGCCGCAAGAGCTCCATCGAGCTTTTTCGCTAGGCCTATCCCTACGCATGAGGAATAGGTATTTGTGATTTCATAGCGATACGTTTTTGAAACGTTCATTCCCTCGCTGCAGCGAGTTTTAATCAACTGGTTGATTGAGCTGTCGTCCTTATACCAACGCAATTCTGGAACAGACGCTTTCGCCTCACCAGCAAAGGTCTGCTGGAAGGATTCATGCCATTCGTTTTCATCCGCATACCCAAATGAAGCTTTTTCCCTGTCTTCCAAAGACCCCTGAACAGGAGCACCATCAACACAAAGGGGCGCAGACCCTGAGTTCTTATTATGTCCTTTTATGTGAAAAGATTTGCTTTTCTTTTCCGTACGCTCAATCTTGCATGATTTGGCGCCAAGGCAATATGCGACATCTGCAAGCTCAGCGTTCATATCCTTTTTCATTGTTGCAATGTAATCTTCCACACGAACATATTTCGCCGAGTCAAAAGGATGCACATAATAGGCGGTATCAAGGGACAAAGCAGGCATAAATGACAGCCCGCATGTTTTAGCCCAATCCTCGTACATGCACAGTGCTTCCAGCTCGCCTATTTTATCGGTCCAGCCTATTGCCCCCTTGCAAACATCAATACCCTTTCGAGATGCTTCATCCTTTATGACAATCATCTTCGGGATTTTATAGTCTGGAGAGTTGTATTCATCTGGAAAGACGGGCTTGTAGATGAATTCGTTAAGGTCCTCGATGCCTTTTTGGGCAACATCCACAACTGCCTTAGCGCCAGCCACCGCCATCCCAGCGGCTCCCTTCGCCACCGCACCAGCAGCATCCGCTGCCATTCCCCCCGCTTTTTCGGCAGCGCCAACAGCAGCGCAAGCGGCGCCTTCGGCAGCTTTGCCAACTTCGCCGGCAATGCCTTCAGCAACCTTTTCCGCATCATGCGCTGCCTTTCCGGCAGCATTCGCCGCATCGCCAGCGGCTTTTCCTGCTGCGCCTGCAACATGCCCAGCAACCTTCCCTGCGTCATTTGCTGCTTTTGCTGCTGCATTTACGGCGTCACCAGCCGCTCCGCCTGCTGCCTTGGCGGCACCAGCCACAAAACCGCCAACCATATCGAAAGGATTTTTGCCCATTGAATTCACTCCCAAATTGCAAATAAGGCGCAGGCCCAAACATTCGCCAAGCACCTGGTCAAATCACAAAACTACCGCTACACCCATTCAACGGTGTATTCTTCGCCCATTTCCGATCCGACGTTCTTTACATAGCCCTCAATAACCTGCTTCGCACGTTCACGAGACTGAGCCATCATCGCGCTGTTCTTCTGAGCGGCTTCTTCCATGTCCTTTTGGGCAGCAGCGAAAGCGGCAGTCTTTTCCTCTGCGGTTACATCAGTAATTGGCCCTCTGTCAATTAAAGGGTCGCCAATAGAGTCCTTGTCAACATTTACATTAAGAATCTTGGCGTCAGGAACATGCACTCGAACTTTTCCCTCTGCATCGGGCTCGCTTATTGTGACCTGGCTAACATCGACGCCAACTTCAACGATGCCGTCGTATTCAACCCACACCTTCTTGTAGCCAATATCAAACAAACCGCCGTCCTGCTCGGCTTTTGCAACATTGTGGTAATAGCATTTCAACGTTGCCAACTCCGCTACCGATTGGACTCCCGAAAAGTCGGCGGATTTCTGCTCCTGAGACGAGCAGCCAGCAAGAGCAAAAGAGCTCAAAGCCAGCGTCAATGCACACGTAACGCCAATCATTGTTTTCTTCACCGCTGCCCCCTATTTGCTCTCTACCCATGCAATTGAATAACCCTTGCCCTTAACCAGCGGAAGGGTAAGCGCCTCAACAACGGATTTCATATTGTCTTCTGCGGTCCGATAGAACTTATCCGAATTGTTTGCCTCGTTCTTTGCATCGGCTTCGCACAGATTAAGAACTTCTTTCATGCCCGCATCTGGGTTTTTAGGCATGTAGCTCAATGAATTCACGTCAACCGCTACGCTGTTCACGGCAATCTCGGGCAAACGAGGGACAACGACCTTGTTCGATTGGTCGATGTCGAAATCGATATCGCTCATTTTTACGCCAACTTTTACCGTTGCGTCATACGCAACGCGATATTCAACCTCGTCGCTATTATCCTTGTGCTTTTCGGCAATACCGTTATATACAAACTCAGCAGAGGAAAGGTTTTCAATGTTTACCGCTTTCTTTAGCTGGGTCGACGTTACGTAATCTTCACCCGTAAGCATGCCACGGGCCTGAGGAACCGTGGCAAATACAATGCCAGCGACAAAGGCAATAAGGATCAGGGCGATAACCAGCTTCGGCAGCCAATGCTTCTTCTTTTCTCCCCTCTCATCACTCTTGTCGAGCTTCTCTTCGAAAAGCTCCTTCACTTCTTCCCGCTCGATCACTCGCGCCTCCATTTCTCCGTTGCTTTTCCTATCACATTATTCGAAATGCCCATCGTCCCTGTTGAGACGATGGGCATCGACGGTCATCGGCTATGCATAGTCTGCCACGAGCCTTCTACTCCAAGCGAATCAGACTCTTCTCACTGAGAAAGCGACCGACATCCAACAGCAATGCGATTATCCGCTGCAGCTATTTGTTACCCAGCGCCTTATCTACGTCATACTCCTTGTTGTAGAACGCAGACACTACATCGGAGTAATCGCGATATAGATCGGATTGAGCATCGGAGTAGCTTCGGTACAGGTCGGACTGAGCATCGGAATAGGCACGATAGAACTCTGTGCATTCGTCGGACAGCGTCTTATATGCAATCTTTCCTGATGAAGACTGCAACACCCCGCTATAGTAAGTGTCGTACATGTCGGACATCGCATCCTGATAAATGCCCCGATAGAAGTCCGTCATCTCGTCTTCGTAAATCGCTCGATAGAACTTTGTCATTTCGTCTTTAAGCTCGCTGTACTCTTTGCTCTTTCCCTGAGCAGCAACGAGCTTGTAGTAGCTCACAGCGTTCTGATTAGTTCGCTCGAACAGCTTTTCTGAAGCATCCTGTGTCGAAGCGTACCAATCGGTTATCGCTGCCTTTCCAGCAACATAACTATCAAATGAGTCACCCGCAGTCTCCTTGGCCTTCGACTCTTCACTCAGGATGCCTTCCTTAGTTGTCTTAAAATCGTTCTGGATGTCCTCGATGATTCCGTCCGTTGTTTTTGCCACCGACAAACCGTTGTCCTTGGCTTCTTGCTGTTGGGCGTCTTGACTAGATCCACTGCACCCCACCAGGCATAACGCCAGAGCACACACTGCAACAATAACCGCCAACCATTTTGTTTTCCTCATCTTCTTTCCCCTTCTTTTCGTTGCCGCAGACACACTTCGTCTGCTGACCTTGCTTCTCGCAGCCCAGGCTAAGCTTTCGCTGCCAGTGCCACGCTTAACGCTTCGTCAATGAATTCGTAGGATCCTGGGCCAAGCCACAGTTCAAGAGTCGGTTCCATACTGGGCGAATCGAGCACTTCACCGAGTGCCCTTGCCACGTCAGTCTGCGTTGACCCTCCAACAAGCCGGGCAGTGCGTTCGAATTCTTCGCGAAGAAATTCCCGTACACATTCCGCATCGGGCCCTTCTCCTTTTTCCAGCCATCTCCTGATATTCTTTTCGAGCTTGTCAACCTCACCAGCGCTTATCAGAACGCATCGCTGAAGCAAGGCAAAATACGCATTAGCGTCCGATTTGTCCTGAGCGCTTGCGGCATCAACAACAGCTCTCATCACATACGAGCGAACCAGCTTGCGCAGCGGCGCCCTGCCTTTCATCGCAGCCGCCAGTAACCTTCCGCAGGCAATTTGCCGCTCCAGCTCATCGCGTCGATCGAGCATGAGAGAAACCTGGTCCTCGAGCATCGCATAGCCGCTTTCGCTCGCATCGGATCGCTCGAACACTTTCTTGATTTCGACCAGGCTCAGGCCGCGCTCTTTGTGGCACTTCACCACGAACAGCGTCGCAACATCTTCAAGACTGTAGTTGCGCCTTCCCCACGAGCTGTCCTTTGGCTGCAAGATGGCAACGCCGCCGCGTCCCTTGTAGCACGCTCTCTGGATATCGCGCCTCGATAGCCCAATGAGCTTTTCGACCTGGGAAATCTTCCATTCTGCTTTTGACATTTCAGGTTCTCTCACCTCCCCGTCTCTACAAAAGCTGTTCAACTGTTGAACAGCAAGCACAAACCATTCTTCCGCACGACAAGCGGAAGCTGTGACTTGGCAAAGAGGGGTGTTCCCTGTCCGATTTTTCATTCTTGCCTCCATAACAACGGGAATACGTGCGACAGGGGCATGCCCCGTCGTTATAGGGCGTGTAAAAAATGCGAGGGAGACAGCTAAATGGGCGCCGAGAGCAACACGTCAGAGCCATTGCGAAAAAAGAAGAGATAAAAAGAGGGGCAACGATCAAAACCCAATTCGACCATTTGGCCGGAAAGGCAAAATGGCAGCGCATAATAGACAGAACGAAAAAGAGGCGAAACCAGAAAGGCGTATAAGCAAAGCATGGAGCGACCAAAAGCCCAAACGTCGGAACAGCGCAAAGCCACACCTTTGCTAGCAAGCTGCGTAATTTTCCTGGTTGCGCTGAATCTGCGCCCCGCCATCGTTGCAGTGGGCCCTTTGCTTTCCAACATCGGAGCCACATTCGGCTGGGGCGAATCGATACAGGGTCTGCTTGGGTCCCTGCCTCTTCTGGCCTTTGCATTGTTCAGCATGATCGTCGGTGCACTAACCGCAAAACTCGACAGCAACAAGGTGCTGCTCTGGGCGCTTATCGCTCTTGCCGGTGGGTGCATAGTGCGTTCGCTCTCGGACGAGTGCATGGTATGGCTGGGCACCCTGGTGATTGGCGCGTCCATTGCCGTAGGCAACGTGCTGGCGCCCGCCATCGTAAAGCGAGACTTTATCGATAACGTCTCATTTGCAACCGGGGCCTATTCCGCCTGTGTTACTGCAGGCTCAGCACTTGCTGGTCTAACCGCCTCAGCGGCCGCCGATGCCCTTGGAGGCTGGCAACCCGCATTGGCATTCTGGGCAATTCCCGCGCTGCTTGCGGCATTCCTGTGGCTGCTGCGCACAAAACCCGCCAAGAACGCCAACAGCATTCGGACTGACGAGAAAAACGGCGTCGCCGAAACGCACCTTGAACAACAGCTCGAAAGCACAGAGGATCCCCGCCCCGTCAGTGAAAACACGCAGGCAAAATCTCCACTTCATGCGCTGCTGAAAAGACCATCGACCTGGCTTGTTACGCTCTTTATGGGGCTCCAGTCGGCAGCGTTCTACACCTTCTGCAATTGGCTACCCAGCATTGCTGGAGCTGCGGGCTTTTCTTCCGGCGAAGCAGGCGTGCACCTCTTCATATTCCAGGCGCTCGGCATTGTGTCTGGACTTCTTATTCCACGTTTCATGTACCTTCGCGGCAATCAGGTGTGCGCGGGGCTCCTGGCTAGTGCACCGCTGTTAGTCGCTGCATTGGGATGGCTCCTGAACCCGCACCTTTCCCTTCTCTGGAGCATTTTTGGGGGAGTGGGGCAAGGAGCTTCGCTGGTGGTGGCGCTCACCCTTATCTCTCTGCGCGGAAGAACCCACGCCGAAACGGTTGCCCTCTCGGGTTTTGCTCAATCGCTTGGCTATCTTCTTGCCGCATGCGGACCCTTTGTGTTCGGCGCACTTACGGAAACAACGCAGGGATTCGAAGCGCCCTTGGTATTTATGGCAGCCCTCGCCACAGCTCAATGCGCACTGTCGTTTTTTGCGGGACGAATTCCCAAAGATCAGTAACATCCACGCGGTTTTTTGCCGCGAAACACCGAATATGCCGAACTGCACGAGACCAGTTCATTTCGTACGGGACAAATCAGAACAGGCGCCACCGTCGACCCCGTCGACGGTGGCGTAGAAGACAATTACAAGCATCAACCAGTTGGCAGCTCTCTTAAAAAAGGCAAAAGAAAAGCCGCCCCCGCGTTGCAGCAAATCGCATCCTCGCATAAGAGGAAACGATTCGATGCAACATAGAGGGCGGCTTGCGCTGTTCGGATGCGTCGGCTTAGGCCCAGCAAAAGAAAACTGAGCATGCAAAGTTTACAGAGCGCGGATCTTCTCAGCCAGCCAGTTGGCCCACTCTTCCACGCCATCGCCGCTCGTAGCGGAAATAGGGAAAATGGGAGCCTGGGGGTTCAGATTGGCAATATGGCTATAGAACAGGTCTTTGTCGAACGTGAACACGGGCAAGGTATCGACCTTGTTCAGTACGATGGCGGAAGCAGCCTGGAAAACGCCTGGATACTTCAGCGGCTTGTCGTCACCTTCGGGCACCGAAAGGATCATCGCCTTCATGTTTTCGCCCAAATCAAAATCGGTTGGGCACACCAAATTGCCCACGTTCTCGATGATGATAAGGTCGAGTTTGTCCAGGTCGAGTACGTCAACCGCACGACGGATCATGTCGCTTTCCAGGTGGCATGCCCCACCCGTGTTGATCTGCACAGCGGCAATGCCCTGGGCTTTTATCTTCTCGGAATCAACCGAAGAGGCAATATCCCCTTCGATAACCGCAATGTTGAATTCATCGCGCAATGCCTCGATAGTGGCAAGGATGGTTGAGGTTTTACCGGAGCCAGGCGATGCCAAAAGATCGAGCACAAACACCTTCTTTTCGGCGAACAGCTCACGATTACTCTTTGCAAGCTTGTCGTTCTTATCTAGGATGGGTTGTTTCATATCGATCTGCATTGGTTGCCTCCATGTTCTTTGGGGAGTTACCTACTGAATGGTAAAGCATCGCACCGATGCCAGTTTGCTCATGCTCGTTTGATTGAAGCTACGACTCCTCGACGGAATCATTTTCATCGGGTATATCAACCTCGATTGAGTCGATCTGCATTTCTTTGCCAGCAATAAGCTGTGTGAATCCACTTTCGCACTGGGGACACGTTACGTGGTAGCGGTCGTGTTCGAATTCGTTTCCGCACTCCAAGCAAACGCTTACCGGCTGAATCATATTGATTTTGAAGTCGGCGCCTTCGCACATGGTGCCTTCCGAAAGCGCCTCGAAGGCGAAACGAAGGGCATCTTCCACGGCTTCGGTCATAACGCCCACGGAAAGGTCAATTTCCAAAACCTTGGTGGCGCCAGCGTTGCGAGCCGCTTCCTCGACCGACTCCATAACGCCCGTCATAATGCCTAGCTCATGCATGGCTACTTGCCTTCGTTTTCTTCTTCGCCCCACAGATGCTCGCGATAGCGCTGCTTTAGATCCTTAAGTTCAGCACGAGCCTCCTGAGCTTCAAGCTCTTCAGCCTTTTCCGCTTCTTCCTTGCGTTTGATACGGTGGCTGAGGCCAACGCGTGCGGCAAGTAGACTGATCTCGTACAGAACCACCATCGCGGCGAACATGAGGCCCATGGTTACAGGAGACGCATCGGGCGTTACCGCTGCAGAGAACACCAGCAGGCCGATGTACACAGCGCGCCAACTTGCGCGCAATTTCTTATAGGGCACTACACCGAACATTACTAGGTAGAACACCACAAGAGGCATCTCAAAGCCAATGCCGAAGCCCAACTCGAACTTGATAATGATGTCTACCCACTGGCCAGCTTCGGGAAGAATAGTCGCAAAACCCGAAGCCTGGTCGGTAAGCCATTGGAAGGCGGGGTTCAGGATAATGCAGTAGCAAAATACCGTGCCGATGATGAACAGGGCCAGAGCGGCGATAAACGTAGGCAGAAACCACTTACGCTCACGCGGCTTCAACGCTGGCAGGAAAAATGCCAAAATCTGCCACAGCGTGATGGGGGCAGTTGCAACTACGGCAGTCCACAATGCCACGGTAATGCGCACCGAAAAGGCATCGAATGCGCCTAAGACATTGAGCATCACGTCGCCGTTGCCATCGGTGGGCATGAACTCGGCCACGGGAGCCAGCAAGAATTGAACTACGGTACCCGTGGAAAGATAGAAAACGCAGGTTGCCGCAATGAGGCAAACAATTACGCGTACAAGACGCATGCGCAATTCGCCTAAATGCTCCATGAGCGACATGCGCGCCGGTCCGATTGCCATACGCTATTCGCCCCCTTCCGTTGCCGCTGCTTCCTTTTGCGCAGCACGAGGAGCGGGCTTCACCGGCTTGGTGCCGAATAACTCGTCGGGAGTAAGCGCCGGCGCGGACTTTGCCGAGGGCGTGGGTTTGGATGCAGGTTCCGTATGATCGGACGACTTCGCCGCGGTCTTTTCGGACTTGCCTTCCGCAGCTTTTTCGAGCTCTTCGGCTTTTTTCGCCGCCTCCGCCTTCATGGCGGCGCGGTTGGCGTCGATCTGCTGGCGCTTCAATCGCTCGGCACGCTCTTTGTCGTAGCGAGCCTTGCGCTCAGCAAACGATTCCTTGGTTGCATGCGGTGCCGGCTTCGAGCCAGAACCAGACGCGGCCTTTTTGCCTGCATCGGGATCCAAAACCTCGTCGTTGATAACCGCCTTCATTTCTTCCTGCGCCTGCTTGAATTTGTTGAGCGCAACACCCAACGTTTTTGCCATTTCGGGCAACTTGTCGGGGCCAAAAATCAAGAACGCGAACAGCAGGATTATGAATAGCTCAAATCCGCCAATGCCGAACAACTGGTACTTCCTTATCTCTTCAGCGCTACCAAGCCGCACAACGACGGGCAGCGCTTAGTGGTTTTGCCGCTTGGAGCCTTTATTGGTTTCCGCCAAGGAACATAAGGCCCATGGTGGGAAGAGAGAGAGCCAAGATCAAAATCACGCACACCGCAATAACGAATATGCGCTTGAGAAGCTCTTCGCGCTTCTTTTTTTCTTCGGCAAGACGCTGGCGCTCGAGGGCACGCTCCTCGCGCTCCTTCAGCTGCTTTGCCGTCATCTTCTGCTTTTTACCGTTAGCCATTGAATCTCTTTCCGTATGCGTGTGGTCACCTTAACGCACGGTACGCAAAACAAGCCCCTCTTTTCGACAAGAGGGGCTTACTGGTGCCAATAGGCATTAAGAGCGGAGGCGACCGCGAATCTCAAGAACGTGCGCGATGTTCTTTGCCACTTCACCAGCAACGTGCAAGCGTCCACGTTCGTAGAGGACCTTGCCGTCAACCATGGTCATGGATACATCGCCGTTGCCCACTGAGCCCAAAAGGGCAGAAACAGGGTCTGACGTGGGGGTAGAGTGTGAACCGGACAGATCGACCGCAACGATGTCGGCACGTTTGCCAACCTCAAGAGAACCAACCTTGTCGTCAATGCGCAGTGCCTGGGCGGCACGCAAAGTGCCCATTTCCATAAGCGTGCGGGAATCAAGGAATTCGCCGGTAACAGCACGCTGAATGAGCAATTCCATGCGCATTTCGCTAAAGATATCCATCGTGTCGATAGAAGCCGGAGCGCCAGTGCCCAGGCCCACACGCATACCAGAGCGCAGGTACTCACTCACAGGAGCAACGCCCATGCCCAACTGAGCATTCAAGCTGGGGCATGCGCATACGGCAACGTCGTATTCCTTCAAATGCCTGATGTCTTCGTCGTTTACGCGTACGCCATAGACGATCATCACGTTCTTTGCGTCGAACAAACCCCAGTTCAACACATAGTTGACGGGAGTTGCAGAAGTGGGAAGCCATGGCGGAATTTCCATGAAACCCTGCATTCCCAGATCTTCGTCCAAGCCAGAGGGAGCGCCGTACTTCACGAAGCGGTACTCTTCGCTGCTGCCCGCCAAATCCATTGCGATAGGCAGGTCGCCGTTATCGGAGGCGTACTTCACCACACTGCGATACAGCTCGGGATGGCATTCGTACACCGGATCTGGCGCAACGCCCAGGGTGATGCGGTCGGGGTCGATGGCCTGCGACCACTTTTCCAAGTCGCTATCAGCCTTCTTGATGGCGTAGTTAACCAAGCGCTTGTCGATTGCTCCTGCCTCGCGATAGAACATACCGCGCAAACCAAGCTTCTGAGCAGCTGAAACGCAAGCACCCGTAGATGTGATGTCCGCCACAGTGGTAACGCCCGAGGAAAGCGCCTCAAGGCCGCCCAGGAACGCAGAGTCAAACGCCTCTGCATAGGAAATGCGCTTACGCAACGCAGCGATTTCCTTGCGCCACTGAACAAAGGGCAGGTCGTGCACCAAACCGCGGAACACAGCGTCTTCCATGCGTGCATGCAGGTCGATAAAACCCGGGGTAAGCGCAGCCATGCCGAAGTCTTTTACCTCTTCGTTGGGGTAACGCAAGCGCATCATTTCTGCATCGCCGATGTCGGCGATAGCACCGTCTTTAATGAAAACCGCACCGTGCTCGATGGGCTCGGATGAAACCGGAACAACGTATTCAGCGATCAGTAGCATGCGCATCCTCCCGATAGAGTAATTCTTTGCAATGATAGCATTGCGGCGTTTATATCTTGCCGTTTTTCACAGACCCCTAACGAGCCAGATACGCAAGCGTGCCGTTCTTGTCTATAATCAGCTAACGCAGACGGCAATACTCGTACTTAAGGACGCGATAGCGCATGAGCAACACCCCTCAAACGCCCGAAAAGAAAGCAGACCACTCCATCGACACCGCCACGGGTCAGGAGGCCCCTGCTGAGATTTCTTCTGCTCGCGTGAAGAAAATCTTCACTGATATTGCTTGGAAGTACGAGCGTTTCAACAAGCTCTCCAGTTTCGGCCAATACCGCAGCTGGCTGCGCACACTTATCGATAAATCGCCCATTACCAGCGAAACGCTGATGCTGGATATTGCCGGCGGCACGGGCGATGTGACGTTTACGGCCTGCGAACGGAAGCAGCCCAAGCACATCATCCTCTCCGATTACACGCCCGCCATGCTCGAAGTAGCCCAGAGCCGACTCGATACAGGCGAGGCAAACGGCGTTCCCGTTGAGCTTGCCGTGGTTGACGGGCAAGACATTCCCTACGAAGACGGGTCTTTCGACATAATCACCATGTCGTACGGCATTCGCAACATGCCCGAACGCGAACGTGCGCTTTCTGAGATGTATCGCGTGCTGAAGCCGGGCGGCGCGCTGTGCGTGTTGGAATTCTCAACCCCGCCCAATCCCCTTATGCGCTTGGGCTACAACCTGTATTTGCGTTGGGGTATTCCCACCTGGGGAAAGATCGTCACAGGCGATGCTTCGGGCTTTGTGTACCTGGCGAAGTCGATCAAGGCGTTTCCCGATCAAAAGGGTTTCACGCGCATGCTGAAGAATGCGGGCTTTTCCCGTGTCGAATACACCAATGTAACGTTTGGCGTTGCCGCTGTTCATATCGCGTACAAGGAATAGCGGGCAAGCGCCCCTGGCATGGTGCGCTGTACATACACGTCATACATAGTGACGGGACGGTTAAGGCACTAAAAAATGGACGCGGGCCTCGGTTCTTAACCAGGGTGCGCGTCCATACTCATATTTTAATACATCGGGGCATGGAGAAATAGGCAGACGCGCCAGCCTCAGAAGCTGGCAGGTGCCCCTGCCCATAGTGCACTGTAGCCAGAACTACTCAATAACGTAGGCCGCCACGATTTCGGCGTAATAGGCCGTGTGCTTATTGGGACCGCCCAGCGCTTCATCGACGGGATACCACTTTTCCGCATCCGCGGCATCAAGATTGGCAAGATCCTGTTCCTGCTTGAACAGGACGCGGCACTCCAACGTAAGGGGAAGCTCGCGAATGCCCGGCACATTAACCTCTTCGGGATCTTCCAGCGTGAGCCCCAGCTCGGCAACCTTGTCCATATCGCGACCCGACTTTGCGCCGCATACCGCAGTGATCTTCTTGTCGAACTCGCCCATGGGCAGGTTCACCGTGAACTCACCCGTGGCATCCAAGAATTCCTTGGTGAAACGGCTTTCGCGCACATAGGTAATGAACAGGGGCTTTCCCCACTCAATGGCCATACCGCCCCAGCTGATGGTCATGGCGTTAACCTGGCCGTCTTTCTTGGTGGTGAGCAAGACGGCATCGTTGACCTTCTTCATGATTTCGCCAGCATGTTCAATTACATCGATAGAGCGCTTCATACCAATCTCCTTTACGCGTGTTTTCGCGATCGATTATACCGAAGAGGGCACCGAGGCTGCGAACACGTTGCGCCCCGTATGCGACGGGTACCCTCTCCAGGGCGCCTATGCCATGAGCGATTCCTAGCACTATGCGATAAACGATCCCAAGCCCCGACTAACATGTCCCGCCAACCAGGACCCGAGAAGCAAGGCCTAATACGCCTCGTCGAGCGGGGCGTGGGCTTTCACGTCGCAATCCAAGCCAAAAAACTTGCCCTGCTTATAACGATCGAGCGCCACCAGGGCGATCATGGCAGCATTGTCCGTGCAGGCGGAAAGCGGAGGCATGGTAAGGCGAACGCCTATTTGATGGCACATGGCCTCATAGGCGTGACGCAGCTCAGGGTTGGCAGCAACGCCACCGCCCAGGCAGAACTCTTTTGCACCCGTCTGGCGAAGCGCCGTGCGAGCCTTGGCCACCTGGACGTCGATAACTGCAGCCTGAAAGCTTGCCGCCACATCAGCCTGATTGATTTCACGGCCTGCCTGCTGTTCTTTCTGCAAGTAAGTCATAACCGAGGTCTTCAAGCCTGAAAGCGAGAACTGCAAATCGCCCGAATGCATCAGCGCACGGGGGAAACGAACAGCCTTAGGGTTGCCCTTTTCAGCTAAAGCAGAAATGAGCGGGCCGCCAGGATACCCCAGCCCCATTGCCTTTGCCACCTTGTCGAAGGCCTCTCCTACCGCATCGTCGAGCGTTGAACCCATAGTTTCATAGCTGCCCCAGTCTTTTACATGCACCAACATGGTGTGACCACCCGAAACGAGCGAAACCACCATAGGCGGCTTGATATCGGGGCAGGCGATCTTGTTCGCATACAAGTGGCCCTCCAGGTGGTTCACGCCGATAAGCGGCACATCGCAAGCCCAGGCCAAACCCTTTGCGAATGCCGCGCCCACAACCAGGGCGCCAACCAAACCAGGCGCATAGGTCACCGAAACAGCAGCCAAATCGTTCCAAGAAAGATCGGCCTTGCCTGTGCGCTCGCGCGCTTGGGCCAAGCACTCGATCACCACCCCACCGATAGCCTCAATATGCTTACGGCTGGCAATTTCGGGCACTACCCCACCGAAACGGGAGTGAAAATCGATCTGAGAAGCAACCACATCAGCGACAATGGTTCCCGCTTCATCGATAAGCGCTGCGGCGGTTTCGTCGCACGAAGACTCGATAGCCAAGATGAGCTTGCCCTCAAGCGGCACACAGTCTCCTGCAGCTTCGCCCGCGTGTGCAGCTGCAGCATTCAAGCGCAACTCCATACCGGCAACGTCGTGCTCGGAAAGAGGAAGCGGGCCTTCATAGATGCAAGCGTTTTCCCCATCGGAATAATAACGCGGGCGAATACCGATATTCTTCAAGCCCAAACGCTCATAGAAGGCATGCGCACCCGTATTCGACGCACGGACTTCAAGGGTCATTTCCTTTGCACCCAAATCACGTGCATCAAGGGCAATGCGTGCCAAAAGCTCTTGCGCAATGCCCTGACGCCTATAAGCCGGATCGGACGCCACCTTCAGCAACTGCACCTGACCATCGTTTATCCAGCCACCGGCATAACCCACCAGCTTCGCTTCGCCAACGTTCACCGTGCGCTTACGCGTATCAGCAACCTCAAACGCCGCCCACCACGTGCGGTCGGGACGAGGCAGCTCGTCGAGCACCTGTGCCTCGCTCCAGGCATCCGTACCCATAACCTGCGACTCCATGGCGGCAACCGCAGGCACCCATGCCGCTTCGAGCGGCTGATAGCGAATCACCGATCCGCCCTGCACACCCGACTCAAGGTCCTTCGCCTCAACGGCGTTGGCTTCGGCATCCTGCTTGGCAAATTTAATGCGCTCATGCTCTTCAGCGTCGGAAAGGCGCGTGTACACGGGAAGAAGCGTGCAAGGGTCGCCCAACACACCACCGTCGGGATCGAACGTCCCCTCCGCCCAAGCCTCCTGCGCCGCAAGAAGAAGGCCGGCGCCTGTTGGGTAGCGCTCTTCTTCGCCCGCAATGTTGCCGTGGCCTTCGCACAGAGCGGAGTATTTCTTCAGCGCATCACCCACGATGCGCTGATCGCTTCCGCTTCCCAGCCACTCGGGCAAGGACGCCGCCTTCATAACGGTATCGGAGTTCAGGCGCTCGATACCGCTGTCGGTTACGTGATAGCGAACGGGATAGACTTCTTTGCGCATCGCATCGCCCAGTACCACCACTGAGCCGCGCACCCCGTTAGCCCACTGCTGCCATGCCTGAGCGTCTGAGGTGGAAACGCCGAACAGCGGCACGCCCAAACCAATGGCAATGCCCTTAGCGCTGGCAAGGCAGATGCGCACGCCGGTAAACGAACCGGGGCCACGGCCGCACACTACGCACGCAACTTCACCGCGCGAAATGCCCGCATCCGCCAACAGAGCATCGATTTCGGGCAATAGCTTGACGTTCGATGCGCGAAACGCACCGACCTCGCGCGAAGCGATGCAGTCAATGGTTTTCTTGGCACGATCGAGAAGACCTATTCCCAAGGAAATCATTTCATTTGCCGTGTCGAAAGCAACTACGTAGTTGTTCATGCGAATCCTGTTCTTATTGCATTGCGGCCGCCGATGCCATCTCCGTAAAAGCAACGGGGGCGGCACGGGATGGGCAAGCGACGTTTAATGCCTGTTTTCTTTCGCTAGCTATCCTAGCGCATGCCCCTGAAAACAGAAAAACCAGGCGCAATCCTTCCGAAAAGAACGCGCCTGGCAAAAAGCTAAGCCAACGCAGCCCGCCAACTCTGAAGCATTGATTCTGCCGATCCGTGGGCACATGCCCGAATTGCCCGAACGTTTTCGCCCTCGACGGCAAGATACACCTCGAGCCTATCTTCTGGCATTTCTTCGGGAAATTTCGAAGCCCACTCGATGCAGGAAACGCCATCGCCTTCGACGTATTCGTAAAATGCCAAGTCTTCCAATTGGTAAGGGGAATCAAGGCGATACAGATCAAAATGGTACAGGGGAAGACGCCCATCGGTGTATTCAACCACCAAGTTGAAGGTGGGGCTCGTTACCGCCTGCGCAACGCCCAAGGCAGCTGCCAGCCCCTGGGTAAAGTGCGTTTTTCCCGCCCCCAGATCTCCGTCAAGCGTCACAACAGCACCTGCATCAAGCACGCCAGCCAGTGCCGCTGCGCAAGCTTGCGTTTCCTCTACCGAAGAGGTACGTGCTATTTCAACCCATTTGCCGGACATAAAGATTCCCTTCGGAAAAGCAGGATCCAACAAGAGCGCTCAATGAGGAACAACCCCATTGAGCGCTTTGGCGCCTTGGCGCCCATGCATTCATTTAACGACAAGCAGAATTACCTGATGGTCTTTTCTGCAGCCGAAACCGTATGCTCCATGGTGATAGAAGTGGTAACAGAACCGAGACCACCTGGGACCGGGGTGATGGCATCGACAACGGGCTCGACCGATTCATAGTCGACATCGCCGCACAGGTTGCCGTCCTTGTCAAAATTGATACCAACGTCCAAAACCGTCTGGCCTTCGCGGAAGCACGATGCATCAAAGGCACGTGCGCGGCCCGTTGCGCAAATAACGATGTCTGCCGTGCGCATGATCTTGGGCAGGTCCTCCGTGCGGGAATGGCAGATGGTCACGCTGGCATTGCGGCGAAGCAGCAGCATGGCAACAGGTTTGCCCACCACAAGACTGCGACCAACGACAACTACGTGCTTGCCCTCTACAGGGATATCGTAAAAATCGAGCGCCCTTACGCAAGCTTCTGCGGTGCTAGGAGCAAAGCCTTCCTTGGCATCGGTAAACACCGCACCAAGCGATGCAGTGGAAACGCCGTCGATATCCTTCGCCATAGCAAGCTCATCGCAAACAAGCTTGTCTTCCATCTCAGAGGGAAGAGGGCGGAACACCAAGCAACCATGAATGCTTGAATCGGCGTTGATGCGGCGAATTTGCAGGAGCAGTTTTTCCTGGGAAACCTTTTCATCGAGCTCGAACACACGTGTGGTCAGACCCAAAGCCTTTGCGCGCTTGCAAGCAGTGCGCTCGTAGCTCAGGTCGTCGGGGCGGGACCCTACGCGAACGATAGCAAGCGTAGGTTCGATGCCCAAGATCTTCAGACGCTCGACACGATGAGCAAGATCGGCGGCAATCGCATCAGTAACTGGTTTCGATTTCAAAATGCGGGTCATACTTATCTGAGTCCCTCCAACACAAATACGTAAATATCATCGGCACGCTTGCCCCATTCAATAATGAGACATTCTGTTTCGTCAGTGTAACGCTTCGCAAGCTTGCGATCCTCGAGCATTTTGGCATTGACGAAGATGTTCAGGGCAGCGCCCTTTAGTGCCCCTTTCGCAAAGGAAACACCCGTGGCAACATCGGAAAGCGCCATCTTTGAGCCATTATGAGCCATAAAATCGGAAAGATCGATAACGCGAGCACATGCTTTCATGATCGACAGGGGCACTTCGATGGCATCGATGAGCGCCTTCTGCATTGCTTTGGTGCGCTGCGCCTTTTCTTCTTCGGTAGCGCGGGGCATTTTATAGCATGCCGCCAAAGGGGCAAATGCCTCAGAGTCCTTCTTCGACAAGGCAAGGAGCTCTTCACGCACCCGCTGAAGCTGCGATAGGCATTCCTTCACCTGGTCTTCCACGTCGGCATAGCTTTTCTTGCCAACCGTCAGGTTTCCCACCATGGAATTCAACGCCGACCCCAAAGCTCCCACGTATGCGGCGGCAGCACCGCCACCAGGGGTTGGGGTGCCAGCGGCAACCTCGTCAATTAATGTCCACTCGCTCAAGATGTTTCCTAATCGTTTATTACCTATGACAACGATACGGGCCAGCGCACCTGCGCCAGCCCGATAATACCTTGCTGGTATTTCCAGCTATTTTCTAGCAGCCTAGAACAAGCCAGAGATCTTGCCCGTTTCATCAACGTCGATCTTGAAGGCAGCAGGGGCCTTGCCCAAGCCTGGCATGGTCATGACATTACCGGTAAGGGCAACAACGAAACCAGCGCCTGCAGATACCTTAACCTGACGAACCGTAATGCGGAAATTGCGCGGAGCACCAAGCAGTGCAGCATCGTCGGAGAAGCTGTACTGGGTTTTCGCCATGCAGACCGGCATAGATCCAAAGCCCAATTCTTCAAGCTGCTTGATTTCCTTCTTCGCAGCAGGAGCAAAGTCTACCCCATCTGCATGGTAAATGCGCTTGGCAACTGCCTCGATCTTTTCCGCGAGACCCATATCATCTTCGTAGGTGAAGGTCAGAGAGCTTTCCTGCTCGCACAGACGCATAACTTCCTCAGCCAACTCTACGCCGCCTTCGCCGCCTTTTGCCCAGACCTGGGAAAGGGCAACGTTGACACCGAGCTCCTGGCACTTGGCGCGAACCAGATCGATTTCTGCCTGAGTATCAGTGGGGAATTCGTTGATGGCGACAACGCATGGGAGGCCAAACACCTGAGTGATGTTTTCCACGTGCTGAAGCAGGTTGGGAAGACCCTTTTCCAGCGCTTCGAGGTTTTCCTCGTTCAGGTCTGCCTTGGCAACGCCGCCATGGTTCTTCAACGCACGAACCGTGGCAACCACTACAACAGCATCAGGCTTCAAGCCCGCAAGACGGCACTTGATGTCCAAGAACTTCTCGGCTCCCAGGTCGGCACCGAAACCGGCTTCAGTTACCGCGTAGTCGCCCAGAGCAAGAGCCATGTTGGTTGCCATGATGGAATTGCAGCCATGTGCAATGTTGGCGAAAGGACCGCCGTGCACGAATGCGGGGGTTCCTTCGAGTGTCTGAACCAAATTGGGCTTCAGCGCATCCTTCAAAAGCGCAGCCATAGCGCCTTCAGCATGAAGGTCATGGGCGGTAACGGGCTTATCGTCGCGGGTGTAGCCAACAACGATGCGGCCCAAGCGCGCCTTCAGGTCGGTAATGGAGGTTGCCAAGCAGAAGATGGCCATGACCTCTGAAGCAACCGTAATATCGAAGCCGTCTTCACGGGGAACGCCATTGGCTTTGCCGCCCAAGCCGCACACGATATTGCGCAGCTGACGGTCGTTCATGTCAACAACACGCTTCCACGTAATGCGGCGAACATCGATGCCAAGCTCGTTGCCGTTGTGGATATGGGCATCGAGCAATGCAGCAAGCAGATTGTTTGCCGCGCCAATAGCATGGAAGTCGCCCGTGAAATGCAGGTTGATATCTTCCATAGGGATTACCTGGGAATAGCCACCGCCTGCGGCACCGCCCTTGATGCCGAACACCGGTCCCAGGCTAGGCTCGCGCAAAGCGATTACCGTCTTCTTTCCCAAGCGGGAAAGGGCATCACCCAAACCTACCGTCGTGGTGGTTTTACCTTCGCCGGCAGCGGTGGGGTTGATTGCCGTGACCAGCACCAACTTACCGGGCTTATGGTCTTCGTTGCGGAGCAGGTTGTAGTCAACCTTTGCCTTGGTCTTGCCGTAGCACTCGAGGTACTCTTCCGAGATACCTGCCTTTTCAGCGATTTCGGTAATGGGGCAAGGCGTTGCCGCCTGCGCAATTTCGATATCCGTCAGCATAAACAGTTCGCTTCCTCTTCTTGGCTTATTGCTCTGTCCTACTGGGTTTTACTGGGCGATCTCATCGTAGATCATACGCAAACCCTGCAAAGTGAGTTCAAGGTTGATTTCGGCGATGTGCTTCGATGCGGGGGCGATGCGGTGCGCCAAGCCACCAGTTGCCACCACCCTGGCCTCGTAGCCCAACTGATCGAAAACGCGCTCGACCAAGCCGTCGACACGAGCAGCCTCGCCGTACACCACGCCAACCTTGAGCGCATCGGCGGTGTTGGTTCCGATTGCCGTGCCCGGATCTTCCAATTCTACGGATCGCAACAACGCTGCGCGGGAAAGCAGACTACGCATGGACGAATCGACACCGGGGGCAATGATGCCGCCCACAAACGTGCCTGTCTTATCGATGATCTCGATATTGGTAGCAGTACCGAAGTCGACCACAATGACGGGCGAACCGTACAGGCATTTCGCAGCAGCAGCATCTGCCACGCGGTCGGCGCCCAATTCGGCGAACTTCTCCTGGTCCATGTTGATAAGGTGCCCCACGGTTTGGGCGGAAATGACAAGCAGCTGAACGCAGAACGAGCGATAGCATGCCTTTTCCCAATTATGAGTAAGAGCGGGAACCACCGAGGCCAAAATAGCACCGTCGATGCACTTGGGGTCAACACCTTCGGCCTCCATCAGAACATGCAGTTTAATTCGGAGCTCATCACTGGTGTGGTCTACGTTAGTAGCCACACGCCACATATGAACCAAGTGCTCACCATCGTATACACCGAGCACGGTTTGGGTATTTCCCACGTCAATCGCAAGTAACATGTTTCTGACAATCCCTTCAGGTTTAAGCGATACGAGCGAATGCTACCATACTATCGATTTTGGACGGCAGTCCCTTAGCCGTAACCGTAATTAACGCATCCGCAGAAGGTGGCGCAATGGAAAATCCCGCTCGCATACTCATCGTAGACGATGAGCCTTCCATCACTGAATTCGTAAGCTATGCCATGCAGAAGGAAGGCTACCTCACCGAAGTGGCTTCCAACGGCGAAGAAGCGCTTGAGAAAATCGAAAGCGACCACTTCGATCTGTTCATTTTAGACATCATGCTGCCCGGTATCGACGGATACGAACTGTGCCGCCGCATCCGCGCGAAGATGACCACGCCTATCCTGTTCCTTTCTGCGCGTGACAGCGAACTGAACAAAGTCGTAGGGCTCGAGCTTGGAGCTGACGACTATCTTGCAAAGCCCTTCGGCGTGCGCGAGCTTCTTGCGCGCACCCGTGCCCTTCTGCGTCGCAGCCAAGGTCTGGAAAACGCACAGCCCTCGAATGAGGTAACGGCAAGCGGCATCACCTTGAACGAAGACACGCACGTCGCCCAAGGAGAAAAAGGGCCCATCGACCTTACTCCGCGCGAATTCGAGCTGCTGAGCTGCCTTATGCACAATGCCGGCAAGGTGGTCTCCCGCGAAGACCTTCTTCACGATGCATGGGGATGGGAATTCATCACGGAAACGAAAACAGTCGACACGCACATCAAGCGTCTTCGCGATAAGATTGAGGCAGCCGGGTACGATCCGAAGCTTGTTGAAACGGTGCGCGGATACGGCTATCGCTTCAAGAAATAAGGGGGCGTTTGCAGACCGGCGCATGCGCTATCTGCCGCTTCGCCGGCATCGACGTGCTGAGCAGCCTGCAAGCTTAAAGGCTGACGCATACGCTATCTGCCGCTTCGAGGGGATTCAATGAGGCTGTTTACCAATATTTCTTTTCTAACCGCTTTGCTGGCTATTTTCGGCTGTTCTATCACGGCAGCTATTGCCGTGCTGGCATTTGGCTGCTCACACTTCATCTTGGCATTCATCATCCCCGTTTCCTGCCTCTGCTATTTTTTGAGCTTGCTTATTGCGCACTTCATCGCCCAACCACTCACTGAATTGGCACAGAAAACGCGCGCCTACCGCGAAGGCGACAAGAGCATCGTGTTCGAGCCCACAGGCGCACTGTACGAAGTTGACCAGCTGTCCGAAGACTTCCGCGAGCTGAACCGCGCCTACGAGGCGAAGCTCAACGAGCTTTCCAAAGTGCAGGACCGCCAAGATTCTTTCGTGAGCGATGTTGCCCACGAGTTCCGCACACCTCTCACCGCCATCAGCGGCAATGCCGAATTGATGCTCGATCCCGATATGCCCCAGTCAACACGCGAGCATTTCTGCGAGATCATTCTGAGCGAGTCGGAACGCCTGAAGAAGCTCACTAATTCGCTCTTGGCACTGCAGCACGCAAAAGAAGGCGTACCTGCGGCGGCCCTGAAACGCCTGGATATTGCGCCCGTTGCCCAAGAAGTTATCGAAATGCTTGAGCCCATCGCCCAAGACAAGAACGTCACCTTGAGCGTAGAGGGCGCTGCCCCAGATATCCTGGGCAACACCGATCGCCTCAAGCAGGCCATCATCAACTTGGTCGATAACGCCATTCGTCACGTCGAAGAGGGCGG
Organism: uncultured Eggerthella sp.; assembly: GCA_900553605.1. Classification (GTDB taxonomy): domain Bacteria; phylum Actinomycetota; class Coriobacteriia; order Coriobacteriales; family Eggerthellaceae; genus Anaerotardibacter. The sequence continues at coordinate 46,897 of USDX01000008.1, read as the reverse complement.
CCATGTCCGCGTCTTGCTTTCCGGCGTAAACAACCAGGCGATAGTTGCTGTGAAAGACGATGGCTGCGGCATCGAAGATGACCCCTCCCTTCTGTTCAAACGCTTCTACCGCAGCGATGCCTCGCGCGCACGCAACAGCGGAGGCGCTGGCCTTGGACTGGCCATTGTGAAGGAGATTGTTGAGAGCTTCGACGGCACGGTAACCGCATTCAACGCCCCCGAAGGCGGTGCCGTATTTGTGATGGCGTTTCCCGCCCTGTAGCTTTCCGCTGCCGCACCGATGTGCCCCTTCGGGAAAAGCATCGCAACGAAATAGTGCCATGACTTGCCGCTTAGGAATGCACTACGGCTAGGGCTTGCCAAGGAAGGCGCCTTTCGACGGGGCGCGATTTTTTTCTTGCTGCGCTGACATTCCCGCGCAAAAGGCGAACCACAACGTCGGTACCCCCACATAAAGGACGAGCTACAGCGTTTGCGCCTTCACGTAGGGGACACGCTAATATCCCAGTGAAGGTCGAGCCGCGATGCTGGTCGCGCCCTGAGCTCCCGCGCAGGCAGGAATCGCAAAGCTCCCGCACGAAAGACAAGTCGAAAAAGAGTGGCAAGATTTGCCTACTGTGCATGATTTGAGGGATGCGGACGGAAAAAGAGGGTCTTCGTGGCAAGATACTCGCGAAATGCATTCCCCGACGGCATTTTGCAGGGCATTTTGAATACATGGAGAGCATATCTTGCCAAAATCAGCTGATTTTGGATACATGGCGGCGATATCTTGCCATGAAAGGGCGTTTTTCCTGTCCGGAGCCCCTTCGGGAATGCATCGCGACGAGATATTGCCATGACTTGCCGCTCAAGAATACACTCCGGCTAAATCTCGCCAAGGAAGGCGCCTTCCGGCAGCACGCGAATACACAACGGCGGTTTCTTGCCAGGCTTCACCCGATGCTTACGCGCAAAAAGGGGTTGTAGGACAAAGGTTGCAGGACAAAGGCTGTAGGACAAAAAAGGAGGACCGCATGATGCGATCCTCCTACCTAGTGGTTGATCAGGCCCAGTCCGATATCTAGATCCAACTGGACCAGTCCGATATCCAGATCGAACAGTGCCAGTCCGATGCCAAGGTCGAACCAGACCTGTCAGATACCCGGATTGATCGAAGCCAGTTCGACATCCGGGTTCGTCAAAGTCAATCCGATATCCGCAATACAACTTCGATAGCTACGCCCGAGTGTTTAGATGAAACGACAACCTCACGGGCCGCAATGCAGCTTCGGCCGTAATACAGCTTCGATAGCTACACCTGCAAACCTAGCGAGCAACCACAGCGCTTACCGCCTGGGCAATCAGCACAGCGGCAACCATCTTCATCACGTCAATCAGAACGAAAGGCGCGACTGCAGCGGCAAAGGCAGCCTCGGCGCTGAGATGGCCTGCCACCATGAGCCATGCCCAACCAAACACATAGAGAACCGCCAGGAACACCACACCCATAACCACGTTACGGGCAAGAACGCCAGCGGCAATGTGGGTACCAAAGAATGATTTCTGCTCTTCGGAAGCAAACAAGGGAGTGCGCTTCAGCAGAGCAGCAACGGCGATAGCAACCACGGCGGCAACAAAGAAGCCAACGATGAAACCACCCGTGGGACCCATCAGGGCAGCCAAACCGCCCTTGAAGGAAGAGAACACCGGAAGGCCCAGACCGCCAAGAACGATATAGCCGCCAATTGCGACCAGTGCCTGCTTAGCAGGCAAGGCAAACAGCACAAACATTACGGCCAGTGTCTGCAGGGTAAAGGGAACCGGTCCAAAGGGAACCGTGACCCATGCCGCAACCGCCATAAGAGCGATGGACAAGCCGCAGAACGCGACGGAGCGAGCACGAGCGGTGGAGTGCTGCGTCATTGCTTCGGACATTTATTTATTCCTTCCTCGATTTGAACAGGCGCATACTGCGCCATGATCGGGCAGTATAACGCACTTTTTCAAATTACGTTAATACACAAATCGGCATGATATGTTGCCTTTTAAAAACAATCAGGCGTTTTCCAAACCAATTCAATTCGGTGCAGTTTCGCGTTAGGCGCCATGCGGCACAGAATTGTGGCAGGTATGCAACTGGACCCTTCGATGCAGTTTGGCTTTAGCGGCAACGCAACACAAGCGGCCGAAGTTCAGCGTTAACGGGCATTTAATACAAATACCCACGGTGCTTTGCGAATCACGGCCGCCGCTCGCCTACGGGCAGCCGAACAGCTGGCGCTCGTCTACGGGCAGTCGGCGATAACTCCTTCGAGCGTGCGCCCTGTCGCGAACAGCCGCAGCTCCGCCTACGGGCGGCTGAACAGCTGGCATCGTCTACGGGCAGTCATCCTCTGCATCGTGCTTTTGGCGCTACGCATGATACCTGCCGCTCGCCTACGGGCAGCTGAACAGCTGACGCTCGTCTACGGGCAGGCGTGCTCAACATCGCGTTCTTCGGCGCTGCGTATGACAATCATCCACTAGCACAGGCTGCCAACCAACCCACAAGCGAAACCCGCATGGAATCTGAAGTGTCTACGATTGCTTCGCGCCCTTGCCAAAACGAGACGTTTCCTCCCCTGCCTCAACGCGCTTCAAACGGCGCATCTCAAACGCAAGGAATGCCGCCGCAGTAACAACAGATAGACAATCGGAAATCGGCACCGCAAAATACAAAGCATCCAAACCGGTAAGCGTAAACACCAGCATGGGCAGCACGATGGGCAGCACGATATACAAGGGAATAAGGAACAGAACCTGACGGGTAAGGGAAAGGATGATAGATTTCATCGGCTGTCCCGTTGCCTGGAAGTAGTTGCCCACCACAATTTGGAAGCCAACAACCGGGAGCACAAGCAACTGAATCTTCAGCGCAAAAGCGGTGAAGTCACGCAGGCCATCAGCACGAATACCGAAGAAGCTTACGATATCGCCCGAGAACAGCATAATCATGATCCACATGCAGGTACCGATAACCGTGGCCATCAGGATGCCAAAACGCACGGTTTCGCGCACGCGCGAGATAAGTCCCGCTCCGTAGTTGAATCCCAGCAGCGGCTGAATCGCCACTGCAGTACCGATAAGAGGCAGCACGGTAAACATGGCGCAACGCTGTACAACGCCGATAGACGCCAGCGCGGCCTCGGCGCCCAAGGGGCTTTGCGCACCATAGAACACCAACAGATAGTTAACAAGGAAATTGATGACCGACATAGCCATCTGCATGATGAAGCTGGCAGCGCCCAAAGATAAAATGAATCCTACCACTTCGGCGTCGAGCTTCAAGTTGCGTGCGTATAGCTTGAATGCAACGTTCTTGGTAAACAGGAAGTACCACAATACTGAAACGCAGGAAACTCCCTGGCCAAGCACGGTTGCCAGCGCGCTGCCCACAACGCCCCATCCGAAAACCAACACAAACAGGTAGTTCAGAATGATGCAGGAAAACGTGCCGATAACCATGGTAAGCAAGGCGCGGTTTGGCGCACCTGCCGTACGGATGAAATTATTCACACCCATGCCGATGATTTGGAAGATAACACCGAAAGCGATGATCTGAATAAACGAGTAGGTGTAATCGTGGATTTCAGGCGTAGCGCTCGAAAGCGAAAGGAGCGCCTCCATGCAGGGCGGAATGCAGGCGATTATCGCCACTACAATCGCAATGATGATGCCAAGACACACCGTATTGCCCAGGCTTTTTTCAGCAGCCTGCTTGTTGCCTTCGCCCAAGCGCAGTGCAGCAAGCGCATTGCCGCCGTTGCCGATAAGCATGCCCAACGCCATGAAGATGGTCATCAGCGGCATGGCGGCAGTTGCCACCGAAAGGCCAATCTCGCCCATAGCCTGGCCAAGGAAGATGGAGTCGATTACATTGTAGGCACCGTTAACCAGCATGCCCACGATAGAGGGAATGGCAAATTCCAACACCAATTTCGGAATGGGACCCGTTCCCATACGCGCGGTACGGTCGTTGCCTTTAGCAGCTGCTCCCCCAGCAACATGCTTGCGCATAGTGCCCTCTTCGAAATGTGCCCCCTGATGCTCTTTTTGTTCTCCCCGAATCTGTTCTTCGGCCATACGGGCTCGATACCTTTCGCTCATGTTTCATTATTGTTCCAGGCCGCCTGCCTTAACGCATGCAGCCAATCAGTTGCTCTGCCTATTCTGATAACGCAGCTTAAATACCGCCATATCCCCTAGGCAAAATGCATGTATTTATCAAATGTGTGTCATGTTGACCGCCTAGTCAGCAAGCGGCTTGCCATGAGGGAAAATACAGGTTTGCACACAAGAAAGGACTGCCGTGAGCATTGTCGAAATCGTCATACTTGGCCTAGCACTCTCCATGGATGCGTTTGCCGTTACCATCTCCAACAGCTTTGCTTATCCTAACATCTCACGCGCCCGCAGCTTTTCCATGCCCCTTGCTTTCGGCTTTTTCCAGTTCCTCATGCCCGTTGTAGGGTTTGTCCTGGGTCAGCTGGTAAGCGATTTCATCACCCAATATGCTGGCATCATTACCTTTGTGATCTTGGGATTCATCGGCGGAAAGATGATCTGGGACGCCTTCCATGAAGAAGAGGGCGAAGAGGCATCCGAGCAAACACTCACCATGCCCGTACTGTTGTTCCAGGCAGTTGCCACCAGCATTGATGCCCTAGCGGTTGGCGTAAGCTTTGCCGCCCTGGAAGTAAACGTACTCACCTCTTCGGGCATCATCGGCGTCACTACGGCACTTACCTGCATCGTTGCCCTGGTTATCGGTAAGCGCTTCGGTAACGCACTCGGCGAAAAAGCCACCATCATTGGCGGTGCCGTGCTCATTCTTATCGGTTTGAAGTCTCTGCTGCTTTAGGCCAACAGCTCCAGGTTAACTTTGAAACGAAGTCACATGCACTTCGCCCGAGCTCATGGGGACAATCGCCCCAACATCGTTTTCAACGAGCAAGCGCCCTAAGCTATCGACGCCACGAATTACCCCCTCGATGGTTTTATCTCCATTGATAAGCGCGAGGGATGCCCGCTTGTCGCGGTAAGCGAAGCGCTGGCTGTACTCATCGATAAAAGCCGAGAAGCCTTCCTGGAGCCAGCGCCCGTAGCGGCTCTTCATCGCTTCAAGCATGCTTTCAACCAACTGAGTCATGACGGAACGCTGCTCCGCGGAAAGATCCGCTTCCACAACGCCATCTTGCAGATACGCCAAGGAGTACTTCCCCTCAACTTCGCGTTTGGCAAAAGGCTCATACACATTGACCCCCACACCAACGCACACGCCGCCAGCTAAAGCCTCAAGCGAAATGCCTGCGAGTTTCCCCTGCGGACAAAGCACATCATTAGGCCACTTGATAAGCGGGCTACAGCTTGGACGCACCTGCTCAAGGGCGTCGGCTACCGCCAATGAGGCCACCAAGCTCAAGGTAGGGAGCATTTGAGGCGGCACGTTAGGTCGCAACGCAAACGAAGTGTATACACCGCCCAAAGGACTGGTCCAAACCCTCCCTTGACGCCCATAGCCGCCTTCTTGCTCCAAGGCAGTTGCGCAATATCCCTCAGGCACACCCTGACGAAGAGCTTCTTTCACGAGCTCGTTCGTCGAACGGACGCATGCATAGGCGTGCAAATCCCAGAAAGAAGAAACGGCCGGACGCAAAGGCGCCACCGAGGGGGCACCTTTTGCAACACGGCCGCAGGTTTGATGTTCGGACTGGCTTAGCACTTCCACGCCTTGCCCACCGTTACGGTATCAAGTGTGACTTTCGTGCCATCGGAAAGCTCATGGTTAGGAGCAATCTCAAGCAGTGGCTTTACCACGAAATCACGTTCGGTAAGGAGCGGATGAGGCAAAGTCAGCACTTCCAAGTCGGACACATAGCCCTGGTAATCAAGGATATCCAGATCGCACGTGCGCGGACCGTTCTTCTTTTCGCGGATGCGACCCAGCCTGTCTTCGATGATATTCAGATAGCGCAGGAGCTCTTGCGGGGGCAAGCCCGTACGCAAGATAAGCACTGCATTAACGAACGAGTCCTGGTCTTCCACATAAGCAGGCTCGCTTTCATAGAAGCTGGAAACATCGATGATCTGAGAATCGGGCAACAGACACATATCGGTGATAGCTTGGCTGAGCATTGCCTTCTTGCCCTCGAGTTCCTCGCCTTCATCGGCAACCAAAGCAACGTTGCAACCAAGGCCGATAAACGCATAGGGCCGCAGGTTTTCCTTTAGCGACTCTTCGGTTAGCGCCACATTATGCGTACGAATTACCGAAGCGCCCAATTCGCATGCCATCAGCGCCTCTGCAGCAGAAGCAGCATCGCGTTCCTTGGGGTCGTCGATGTCATAGGCGTAGCCGATGTAGCTCTTTCGGGAAACGGCAACCATTGTGGGATACCCCAGATGCACTAGCTCCTGGAAGTTACGCATAAGCTCAATGGTCTGCTTGGCGGTTTTGCCAAAGCCAGGACCAGGATCAAGGCAGATTCGATCATGAGCAATGCCGGCAGTTTCAAGCTCGGCAGCACGCTTTGAGAGGTATTCGCATACTTCCGCAACCACATCGTCGTACTGGGGCTCGTCCTGCATGGTGCGCGGGTCGTCGCCCAGCATATGCATTACCACCAAGCCGACATCGCATCCCTTGGCAACCTCAACCATGGCGGGATCACGGAAACCCGTTACATCGTTGATGATGCTTGCGCCCGCTTCAACTGCCGCCTTTGCCACCTCGGCATGGCGGGTATCTATGCTTACGCATATATCCTTTTCAGCCAGCTGCTTCACTACCTCGATAGTGCGAGAAAGCTCTTCTTCGACAGACACAGGATTTGCGCCAGGGCGCGTAGACTCACCGCCCACATCGATGATGAGAGCGCCCTCATCAACCATTTTCTGGGCAGCAGCAACCGCCTCTTCTACGTTGGCGTACGAACCACCATCGGAAAATGAATCGGGGGTCACATTCAAAATGCCCATGATAACGGGGGTGCGGGAATCAAAGGGGTAGCGTCCACAGCGCCAAATCATAGTTTTGCTCCTTATAAACCACGCCCCAGGCCGTATGGCCCGGGGCGTTGCTAACCATTACTGTTGGTTGCCCGATTCGGGACCCGACGCTCCCCCATCAGGGGCTTCAGGCTTTGTGGGTGTTGCCTCGCTTACTGCAGTGGCCTGCTGTTCCTGCTGTGCAGCAACATCGGCGGGGGCATCTTCAGCAGTTTCAAGCTCTGGCTTTTTGCCTTCAGCTTCCTTGGCCTGTTCTTCCTGCAGGTACTCTGCCCAACGGTTGTTAAGCAATGCCTGGCAAGCATCACCGTCAATCGTTTCGCGCTCAAGCAAAACGGTAGCCATAAGGTCCATCTGGTCGCGCTTGGAGGAAAGAATTTCCACCGCACGATCGTGGGCTTCCTTCATGATGCGAGCAACCTCGTCGTCGATGCGACGAGCCGTATCGTCGGAGTAATCCTGCGTGTTGCCATAATCGCGGCCCAAGAACACTTCGTGATTGGGCTGGCCGAACACCTGCACGCCCAAGTCGGAGCTCATGCCGTAATTGGTAACCATAGCGCGAGCCATCTTCGTTGCGCGCTCAAGGTCGTTGGAAGCGCCCGTGGTGATGTCGTCACAGAACAGCTCTTCGGCAACACGACCACCAAGGAACACGGCCAGCTCGTCACGCATTTCGTTGCGGCTGTTGAGCACCTTGTCTTCGTCAGGGATGGAAAGCGTGTAACCCAAGGCGCGACCACGAGAGATGATCGAGATCTTATGAACAGGGTCAGCGCCTTCAAGCATGTGGCCAACCAAAGCATGACCCGATTCATGGTACGCGATGGTCTTGCGCGTACGTTCGTCGAGAACACGACCCTTGCGTTCAGGACCAGCGATAACACGCTCCATGGAGTCCTGAACTTCCTTGTTAGTGATGATGTGCTTGTTGCGACGAGCCGTAAGAATTGCCGACTCGTTGAGCAAGTTGGACAAATCGGCACCCGTGAAGCCAGGGGTGAGCTTAGCGATGCTGGCAAGGTCAACATCATCGGCCAGGGGCTTGTTGGCAGCGTGAACGTTCAGGATCTTTTCACGACCCTTTACGTCAGGAGCGTCAACGACAATCTGGCGGTCGAAGCGGCCCGGGCGAAGCAGGGCCGGGTCAAGAACGTCGGCGCGGTTGGTTGCAGCAATAAGGACAACGGAATCGTTGGCCTCGAAGCCGTCCATTTCAACAAGCAGCTGGTTCAAAGTCTGCTCGCGTTCGTCGTGGCCACCGCCCAAACCAGCGCCACGCTGACGGCCAACGGCGTCAATTTCGTCGATGAAGATGATCGAAGGAGAAGCTTCCTTTGCCTGCTTGAACAGGTCACGTACACGGGAAGCACCCACGCCTACGAACATTTCCACGAAGTCGGAACCAGAGATGCTGAAGAACGGAACGCCCGCTTCACCGGCAACAGCACGCGCAAGCAGGGTTTTACCAGTACCCGGAGGGCCCACCAAAAGGCAACCGCGAGGAATCTTTGCACCAAGAGACTGATACTTTGCAGGGTTTTCCAGGAAGTCCTTGATCTCCTGCATTTCCTCAACCGCTTCATCAACACCGGCAACGTCGGAGAAGTGAACGTCGGGATGCTCCTCAACGCTTTTCTTCACCTTCGCCTTGCCGAATGACATCTGCGAGTTGTTTGCCTTGTTCATCTGGGAGAAGAAGAACAGCAGCAGGCCGGCAATGATCAAAATGGGCAGAATCGATGCCAGGATGGAACCCCAAGGCGATGCCAAGCGCACGCTGTACTGAATGGAAGGATGCGCCGCCATAAGCTGACCCAGTGAATCGGAGCCAACCCATGTGCAGGTGTAGTTATGCTCGGAGCCAAGTTTGGAGGCAGCAAGCTCCTGCGTCTGCACGATGGTGGGACGAGCGCCCGTGGTGCTTGCCATTCCGGAGTTCAACGCGTTGAATGCGGTGTTGAACGCATCCGTTGTGGCCTCGCCTGCCGTAGCGGCAGGGTAGTAGGTGCCCGTAATGGTATAGGAGCCGGTGTCGTAAACAGCAGTGTTCACGCGACCCTGCTCGACAGCCTGGGTAAACTCAGACGTTACCAATTCGTCGGTCTGGGTAATACCGTTCGTCGCCGTCATGGTACGGGTCATCATCACGGCAAAGAAAATACCAACGGCCAAGAACACAACCAGCGTAACGATATTGGAGCGATTGGGCTGCTTGGGCAAGGGGGGCTTACTGTGATTAGGCTTCTTTTGATTGGGTGTTTGTGCCATAGGTTATTAGTTCCTTATGTCCTTCGATCGAACCAACGGACGTTATTCCTGGGTTGCTTCGGGCTTCAACACGCCGATGCAGGAAAGGTTGCGATAACGCTCGGCGTAGTCGAGGCCATAGCCAACAATAAATTCATCGGGACATTCAAAGCCAATGTACTTGCACTTGATATCTGCCTGATTGGGAGTGTCCTTGCGAAGAAGCGTTGCCACTTCGATGGAAGCAGGGTTGCGCGACTCGAGGTTCTTAATGAGGTAGCGCAGGGTAAGGCCACTGTCCAGGATGTCTTCAGCGATAAGCACGTGACGGCCTTCGATCTGGCTGGAGAGGTCTTTGATAATACGAACCACGCCGGAGCTCTTCATGCCGTTGCCGTAAGAAGAAATGGCCATGTAGTCCATTTCAACCGGCAGGTGGATTTCGCGAACCAAGTCAGCCATGAAGATAGCCGCTCCTCGCAGCACCGAAATCACCACGATGCTTTTACCTGCATAATCTTCGGTAATCTGTGCGCCCATTTCCTTTACACGCGTACGAATCTCATCCTCGGAAAAAAGGATGCGCTCAAGATTGGGATGCTTCTCCACGAAAGCCTCTTTTCCCACCGATAGGTGGAGTAAATACGGGTATAGACAGTACTTCAGTGTAACAAAAGCTTTCCTAAGCACATTTGCGGAAAGGTGCCTGTGGCTGTTTTGCAATAAATCTTCACTGTACTAAAGCGCCGCCACCCCTCTTGGAGGGAATGGCGGCGCGCAAGCTATGCATCAACTGCGATTATTCTTTTGGCTTAACCTCGGCTTCGATGGTTTCCTGCATGATTTCAGGGAAGTTCTTCAGAAGCGTATCGACGGGCAAGCCGACAATGTTGTTGAAGTCGCCGTCGTAGCTTTCCACCAACCTGCGGCCCTTGCCCTGAATGGCATAGGCACCTGCCTTATCGATGGTTTCGCCCGTGGCAACATAAGCGTTGATATCTTCGGTCGAAAGCTCTTTGAAGGTAACCGTGCTGGTTTCGGAGAACGAGCGGAAGGCCAACGAAACATTGCCGTCGCCGCCTTTTTCCTCCGACTCGTTGAGCATAACGAGCCACACGGAAACACCCGTGATCACTTCATGCGTTCGACCCGAAAGACGGCCCAACATCTCGCGTGCATGGTCTGCGCTGTAGGGTTTACCCAGCATCTCCCCATCGAGCACCACCGTGGTATCGGCGCCGATAACGATGCCTAAGCCCACAGGGTTTTCAGCCAAAATGTCCTGGATAACCGAACCCGCTTTGCGCTCTGCAAGCTTCTTTACCGCTTCAGAGGGCTGCGAGCGTTGATCTGCATCGAGCGATTCGTCTACTTCGGTGGAGCCGGTATACACCGTAAACTTAACGCCCGCTTCTTCGAGCAGCTGCTTTCGACGAGGGCTGTTCGAAGCCAGAATGACATTTACGGGAATAGTAGTTGTATCAGGCATGTAATTCTCCTTTTAGGCCAATTGCCGGTACTCTTAATCGCAGTTGGCGCAATTTCGGGCAATTTCAGGCAAGCGATACACTTCAACGCCCGAACGCTCGTTATGCGCGGTTGGGCTTCCGGCGTGCACGGAATACGGCCATCGGCTCTACCAAAACGCCTTGCTTGTTAGCGCTTACCGCCAAATTCCCCTGTACATTGGTAACAAAACCGCTGATGGGAGCGCCTTCCTCATCGAACGCAGAAAGGATCGCCTCAACCGACGCCGATTCAATGCGTCCCTCGCTTCCGATAAACGCCTCGAGCACCGCCATCACCATACGACGCTGCAGCGGACGCGCAACCGCACCGAAAGAAGGAAGCAAGCGACATCCATCGAACGAGCCTTCCCCGTCACCGCCAATCCACTCCAAGTTACTCTCAGTTGCCTCGCTCGCCAAAGAATCAAGGAAATCGTCTTCGTCGGCAATGAGGTTCATGGTGCGACAGAGCGTATCGAGCAGCTGCCCGTTGCGCTCCTTCGCCTTCGGGATTATCTCATGGCGCACAAATGCGCGGAACCTATCGGTGTGGGCGTTGGTGGCATCTTCGCGCCAACGGTTCCCTTCTTCGTCAAACACTGCCTCGTCAGCGGGAATATCGTTCATAAAATCGCGTAGCGCCTGACGAGATACGTCCAACAGAGGACGTACCACCGGCCCGTTGGCGTACAGCATGGAGCGAAAACCGCCAGGGCCCGTGCCTACGATGGATCGCATGTAGAAGTTTTCCACCCTGTCGTCTTGGGTGTGCGCAGTAACAATGCGTCCTTCCGAAACGGGAATCATCACATGGCGGCACAGGCTTTCGAGGGCTTCATGCGCTGCCAGATAGCGCTCATTTCGGCCGATAGCCTCTTCGTTGCCGCCGGTCGCCTTGGCCAAAGCCGCCACGTCGATCTCGCACGAGAAGAACGGGATCTCCAAACGAGCAGCAAGCTTTTCCACGAACCTCTGATCGGCATAGGCGTCTTCACCCCGAAGAAGGTGGTTGACGTGCAAGATAGCGGGCTGTCCCACAAGACCGCGTTTGTAAAGGTCGCTGATAAGGTATGCCAATGCCGTCGAATCAGATCCACCCGAAACCATGGCGATTACGGGAGTTGCAGCACTAAACAGGCCCTGAGTACGAATAGTCTTTTCTATTGCGTCTATCATCAAGGGCTTTCCTTCCAATTCCTACCCGAGGGAAACAAAGAGGCAGCGCGCCTTGCGCTGCCGTAAGATGCTTTGCTAGCGTGTTTATTGTAAATGATGCCTACAAGGGAAATGGAGCTTTGCCATGCAGTTCATCTTGCGCACAATTGCGATTTTCATTGCGGTCGGCGTTGCCGTCTGGCTTGTTCCCGGCATCGACATCGTTGGAGCGGGAAGCTCATGGGGCTCCATTGCCGTAATGGCACTCATCATTGCCCTTTTGAACATGACCATAAAGCCTTTCCTCCAGCTTATCGGCCTCCCTATAACCGTGCTTTCGCTGGGCGTGTTCTACCTGGTAATCAATACCATTCTTCTGTATGTTGCCGCCTCCATGGGCAATGCGTTGTTTGGTGCTGGATTCGTTATTGATTCGTTTGGATCAGGATTTGTTGCCTCCATCGTTATCTCCATCGTCTCTGGCATCATGAATTCCATCTTAGGAACCGATTAATTCAAGTAATGGAACCTTTCCTGTTCCATTTAAATCAAAAACAGGCCTTTGCCTCAAAACGTTAGATACCTCTTCTGCGATTTGGCATAATGGAAGCTTACTGAAGCCACAGCTGAGAAAGGGGAATCATGGCAAACTCACGCACCAAAACGCGCGCGAAAAGCCAGGAGACCCGCAATAATATTATTGCCGTTGCCATTGGGCTTTTCCGCACCAAAGGTTATACGCGCACCTCCATGAGCGAAATCGCTCGTCAAGCCGGAGTTGATCCTTCGTCTTTCTACTACTATTTCGCTTCGAAAGAAGCGCTTATTGAAAGCATTCTTAATCCTAACGAGGCCATCCCCACCGCCGAAGAGCTTGAAGCGCATAGTTCAAATCGCGCAGCGCAGCTTTACGCCCTTATCGCTTTCGACATCGTGCATAAATGTGAGCTTCCCTTTGATTTTTGGGAACTAGAGACCATCGCAAACGAAAACCCTTCCGGGTTTGAGGTTTTCTTCGACCGTTATCGCAAGCTCTACCGAACGCTGATTGCCATCATCGAGCGCGGCATCGAAGAAGGTGCTTTTTTCGAACGCCCCGCAGATGAGCAAACGGTCGTCATCCTGTCCACCAACGAAGGCCTGCAGCACCATTACCACGCAAAGCATCGCAAAGAGCTGATCCTGGAAGCGTCCGGATATTCGGTTCGTGATTACACGCCGGAAGACATCGCCTCCATGACAGGAGAATCCATTCTGCCCTCCCTGATGAAAAACCCTTCCGAGCTCGAAGGCGCCATCATCGAGGGCCGACGTCTCTACTACAAGCTGGAAAACGAGCTGGGCAAGCAATAGCGCACCGCCCAACGTTCCTTCAAACAACAGGAGTCTATACCGCTCCAGCGAAAAGGCCCCGTTAAAGCGCGATTTGCGACATCCGCTTAGTGGGCGAATCCGCACGGTCCAACCACTAGGCGCGCGTCCCCCACGGAATCCACCACACGGGAGAAACCCACACTTGCGGCCTTTCGCTAACCCAAGTTACCTTCCTGCCATAAACGGGATGGGCAAAAGCTAGCCTACAACAAGATTTCCCTCACGAACGGCGACGCTCTCGAGCGTCGGTGCCGCCAATCGAGCCCGTTTCTCCACTTCAGATTGAGGCACACCATGCGCCTCGTCGTAGAGGCCGAATACGGGATAGCCTGCCCTCACAAGGGTGTCCATAGCATACAGGGCGTCCTCAAACCCCCAGGTAAGAGCCCTTTCCGTTCCCATAGCCTCACGAGCACGGTCGTACACTGCGGGCTCGCGCTTCGAGGCGCCCACTTCCTCAACCGAAACGATAGCGCTGAAATAATCGGCGATGCCTGTTGCCCTAGCGCCCGCCCATAGGAACTGCGGCTTGCTGGAAGAGGCCATGCTCATCTTCACATCGTTTCGTGCACACGATTCCAGAATAGCCTCGGCACCAGGCATAAGATGGGCGCGCTCGTAGTAAGACATCATGTACTCGTCCATAATGCCCATAACCGCTTCCATGCTCGATGCAAGTCCATACTGCTCATGGAAGTAACGCGCTACTTCGGGGATGGTGAATGTAGTGAACATCTTGTGCTCTTCAGGCGTTACCGTAACGCCCGCCAATCGGGACACCTCATCCTCCAAGCCGCGCCAAGCGCCCAGGGAATCAAGAAGGGTGCCATCGCAATCGAAGATGGCACCCTTGATGGGATCGAGCTCCCTATTCATAGTCACGCTTAAGCGCTGCAAAGGCAGGCATGGAATTGCGGATAACATCGGCGGGGACGCAGTAGCTTACGCGCACCCAGCCGCCAACGCCAAAGCTGTCGGAAGGAACCAGCAACAGCTCGTGCTCCTTCGCCTTGTCGGAAAACGCCTGAGCACCGGGCTCTAAAGCCTGCATCCACAGATAGAAGGCTCCATCGGGGGCAATGTAGTGATAGCCCAACTCGTCGAGGCCTTGAGTGAGCAGCTCGCGATTAGCGGCATAGGCAGATGCGTTCACCGGCTCATCGACGCACGCGGCAATCACGCGCTGGAAGAACACGGGGGCGCAAATGTAGCCCAATGCGCGACCTGCGCCAGCAACGGCAAACATCACTCGTTCGGATTCTTCAACTTCGTTGGGAACCAAAACATAACCGATGCGGTCGCCCGGAAGGGAAAGGGACTTCGACCAGGAATAGCACACCAAAGTGTTGTCGTAGATGGAGGGAACCCAGGAAACTTCCGGCCCATATGCAAGCTCGCGATACGGCTCGTCGGAAATCAGGAACAGCGAGCTGCCGAATTCCTTGCGCTTCGTGCGCAGCACCTCGGCCAAGCCTTCAAGGGTTTCGCGCGTATAGACCACGCCTACTGGGTTGTTGGGCGAATTGATAATGACAGCACGAGTGCGTTCGTTGATAGCCGCCGCAAGTGCGTCTAAGTCGATTTGGAAGTTGTCCTTGCGTGCAGGAATCTCTACGCAGGTACCTCCGTCAGCCTCAATCCAGACACGATACTCGGGGAAATAAGGCGAGATAACGATGATTTCGTCACCAGGATCGACAATAACCGCCTTGATGCAGCAAGAAAGGCAGGAAGCAGCGCCTGTGGTGAGGTAGAAGTTCTTGGCAGCGTAATCGGTGCCAAAACGGCGATTAAGATTGTCTGCAATCGCCGTTTTGGTTTCTTCCAAGCCGGAAGCGGGAGAATACGCGTGCAGCTGAGCAGGGGGCATGTCAGCCAACTCATGCATGGTTTTTGCAACTTTGTCAGGAGCCGGGACGCTGGGGTTACCGATGCTGAAATCGAAAACCTTGTCTTCGCCAATCTGAGCCTTTCGCTCAAGACCGTACGCGAAAAGCTCGCGGATTGCAGAAGGGGCGTTGCCCAAACCGTACATGGTTTCATTGATCATGGTATTTAATCCTCCTAACATGAGCCAAAAACTGGCTAAGAGGTTATTATGCTCCCGTATTAGCGCACACTGCAAGAAATCCCGCTCTACGGATTGCTTATAGCTAGTTAAAGGAAACTGATGGAAAGCCAGAAAAATTTCCCACAGAGGGATTATGAATAATTCGTTTCTGATGACGAATTCTCTGGTTTTAGGTATAATGCAGTCCTGCGCCCGAGTGGCGGAACGGCAGACGCGGCGGTCTCAAAAACCGTTGTCGAAAGACGTGCGGGTTCAAATCCCGCCTCGGGCACCACTTCGCATGGTAAAGGCTTGCTTTTAGCAAGCCTTTTTTGTTTTCCGCGCTCAAGCCTCCCCCACCCATAGCCATCCTCGGAATGCAAGCAAATGTGCCTCGGAGCAATTTGGCCGACAGAGTCGTTCTGGGACCCCAAAAACAAAAAAATGCGGACCAAAATGCAACTTTTTTGCGATTAGGGATTGCCGCGGGGCGCCAAAACGCGGATTTCGGCCAAAAAACGCAGCGAATCGGCCGCAAAACGGCTCATTTCCGCTTTGCGAAGGCAGAAGGGAGTCCCTAATCGCAAAAAAGTTGCAAAAACACTCGGATTTTTGTTTTTGCAACATGCAAATCGCCGCAACAGAGCAAATCCCGCGAATTCGTAATGGGCAGATCGCCATAACGGGGCGGATTCCGCCGATTCGCAATGGGTAAATCACCACAACGGGGCGGATTCCGCCGATTCGTGATGGCTGATCTCCGCAATAGGGCAGATTCCGCAGATCCCATGCCTACAGAACCAGCAGAAGCCAACAGGGCCATACCAAAGCCGGGGCGAAGGGAAAGGTTTTGCTCTTCTTTGCGATCAGCCAAATCAAGGCAAGAGCAATACCCATCAATGCAACAAGCAGAACGTAGCTATCCAGATTGCCAAGGTCCACAAACAGGCAACATGCAGCCAATAGCAGCACGTCTCCCCCTCCTAGGGAAGCGTTGCACGAAAGCTTAGATACCAGCTGCCCCAACGCCCAAAACAATGCTGCGGCAATACATGACACCAAAATCGAAACGCCTAAAGTGGCAAATCCCCATTGATGCGCTTGCAAACCAAATTCATCAGGATATAGAGAAAGAGCTCCAGCAAAGATGCGCAGCGACACCAACAGCAGCAGATCTTCCCCATACACCAATCGATAGCGCACATCACGTATCGTTATAAGAACGAACAAGCAAAATATAGCGATTAGCAACGCAATCACAGCTCACCCTCCAACGCGACCCACGTTGGGGAAACTATGGCAGAGGAAACTTCTTGTTCACCTGCAATTTCATTGTTGAGCATAAAGCTATTGCCATATTCGCAAGAGTTTTTCTTCCCCTTCGCACCCTTTTCGCGTTTCTTTGGTAGCGAGCCCGGATAAAGTTCGCGTTGAACGCGTCTAGCAGCCCAAACCAAAATAGATATTAGGGCAGGTACTGTTTTCCCGCCCGGGCATAACACGCAAAGAAAGGTCCTGCTTGCAAAGTTGGTTGCAAGCAGGACCTTGTTTGTCGGGCGGGAAAACGGTACCTGTCCCTATATTCCCAGTTCGCCAGTAAGTCAACGAGCGCCGTCCTGGCGAGTACGGGAGAATTAAAAAAGGGCAAGACATTGGCCTTCGTGCCATGCCTTGCCCTTTGAGATTTCCCTGTGCGCCAGAACGGCGTGCAGCGTTATTGCTCCTCTTAGAGTGCGAAAGTCTTTTCGCCGCGGAATACAGCCTCAGCGTCTTCAACGCTCCAGTCGCCCAGAGTGATAGCGGAAATAGCGTTGCACAGACGGATTGCCTCTTCGGTGGAACGCATATGGATGTTACGGCCCGTAGCGTTACCGCAAGCACCACCGATGTGGATCTGGTTGTGCAGCTCGGTAAGGAATACGTTAGCGTCTGCCTTGGAACCGCCAGCGCATACCAGGCCCGTACGACCAGCAGCCTTGGAAGCGATAGCAAGACCCTCTGCAGAGGTCTGGCCCTCAACTTCATGAGGAGGGTTAACCTTTACAAAGTCTGCACCGAGACACAGAGCAACACCAGCTGCGCCAGCGATCAGATCGGGATCCTTTTCGTCAGCAACAGCCTTGCCGCGGGGGTAGATCCACAGCACAACCAGCAAACCAGCAGCATGAGCCTCTGCGATAAGCTCGCCAGCTTCAGCCATCATGGTGGACTCGTACTCGGAGCCCAGGTAGATGGTGTAGCCAAGGCCAACGATGTTCACGCCAGCTTCGCGCATAGCCAGAACAGCTTCCAAATCATAGAGTTGGGGGCTATAGGGATCGTCCTGAGAACCCTTAACCAGGTTGGTCTTGGAGTTCATCTTGATAAGGTAGTTGATCTCCGGATAGTCGGGAGCATACTGAGCAACAAGACCACGCTGACCAGCAAGAACACCGATGGTTCCCTGAGAACCGATCTCGAAAAGATGCTCGGGCTCGGCATCGGAGATGTCGATTCCCTCGCCGTAGAAGTCCTTGTTCAGGTGCTCAACCTTCTGGTCGCAAGCAAAAAGCATCAGGCGGCCCGTACCACGGGTTGCCTTCATGTAGTTGTCAATGTACGTCTCACGAGCTTCAGGCATAACGTCCGCAGGGACTTTAACCTGATCACGGGTGATGGTGGGCATAATGTTCCTCCTTAAAGGCATGAATACACACGATGTCACTATTATATCGTGCTATCGACGCAGACATAGCGACATCGCACGATAAACCCCATAGGCAACATCTTCCAATCAAAAAGCTTCGCAAATATGAACGAACTCTCACTCATTTCTCGCCGTACAAGAAACAGAAGGCCGCTCAGCGAAGCCTAAAGGGCTAAAACCATTCACGTTTGCCATACACGTATATTTGCTCGAACTCACTCTGGCTTTTCGAGAAATAAGCAATAGCTTCTATCGCCGAGACAATCCAAACAACCCCCGTGGCTATTCCGAAGGTGAAAAGCCCACCGATAACAGTGAGGGCGAGCAACGTGAAACCTTGGGCATTGTAGCCCAAATAGAACTTATGAACGCCGAAAACACCAAGGAGCAGAGCCAGAAACCCAGCTGCCACATGGTCACGCGAAGCAAGAGGCGCCGCATAGTGCGGCTGCACGGGGGAAGCGCGAAACGCTTCGGCGGACTGGGCAGAGCTCCCCGACGACTGTGTGGCAGAGCCCCCTGGTTGCGATTCCGAAGAATACGCAATTGGCTCCTGTTCCCTGCCGGCCATGCTACTCTGCTCTCTTTTCGTCTTCCTGCTGAAGGGATTCGCGCAAGGTTTTCTCTATCTGCTCTTCTTCGCGTTCCTTATCCATCTTATGAAGCGCACGCTGGGTACCCAGCACACACATAATCCTGTCACGGAAAATAATGCCCAGGATCATGAGCACGGCAGCAATGCCGAAAATGATGAGACTCGTGGTAATATCGCCCTCCGCCAAACCGGCAGCGGCATACGTGGAGATAATAACGCCGGGAATTCGCCCCACGGTCGAAAGGACCAGGAACGCGCGCATGCGCATATTGGTTAGGGGAATCAGATACGTGAACACGTCTTTCGGCATGCCAGGAATGAGAAAGAGCACGAACACGATAAGGTTCAATTTTCCCGAGCGCTCAAACTCGTAGAACTTCACCAAATGCTTTTCGTCCACCATGGCCCGAACAAAGGGAGCTCCCAGCTTGTGAACCAACACGTAGATAAGAGAGCTGGAAATGACGCAGCCAAGCAAGATGATGAGCGTGCCGAACAGGGGGCCATAGAGCATGCCCGCAGCAACCTGCACCACTTCGCCGGGGATGAATGCAACGATGATCTGTAACAACTGAAGGCCGAGCAAGATGAAAACGCCCACAGGACCCTGGCTCTGGATGCTCTCGATCATTTGATCAAGGCCGTCGGGTTCGAAAATAAGAGAGAGGCTTGGCCACAACGCAGCCACAACGCCAAACACCAGAACAATAAAGAACACCAAGCCAACAAGCTTGAACAGATCGCTCTTCTTAATTTTGTGTCCGAATACGGAAACGGTTTCCTCGGAAACGCCGCCCATTATTCCTCGCTATCCTCGCCATTGCGAGCTCGACGATACTCTTCTTTGAAATTCGAGAACATGCCCTTGGTCTTGGAAAGCTGAACGCCCAGCTTGTAAGCGCCGTCGTTAACCGCTTCGCCCGCTTTATGGGCTGCCTCCGCTGCGGCGGGCTTCACTTTGGCAGAAACGTTGGCCGCCGCACGCGAGGCCTTGTCGTTCACCACAGCACTTGCCGAACCGGCCTTTTCCGCCAGGCCGCCTTCGGGCGCCATATCGAGTACTTCAGGCGAAACGATGATGGCACCACGAAGGAAATCTTCGCCATCTTCATTGTTGAGCCTATCGCCGACCCCCAATTTGAAACCCTTCACCAAGGAAGCGGGGATATCGGTGTAGCCCAACAGGATATCGGCAGTTTTGCCCCTATCGACCGAAACGACCTTAACGGCACCATCGGCGCTGGCAAAACGAACATCGCCCACGAACCCGCAACGATCGCCCGCTTCGGTTAGAAGCGGGAGACCCTGCCACATAATGCACTCATCCCAGGAAACACCCAGATGTTTGCAGGCAGCTTTGCCAACAGAAGAGCTTTTAGGGTCGATAAGGATATGGCCTTCTTCGATTTCGAAGCCATCGAGGGCCACAAAAAGGTCGGACCTGTGGGCCATAAGCGCAATATCGGGACGCTTTACCGTGAATCCGACCACGCGACGTGCCTTCGGATGAAATACGAAATGGTGCACCTTTCCCACACGCTTAGAAGGCCTTCCCTTCTTCCCCGGCTCGTAGACCGGTACACCGCGAAGCTCGCTGATAAGATATTCGCTTTTCTTCACCGAGCATTCCTTTCGTAAATAACCCGCAGGTATAAAGAACGGCGGTGCAAACCGCCGTTCCCGCAGTCCCGAAAGACCGCATGTTCTTGTTCTACAGTAATCGCAAATCCTTGCAGCAAACGAAGCGTCACCGAACCGTGTACTACTTGTCGGAAGGACGGACCTTTTCGACCACTGCGGCAGCTGCATGCTGAGCAGTATCGGCAGCTTCCTTGGCAGCATCGGCTGCGGTTGCAGCAGCACCCTGAACAGCCTCGGCAGCATGCTGAGCAGCACCCGTTGCGGTTTCCTTTGCCACTGCAGCGGCATCGAGCACAGCAGGAACCTTGTCTACCGCAGCATCACGCGCAGCTTCAGCGTTCTTGGCAACCTGGGTTGCAATACGCTCGCGAGCAGCATCGATCTTCTGACGAAGCTCGTCGCCATTGGTGTCGAACGCCTGAACCGGCGCAGGAGCGAACTTCTGAACGCGATCGGAAACAACCTTGCGAGCCTCAGCGCCGTTGTCTACCACGGTATTGATCACTTTGGTGGAGGTGGATGCAGCAGCTTCCACAAACTGACCAGCCTTTTCCTGCAGCTGAGGCGGGCAGGAAACAGTGCCGCACTTTTCGTTTGCGACTTCACTCAAAAGCGCACGGTTTTCCGCGCCGGAACGGGGCGAAAGAAGCAGGCCTGCTACAGCGCCAACAGCGCCACCGATAAGAAATGTTGCGAACTTGCCCATATAGAACACCTTCCCCAAAAGATTGGTTGCAATACCGTCATTATAAAGGCGCTGCCAGCCTTCAGGCAGCAGAACCGTTCACCTGGCACTCTTGTTGCCGAGGTGAAATATAGATTACGCCGTTACTCCTCTATCAGCCTGTCAAGCACAGCAGGAACAGAAAGCCCCGACGCCTCGCAGGCAGCGGAGAACACGGACCGTTCTGCCAGGCTCGGAGTTACGTTAACCTCAAGAACCTGCGCTTGGGCGCCGTCCCAGATAAGGTCGACGCATCCGTAGCTCTCCATGCCAAACGCGCGGTAAACCTCAAGCGCCGCGCGCTCGATTTCAGAACGGATAGCCTGGGCCGTCGATTCGTCATGGGAAAGCGACTCCAAGCGTACAGGTGCATAAAAATCGACCGCATCGCTGCCTAGACGAGCATCGGTAAGATAAAGCCCCTTGCGCGGGACGATTTCAACAGGCGGCAGAGCATGAGCGTCCCAACCGGACCCCAAAATGCACACTGAAAGCTCAACGCCCTCAACCCACTGCTGGACAATCACCTTATCGTCAAAAGTGAACGCATCGCGAAGAGCATCGCGCAATTCCTCTTTGTCGTTTGCCTTGTGCACGCCATAAGCAAGGCCCTCGCATGCGGGCTTTACCGCCAAAGGATAACCGCCGGGAATGCGGTCCTCGAACAGATCGACGGCGCCAAATGCGCCCAGTTCGTCAAACACAACCTTCGAAAAGCAGAAGCCCTGCGGCCAGGAAGCTACGGTTTGCTCGCCGGAGAAATCGCACGCTGCCTGCATATGGGCAGAAAGCAAGCTTTTGTCGGCAACCGATCGACACACCTCGGAGCCAGAACCCACATAGGGAATGCCCAAGAAATCCAGCAAGCTCTGCAAGGTGCCGTCTTCGCCCATTTTGCCCGCTACTGCAACGATGCAAGCATCGGGGCGTTCGGCTCGAAGCGTTGCCGCCAAGTCTTCCGACACGTCGATGGCAACGGGAGCATGCTCGGCCTCTTCCAAGGCGGCAATGATACGCTTGCCATTTTCCAATGAGGCGTCTCGCTCAGCAGAAGAGCCTCCCATAAGTACCGCGATTTTCATTTTCGTCCTTTCAACAGGCCGATTGGAAACCCACCAGCAGCAGGCCCCATAGGCGCGATGCGAACTTCGATGTATCTTCTTGCCCAACAGGAAAAACGAGCCTTCGCCAATGGAGCAAGAAACGAAGCGCATAAAGCTTCCGGAACCGGAGTCACAGCAGCAAAGAGCGTGCGGACAGAACATTCGCAGATGCCCCAGCCATCAGCTCCAACATGCGCTTCACTTTATTATCTTAAAGGAGAAATGGGGCCAATATCAGCCACGTTGGCGGATAAGCACGCCATTTAAGAATGCGAGTGATCGATTGAGCACATTGAGCGCCACCAAATCGTCCTCATAGGAAAAAGCAACATGCGCCACAAGATCATCCCCCGCGCTCCATTGCGTGGTGCCCGTAAAGACCCTATTGGGGTCTTTTGCGGCTCGAGTTTGGGCATCGATGATCAAATGCTCAAGAAGATGCGGAGTAGAGGTGTTCCTCATCACTGAAGCAAATACCGGGCCTACGCTATTACGACACGCGTGCTGCCCAAGCGTTGGCACACGGCCCAAGCACTCCACTATCAGGTCGGAGTCTGTTTGCGCATAGCGCCCGGCTGCCACCGCCACTTCAACCTCCACCCTATCGGGGCGCACACGCACCCGTAAAGCACGAAGGGGCAGCTCCCCAGAGCACGCCCCTTCGTTCGATCCCAACCAGCTCATTGCTGCTTCACCAATTTGGTCGACGCCTTCCCCTGTTCGCTATCAGGGTTTTCTTCGGTGATAACAAGCGTGTCGCGCTCAGGCGAAAACGCATATGAACCCGAGCCCGTGTACTTGCCGAACGAGAAGCTGATGGTCTTGTTGAATGTATCAAGGGAATACGAATACGAGACGTCGTCGCTCATCTTGATTTCAGAATCGGTAACGGTGATGGTTGCGCTGCTGCCGTCGATAACCCACGTTCCCTGAATGTCGGCCGTATCGTCGTAGCGCAGCCACTGATTCCACGAAAGCAAACCCGTGGCAATCGCCAACACCGCAACAACGGAACAGGCAATTATCATAAAGCGCCGCGAAAGACGACGCTTGCGGCTCTTCGCCTTAGCGCTCATGCGAGGCGTTCCCGTTTTCTCGGAAACCGAATCGGTTTCCACATTCAGGGAAGACTTGGCCTTCTTGCCCTCGGGAATAGAAGGACGCGGCATAGGATGCGCCGCGCCCTTCGAAGAATCTTGGAACAAGCCTTCGGATTTGCCCGCAGAAGCGCTAGGAACCGAAGCGTTTGAAGCCTTCATCTTGCGCCCCACCACTGAAGGGCGCTTGCTTGTGTTCTTTTCCGCCATGCCTTCAGGCTATCCTTTAGCGGATAACCTCAATACCGCCCATGTAGGGGACCAGAACATCGGGCACCTTGATGGAGCCGTCTGCCTGCTGGTAGTTCTCGATGACGGCAGCCATGGTGCGGCCAACCGCCAGGCCAGAGCCGTTGAGTGTGTGAACAAGACGCGAACCCTTGAAGTTTTCGGGATCGCGATACTTGATGTTGGCGCGACGCGCCTGGAAGTCCTCGCAGTTGGAGCAAGAGGAGATTTCCTTGTAGGCGTTGTAGGAAGGCAGCCAAACCTCCAGGTCGTAGGTCTTAGCTGCGGAGAATCCGATATCGCCCGTGCAAAGGCTGATTACGCGATAAGGCAAGCCCAAAAGCTGCAGAATGTTCTCGGCATCAGCAACCATGGACTCCAGATCGTCGTAGCTTTCTTCGGGCTTTGCGTACTTAACCATTTCCACCTTGTCGAACTGGTGCACGCGGATAAGGCCGCGGGTGTCGCGTCCAGCAGAACCAGCCTCTTCACGGAAGCAAGGCGTGAAGGCGCAGTACTTCAGGGGCAATTCGCTTGCCTCAAGCACTTCGCCAGAATGGATATTGGTGAGCTGCACCTCTGCCGTAGGAATGAGGTACATACCTTCGCGGGTTTTGAACAGGTCGTCTTCGAACTTAGGAAGCTGGCCGGTACCAGTAAGCGTGGTGGCATTGGCCATAGCCGGGCACCACCATTCCTTGTAACCACGGGAGGTGTGCGTGTCGGCCATGAAGTTGATGAGCGCACGCTCAAGACGAGCGCCCAAGCCGCCCAGCAGCACAAAACGGCTACCTGCGAGCTTTACGGCACGCTCGGCGTCGATGATGCCGAGCTCTGCGCCCAAGTCCCAATGAGGCTTCATTTCGAAGCCTTCAGCCTCGAAGTTACGCGGGGTGCCCCAGCGACGAACCTCAGGGTTGTCGTTTTCGTCTTTGCCAACCGGGGTGGAATCAGCCGGCATGTTCGGCGTGGACATGAGCATATCGCGCAGGCCTTCGTCAGCTGCAGCGCGCTCGGCGCTGAACTGAGCGATCTGGTTCTTGAGCTCGGAAACCTCAGCCTTAGCAGCCTCGGCTTCTTCCTTCTTGCCTTCACCCATCAACTTGCCGATGGACTTGGAGATAGCATTTCGCTTTGCCTGAAGCTCTTCTTCCTTAGCAATTGAAGCACGACGTGACTCGTCCAATTCCTGGAAGCGCGCAGAATCCCACGTATGATTGCGATTCTGCATCGCAGTAGCGACTTCATCAAGATGTTCGCGGACGAACCGAATGTCTAGCATGACTGCCCTTTCGACGTGCTTTATACGGTATGTTTCCGTTTGAAAACAGTAGCGCTAGTATACTCTTATTCACCTAGCACGCGCAGGCGGCTTACCCGTTCGCGCAATGAACAAATCCGTGAGAGGAACCCATGGACTTCGCCGAGCTCTATCATTTCCTGTTTGAAACCATCGAAGGCATCGGCTGCCTTATTGTGGCATGCCTGGTTCTTACCACCATCATTGCGGCAATTTTGGAATACCGCACACGCAAAACCTTCAAAGATCGCGGGGAGAAGGATACCGATACGGAGTTTTTCGACGAGGAATAGCGCCCCCGGTCCGACGCCGAAAGGTTTTCTAGCTATCCCCCAGCATGGCCGGCATAGCGCGCAGGAACAGGAATCCAACAATGAACAGCAGGGCGATGGAAAGCACGCCCAGCGAAGAGCTTCCTGTAAGTTGGGTAAAGGCGCTTACCAAGAAGGTACCCATAACGGCAGCATACTTGCCGAAAATGTCGAAGAACCCGTAGTACTCGTTGGCGCGCTCCTTCGGAATGAGCTTGCCATACTCTGAACGCGAAAGCGCCTGGATACCACCCTGGAACAGGCCAACGCAAATTGCCAGGATCCAGAATTCCACCGCGCTCTTCAAGAAGAACGCCGCGAACAGCACAATAAAGAAGTACGCAAGTACGCCCACCTTCAGCATGCGTTTGGTTCCAAAGCGTTTCGCCAGGTTGCCATAAGCGATTGCGGAAGGAAACGCCACAAACTGGGTTACCAGCAGCGCCAACACCAGCTGCGTCGAGTCGATGCCCAAGTCGGTGCCGTAACTGGTGGACATCTTGATTACCGTATGCACGCCGTCGATGTAGAAGAAAAACGCCAGCATGAAGAACAGCAGACGCTTGTCCTTCACGATGCTCTTCACCGTTCCCTTCAAGCCGGAAATAGTGGTGCGCAGCACATGGTCGGAGCGCTTTTTGCCGTGCAACTGCTTCACGTTCTTGGCAACGGGCACCGTAAAGACCACCCACCATGCGGCGGTGATGATGAACGCGATCTTCATGCCGAGCTTCGCATCGATGCCGAAGCTCGATCCTCCCAGAACCACCGCCAAGCATGCTATGAACGGGATGCACGAGCCGATGTAACCCCAAGCGTAACCGTGGGAAGAAACCTTGTCGTAGCGCTCTTCGGTAGTGGCATCCACCAGGAAGGCATCGTAGAACACCATTGAGCCATTCAGCATAATGGCGGCAATTACATATACGACCAAAAAAGCAAGCGCATGCTCGGGGATGCCCAATGCAGCACAGGCAACCGCGCCAGTGCCCGCAAAACCAACCAAAAACTTCTTCTTGTTGCCTGCCAAGTCGGCAAGGCTGCCCAACACAGGCATGAGCAGGGCAAGAACCAACGAGGCAACCGTTTCGGCATAGCCCCAAGCAACCACCACCGAAGAACCAGGGTCGGCGATGGAGGCGAAATACACGGGAATCAGCGCAGTGGAAAGCATGACGAAGGCCGAATTGCCCACATCGTAAAGAACCCAGCTCAGCTCTTTTTTAGTGAGCCCAAACGCCATAATCGTTACCCTTTCGTCCTTGAACACACGCCCGTTTGGACGCATCATAAAACGCACACCAGTATACGGTGCATATATATGGGATATCTAAAATATCCGTAAAGAAACGAAGGGGTGTATATGCCAGCAATTATCACTCACGACCAATTCGGTCGCAAAGCTCTTGCTAAAGCGGCCGCTGGCGTTGTTTCCAACGAACGCGAACGCAATGCCTTTTTGCTGGGAAACCAGGGGCCTGACCCGCTGTTTTACTGTGTAGCCAACCCCACTACCGCCAAATACCACAAGCTGGGAAACCTGATGCACCACGCCGATCCCAGCGCGTTGCTGTTTTCGCTCGCTCAGAGCCTGGTGTACCTGCCGGAAGCCGCTCACCCTTTGGCGAAGGCCTATATCGCAGGCTTTCTTTGCCATTACTTGCTCGACCGAGCCGAGCATCCTCTGGTGTACGCGCAGCAGTATGCTCTGTGCGATGCTGGCATCGATGGGTTGAGCGACAAAGATGGGTCGGAAGTGCACGCCATCATCGAAAGCGATTTGGATGAAATGGTGCTCTGGACCTGCGAAGGCAAAACCGTTGCCTCATTCAACCCGCACAAGGAAATCCTGAAAGCCGATAGGCAAACGCTTGCCATCATTTCCTACCTGGTTAGCATGGCGGTGCACGATGCTTACGGCAAAGAGGTAAGCCCCGATTTGTTCACGAAAAGCGTTTTGGGGTTCCGCCGCATCCAACATGTGTTCCATTCGCCGCGCGGCATTAAGCGCACCGCGCTGGGTAATATCGAGCGCAAGTTCCGCAAGCATTCGTTCGTGCAGGCCATGAGCCATCGTGCTGTCGAACTGACTGCCAGTGAATTCGACAACCATCAGCGTGCTGCATGGATCAATCCCTTTACAAAAACGGTGAGCACCGCCAGCTTCCAGGACCTGTTCAACCAGGCGCTTGAGCAGGCAACCGAATACATTCCCCAAATTGTTTCCGGCAACTTCACCATGGAACAGGCCCGCGAGCTTACGCAGGGGCTGAACTTTTCAGGGGAGCAGGTGGAGCGGTAGCGATTTGAAATAGAGCTACCCTTTGCCTCGCCATATTACCCAACGAGCATTTTCTGCAGCCTGGCGCAGTCGAATTCGCTATTCGAACTCGCAACGTCGCTCAGCGCGTCGCGGAGAATATCGAGTCGGGCAGCTTGGGCGGTGGTGAACACGCCCTCGGATTCGGCATGTTCAATGATCGACGATATGCGGTCTCTGCTCTTCATGCGCCAATTGTTGGCTATTTCCCAACTATTGCAACATTCAGGAGTCGAAATAACAATGCCCACAACAATAAGTGGCACCGCAGGATATTGAACAGCACATTGCACTAAACGAGCATTATTCCCGCTCAGTAACTAATCCAATCCGAGTGCTGCCGCTGCGTGCCGCGTCATACCGCCTAAGGCTGATTCGTGCGCAATTATGGCAAATCAAGCTTCGTCGCTTTTTCGGGTGCCCCATAAATGATAGGGACTTTATTACCAATTTCCTTTTCTTTATCCATTAAAATTGTATTTTTTATATCTACGGCGCCCGAAAGGAATGGCGTCACACGGCAATAAGAACAAAAAAGGAGGAAACAAGGGCATGGAGAGGGTTCTAAGCAGGGTTCGAAGAACTGGAGCGGTTTTTCTCTCGCTGTTTCTTGCAATGAGCATTTTCCCTGTTGGATTGATTTCGCACGGAGCAGGAAGCCCTCTTGTTGGCGTAGCGTACGCAGAGGACTACGATGCAGAAGACGTCGAAATCACTCAAGAAGGCATCACCTATACCTGTGATTTCTTGTCGAACGGCACAGTCGAGATTCAAAGCATTTCCGCTGACGACAGCGTGGCAACCGTCAATGTGCCTTCCGTCATTGAAAAGGACGGGAAAGCGTACACGGTGACCGCGGTGGAATTCCGCTATGGAACAAAAGGCGACAACGTCGAGCAGCTGAACCTGCCCGACACCATCCAGGACCTGGGCGGAAACTACTTCCGCAAGTTCGCGAAAATCAAAGAGCTCACGATCCCCGGCTCCGTTAAAAACTTCGACTTGTCGCTTCAGAACAGCGGGAACCTTGAGAAGCTCGTTTTCAACGAAGGCGTCGAAGAGCTGAGTTCGAACATGATGGTCTACGGCTGCAGCAAGCTGAAAGAGATCGACCTTCCCTCCACGCTTAAGCTGATCTCGCAGTCGGGAGCCTTCTCCGGCGCAACGGCTCTTGAGAGCATCAACCTGCCCGATGGTCTAGCATTTGCCGAGGATATCGGAAGCGTGTTCTCCGATTGCAGCGCGCTGACCAGCATCGTGCTGCCTGAATCGATCACCAAGATACCTTCTGGCACGTTCAACGGATGCACATCCCTCGCATCGGTAACCGCCAAAGGGGAAATATCCGCGATTGGAAACAGCGCCTTCCAGGAATGCAAATCGCTCACTCAGCTGGCATTGCCGGGGCAGCTTACCTCTATCGGGTACTCTGCTTTCCAGGATTGCGAAAACCTGAGCAGCGTTCCTGATCTAAGCGCGGTGACGAGCCTGGGCTCATACGCGTTCTACAACTGCAAGAACCTCAATTGCAGCGTCGATCTTTCTTCCCTGTCCGAGATTCCCGACTACGCGTTCTGCTATTCCCTGGTCACCGTAGAAAAGTTCAGCAGCAACCTGAAAAGCATCGGAAAGTGGTCTTTGATCTGGGCGAGCGTGGAGGACGACCTTCCCGAGACGCTTGAGAAGATCGGACCCTACGCTTTCTACGTGTGCCACCTCCCCGAAACCTTTACGATCCCCGATTCGGTTACTTCTGTTGGCGACGGCGCCTTCGGAAGAACCGCCGGCGTGAAGGAGATCACCATCGGCAGCGGCCTTACCTCGATCAGCTCCGGCCTTTTCGACAACAGCTCCGTTAAGAAAATCGTCATCGACAACAGCGCCGACGACATCACCGGCGCCGAAAACCTGCCCGGCGCGGGCGTCGAGATCGTGTACCTGGTCGAATCAATCGACGACGCCGTTGGCGACACCATCTCCAACGCCGCTGGCGCAAAAACGCTCCAGGAGGCCGTGAACGAAGCCCCCGACGGCGTTGAAACCACCATCAGCATCCAAAAGCACGTCAAGCTCGGCTCCACGCTGAGCATCCCCGCCGGAAAGAACATCAAGATCACCTGCGACGAGCCGTACACCATTTTGGCGACAAGCGGTATGCGCGGAAACCTGGTTGACGTTGCCGAAGGCGCAACCCTCGAGCTTGCGGGCAAAATGGAGCTCCGTGGCCGCTACAACACCGGCTCCATCATCAACAGCGCAGGCGAACTCGTCCTTTCCGACAGCGCCACCGTCTTCGACGGAACCGTTAGCTCCACGACATCGGGCGCTGTGAAGCTTTCGGGGCCAGCTGCCTCGCTTACCATGAACGGCGGCGTTATCGAGAAATGCACCGTCGATGAGGTGTACTGCGGCACCGTCTTTGCCGCCAACGGCGCACATGTCGCCTTGCAGGGCGGCAGCATCCGCGGCAACCGCGTTGCCAGCGCCGATGGCGACGGCAACTACCTCTCTTCCGCCGGCATCATGCTTCTGGGCAACGCCCATCTTGAAATGAACAGCGGTAACATTGCCGACAACAACGGCTATCAGGGCAGCGCCGTGATGATGTACGCCCCCGACAGCGCGCAGGATGCGCGCGCCACATTCCTTATGGCAGGCGGCGAAATCCAGAACAACGCCAGCAGCAAGCTTGGCAAACGCACTCCTTCGGGCGCGGTTCACGTAGAGGGCAACGCCGCGTTCACCATGACGGGCGGCGCAATCAGCGGAAACAGCGCCGCAGGCGACGGCAAGGGCGGCGGCGTGTGCGTAGTCGACCCCGGCATCCAAGGCAGCGGCGAGCCGATGAACACCGCGTTCACTATGAAGGCCGCAGATGGGGCAAGCGCGCGATCTGCGGCGACCGCCGGCACGATTTCCGGCAACACCGCTTCTGCGGGCGGCGGCATCTACTCTTATTCGGACAGCGTCGTGCTGAGCGCCGGCACCATCGAGGGGAACACCGCCTGGAACATGGGCGGCGGCATCTACAGCGAAGGCAACAACGATCACTACAGCACGCTCCACATCCAGAACGCGTGCGTCACGCAAAACACCGCCAGCAAGCAGGGCGGCGGCATGTGGTTCTGTCCAACGGGAGATGCCAAGGTGTACGTCCAGGACGGTGGCCTGATCGCTAAAAACACAGCGGAAGGCGCCGGCGACGACGTCGTGTTCACTGGCCTTGAGGGCGATCCCTTCACCCTGACGCTCGCGAACCGCGCCCCCGGCGGCGGCAAGGTTCTCTGGTACCGGGACGGCGGCCTGTTCCCACCCGCAGGAATGGCCGCAACCATCAACCCCGAGGTGCCCCGCTTCGTCGAAGGCGGCAACAACGGAGACCCGCTGACGTTCCAGGAGGCCCGAGCGAACGTTGCCCTTAAATCTGTGCTGACCGAAGACGCCTTTGCCCTGGGCGCCGCGCAAACCACGCTCACCATCTCCAACAACCAGGCAGCCCTGGGCGGCGGCATCGGCGCGAACGGAGGCATCGTTATCGGCAAAGACGAGAAGCGCCAGATCCCCGTCGAGAAGATTTGGGACCACGGCACGAATCCCGAGTCTTCTAGACCCGCCGCAGTCACCGTCAACCTTAAAAACGGCGAAACGGTCATCGACTCCATGACCCTCACTGCGGACTGCGACTGGAAGAGCGTCTTCACAGAATTGCCCGTAGGCGGAAGCTACTCGGTGGAAGAGGCTGCGGTGCCGCAGTACACCACCGAGGTCTCGGGCGACGCAAACGACGGATTCGTGATCAAGAACACCTTCGTTCCCGCCGATCCCGAGCCGGGCACGCCCACGAACCCCAATCCGGGTACGCCTTCATCGCCGGAGCCCGGCACGTCCGAAGGCGACCAGGGAAGTGCTGGCAACTCCAATGAAAACGGTTCGCAGCTTGCGCGAACCGGAGATTCGGCCAACGTCTATCTCTGGCTTGCTCTTGCCGCCGTTTCGGCGCTGGCTATCTGCGGAGCCTGTGCGCTTTCTCGCAAAACGCACAGAGCCGCAAAGAAGTAGTTTCAATGCGCATTAAAATGGGAGCGGATTTTAGTCCGCTCCCATTTTTTCACGTTCCTGTCTGGCCCAACTTCCTCAGGGATGTCTTTCGGCGGGGTTGAGCTGGAAGAGTCTCTCTACAACGCAGCCCTGGAACATGAGGCGGAGGAACGGCATCGCGAAATCGTCTCGTACGTTTTGGGATTGACGAAAGCGCAGCTCCAACAGCAGCTCATCAACGCGCTCGAAGAATTGGACTCTCGCGATCGTATTGACCGCTGGTGACACAAATATCGCCCGAGCTCGCTTGCGCAATCGTTTCGCAAGACGCCCTGCTCCGCTCTTCGACGAACGCTCAAGGCCCCATCATCTAAGTAATTTGAACATCGTCATGTTCTTTAGGCAACTTCCCGCTTTATGCCGCATAAAGCGGGAAGTTGCCCTCATCATATCGGAAAAGAGAGATCGCCCCGTTACTCCCCTTCAGCAGCAAAGGCGCGCGAAGGGGCGGCGGTGCAGGTGAGAGCTATGGCAACCACCAAAGCGACAATTGCCGGCACTAAGGCAAGCGGGTTGGCAAGCAAGGTGGTTCCAGCCGAATCGGCCAACGAGCCAGCCACAATGGCGCCCACTTCCAGTGCTCCGGCAAGTACCATGCCCAACGTGCAGAAAGCGCGATTACCCGTACCGCACAAAGCCGACGAAACAGAGGCAGCGGCAACCCAAGCCGCCAAGGTTATCCAGGTCGAAGGCAACACAAGCAAAGCGGCAACCAAATCTTGGACGCTGCCAGCAAGAGGAACTAGGGCATAGGAAAACGCATCCCAGCCCGAAAGAACATGCGACCCCAAGCCTGAAAGCACTAGGGCAAGGACGCCAGCAAACAACGCAGCTGCCGCCGCGTCGCGAGGACGCAGCAAATAACCAGCCGCAAAGGGAGCAAGCGGCGCAAATCCGAACGATCCGATAAGAGCCGGAAGCAGACCAACGTTAGCGGCTTCATGCGAATGGCGAGCAGTGAAATACCACCAGCATGCCGCTGCAGCCATAAAGGCAACGCCCAGAATCGGAGAACCGAGCACGCACAGCGAAACACCCAGCGCTTCGCAGGCAAACAGGGCACCAACAGAAGGCAGCAAGGCGGAAAGCAAAGCGAACGCCGCCAAAATGCCCCACGATATAGGATTGTTCCATGCATCAGGAGCCGCGACGGAATTGAGCGTCAAGAAGCCCAAAACCGCTGCGCTCGCTGCCGCCCATATGCGGGCAAATACCAATTTCATCCGCGGCGTGGGACGCCAAGGCTCACGCGGCTCTTCGGGCAACTCCGACTCAAACTCTTCGGGTTCCTCTTCCGCGGTTTCTTCAAGCTCGTCTCCCACCAGGCGCTTTAGCTTGTTGGCGCCTTTACGCGGCCCACCCAAACAAGGCTGCATTTGGTCGGCAAACTCTTTTATCGACGCATAACGCTCATCGGGATCGGGTGAAAGAGCGCAGAACATCACATCGTCTATTGCGGGGTCAAGCCCCTCCATGCACAGGGAGGGAATGACCAACTCAGCATCGTAAATTGCATCTTCGGCTTCGGGGATACTGTTGGCCAAAAACGGATTGGCACCCGAAATCATTTC
Organism: uncultured Eggerthella sp.; assembly: GCA_900553605.1. Classification (GTDB taxonomy): domain Bacteria; phylum Actinomycetota; class Coriobacteriia; order Coriobacteriales; family Eggerthellaceae; genus Anaerotardibacter. The sequence continues at coordinate 13,857 of USDX01000008.1, read as the reverse complement.
GTAAGCCAGGCTCGCAAGGGCCCATTCGTCGCAACGCTCGCTCAGATTGCGCTGCTCCATCTGCTCGGGCGGCATATAGCCGATCGTGCCACCCTCCGCGGCGCCATAACCAGCTTCTCCCGCCAATCGCGCCAGGCCGAAATCGGTCACCTTAACATGGCCCTGTTTATCGATCAGCACATTTTCGGGCTTGATATCGAGATGGAGCACTTGATGGGCATGAGCAACCTGAAGCGCCTTTGCCACTGCCTTGAATACGGCGGAAACAATATCAGGATCCACTTCGTCGGGGTACGTGTGAAGCACTTCGGCAAGAGTCATGCCATCGACATACTCCAAGATGAGATACGCCATACCATCTTGCACTTCAAAGTCGTACACCTGAACGATGGAAGAATCCGAAAGCTTTGCTGCAGTACGAGCCTCTTCCAACCCGGGCACCGCAGAAGTGTCGATGGCGCCCTTCCCCAAAAGAATGCTTCCGCCCTCGGGGAACATTTCAGCAGCCTCTTCAAGGGGCATGCATTTAATGGCAACTCGACGCTGTATGCGCGTGTCCCATGCAACCTTCACCGAGGCAAAGCCGCCGTGGCCAGCCTCCCCTTCCAAGCGATAACGCCCCAACAACAGGTCTTCCTGGCCAGACAGCTGCTCGATGTTTTGCGGCTGAGCATCATGCACCAGCCGATCGTCGCGCGACAGTGAATCGGCATCCGCAGCATCGGCGACATCGCGGTTCAAGGGCGCAGAAAGCCGGGCTGGCAAGGTAAGCCAGCCAACGCGGCGTGTTTCTGGTGTTTTGCCCTCGGGCTTTTGCAAACGCTATTCCTTGAAGGTCTTTACAAAATGCTTAATCAAGGCGGCAGACGTTGGCGTACAACGTTCGCCTCCCATGCGCGGCTCAGCGAGCGGCATACCCTCTAGGATAGCGGCAGTTGCGGGCGCGGGCAGCGAAAGCACACCATGAGCGCATTCGATTTCGCCTTCGCCGGGCTGAATGGGGGTAGCCACAACCTCTTCAGGAGCAAGCACATAGAATTCGGCGCAGATAGCCAGCGCGTTACGGATGCCGCCCGCCTTCCCCACTTCATGGAAATGGGTCTGGGACACGTCGCATCCATGAACCTTCGCCTCGGCAGCCGCAAGAATGGCATACACGCTGCGCAAATCGTCTTTGACCTGATCGGGAGCATCGAGCGCATCGATAGTCTTATTAATTTCACCGATGTCGTGGTGATGCTTTTCAGGCACTTCGGCGCGTTCGATTATCTCGTAGAAACGCTTGTGCTGCGCTTCGTCCATTGCGTTGAAGAGGGTGTCGAAGATCTGGCCGCGCGTGGCGTTTTCGGTGAAGTCGAAGGAAAGCACCATATTCGCTCCTTACTGCTGTGCGGGCGCTGCGCCCGGAAGATGATTGATGAGATGGGCCTGAAAACCGGCTCCAAAGCCATTGTCTATATTGACAACGCTCGTTCCGCTTGCACAGGAATTGAGCATGGAAAGCAGGGCCGACAAGCCACCGAATGAAGCCCCGTAGCCCACACTGGTGGGCACCGCGATAACCGGGCATGAAGCCATACCGCCCACCACACTGGCAAGGGCGCCTTCCATACCGGCAACAGTAATGATAACCTGCGCCTGCATGATGTCATCCATGTGCGCAAGCAGGCGATGAAGCCCCGCAACTCCCACATCGTAGAGACGCTGCACCTGGTTACCCAGAGCTTCGGCAGTAAGCGCCGCTTCCTCGGCGGCATACATGTCGCTGGTGCCGGCAGCGGCCACCACGATAGTGCCATTGCCCGTCGGCTCAGGCATGCGCCCAAGCAACCCCACACGCGGAATATCAAAGTAAGTAAATTCATCAGCGAAGTGGCTGGCCATAAGGCTTACCGCTTCGGGCTTCATACGGGTGATAAGCACCGTTTCGGCGCCACCCTGTTGCAGAGATTCCGCAATACCGCGAATCTGATCAGGCGTTTTTCCTTCGCCATAGATAACCTCAGTGGCATTTTGGCGCAGGGCACGATGATGATCAACCTTGGCATACCCCAAGTCGGTAAAGGGCTCCTTCTTCAAGGAAAGCAACGCTTCGGCAGGCGTGGTTTCACCTGCGGCAACGCTTTCCAGGATCTTCTCTATAGCATCGGATTCCATGCACCCCTCCGATCAAGTGGGAATATAGGGACAGGTCCCATTTTCCCACTTATTCATTACAGCGTAACGACGCATTGTTGTTCGACAGCATGGTATCATAAGCGACACAACGTCACTAATTTAGCAAAGTGGGAATATAGGGACGGGTCCCATTTTCCCACCTAGGGATGGCACTCAAAGAAAAGCCCTGCTTGCATTATTGATCGCAAGCAGGGCTCTGTTTGTTAAGCGGGAAAACGGTACCCGACCCTATTCTCCCAGCAATTCGTCGACCTTCGGGAGCCACTCGCTGATGGCGATATGCTGCGGGCATATCTCCTCGCACGATCCGCAGCTTGTGCACGAATCAGCACGACGACCATAGCTAGTAACCTCATTTTGGTAGAAGTCCCTCGCCAGCTCCATATCGTCATACAGCGTACCCATGTTGTAGGCGCGGAAGTTATACGGGATAGCAATCTTGTTCGGGCACATATCCACGCAGTAGTTGCAACCGGTGCACGGAATTGCAGCGCGCGAATCGAGCGCGGCCTTTGCCTGGTCAAGAACCTTGTGTTCTTCGTCAGAAAGCATGCCCGGATGCGCGTTCTGCATATACCCGATGTTTTGCTGGAGCTGCTCGGGCGTACTCATGCCCGAAAGAACGCAAGAAACTTCAGGCATATCCCAGAGCCAATCAAAAGCCCATTCAACATTGCTGTGCTTGATGCCCGATTCGTCGAATACCGCCTGGGCGTTTTTCGGCAAATCAACCAGCAGCCCACCGCGCAACGGCTCCATAACCACTACAGCCATACCGCGCTCGGCAGCCATCTTCATACCCTTGATACCCGCCTGATAATCGCGGTCGTAGTAATTCAGCTGGATTTGGCAGAAATCCCAGTCGGCAGCATTCAGGATTTCTTCAAACAGCTCCAGATCGTCATGGAAGGAAAAGCCTATATTGTGCACCTTCCCGCTGGCTTTGGCGCGCTTCATGCCGTCGATTGCATTGTTACGTACCGTCTTTTTCCAACTACCGCCATTCATCGAGTGCAGGAGATAATTGTCGACATAATCGAGGCCCAGACGGTCGAGCTGCTCATCGAGGAAGCGATCAAAATCTTCAGACGATTTATAAAGCCATGCGGGCGATTTAGTGGCCACATATACCTTTTCGCGATAGCCGTCCTTAAGGGCCTCACCCAAAATTCGTTCCGAATAGCCGCTTACGTAGTTATAAGCCGTATCGAAGTAATTGACCCCACCGTCGATGGCCGCACGGATCATCGCTATCGATGTATCGACATCGACCTGATCGATGGTGTTGCTGTTTACCGTTTTGCCGCCATCTTTCATGGGAAGGCGCATAACGCCAAAGCCCAAAGGCGAAACCTTCATGCCCGCATTGCCGAAAGCACGCAATTCCATGACACCCCTCCTGTCTTCGTTGGCTACGACGCTTTGTCCCCTATGCCGCATAAAGCCAACGTGTTTTGATTCAGTTAAGTTCAGAGTATCGCAAAACTACGCGCACGTAAAAAGGCCTCCTGGAGTTTTCCGGGAGGCCTTTGGTCACGCTGCGTAAAAAACGCTTACACGTTGAACTTGAAGTGCATTACATCGCCATCTTGCACGACATAATCTTTTCCTTCCTGGCGAAGCTTGCCAGCATCGCGACAACCCTTTTCACCGCCAAGGGCAACGTAGTCTTCATATGAAGCGGTTTCTGCTTTGATGAAGCCGCGCTCGAAATCAGAATGGATAACGCCAGCAGCCTGAGGAGCCTTAGCGCCAACGGGGATGGTCCAGGCGCGCGTTTCGGTTTCACCGCTGGTGAAATAGCTCTGAAGACCCAGCAGTTTGTACGCCTCGCGAATAAGGCGGGAAAGGCCCGACTCGTCCAAGCCGAGCTCTTCCATGAAAATGGCGGCCTCTTCAGCATCAAGCTCGGCCAAGTCGGCTTCGATCTTCGCGCTGATGGGCACGGGCTGCTGCCCGTCGATTTCGGGAAGCTCGGCATTAACCTCGTCTTCATCCACATTGGCGATGTAGAGCATGGGCTTCATGGTAAGCAGGCACAGCTCGCGAATAGCATCCTGCTCTTCTTCGGAAAGGTCGAGCTGCAAAGCGCGCTTGCCTTCGTTCAGGCCCTCGAGTACTTTCTGGGCAACCTCGAAATTGATGGCCTTTTCCTTATAGCGCTTACCTTCTTTCTCCAAGCGAGGCAGCGCCTTTTCGATGGTGGCGATATCGGCAAGGATCAGTTCGGTTTTGATGGTTTCAACGTCGCTCTGCGGGTCAACCTTCTTGGATACGTGCTCTACGTTCGGATCGCTGAAGAAGCGAACCACTTCGCAGATAGCGTCCGTTTCGCGGATATTCGCCAAGAATTTGTTGCCCAAACCTTCGCCCTGAGAAGCACCGGCAACCAAACCTGCAATATCAACGAATTCCACCGTTGCAGGGATGATCTTCGCCGGGTGGTCGATGGCGGCAAGGCCGTCAAGGCGCTTATCGGGAACGGGAACCAAGCCAACATTGGGCTCGATGGTTGCAAAAGGATAGTTTGCAGCAAATCCGCTCTTCTTCGTAAGGGCGGTGAACAGAGAAGACTTGCCAACGTTCGGCAGGCCAACAATGCCAATGGAAAGGGACACGTTTGCTCCTTGATAGGGTTCTCATTTTTGTACGCATTCCATCATACCACCCAAAAAGAGAACACCCGAAAGGGGCATAAGTCGTGCAGCCTCAACGACTGGGAATATAGGGACAGGTCCCATTTTCCCACCCAGAAATGCCACGCAAAGAAAAAGCCCTGCTTGCGCAATTAGTTGCAAGCAGGGCTCTGTTTACCAGGCGGGAAAACGGGACCCGCCCCTATATTCCCACTTCCGGAAACAAGGCGAGGGCAATGCGGGAAGGGCCGCCGATTCCCAAAGTGGGAAAACGGGACCTGTCCCTATATTCCCACTTACATGCTGAAGAAGCCGAAGGTCTGTGCCACGTAGGCCACCAGGATAACCACCAGCGCAACGGGGGCAAGGTACTTGATCACGAAGACCCAAACCTTACGCAGCCTGAACCGAGAGGAAAGCATAACTTCTTCTTCGATCATCTTCGGGCCAACGATCCAGCCAATGAAGATGCAGGTCAGCAATGCCACAATAGGCATCATTACCGAATTGGAGATGAAGTCGAGGAAGTCGAGGATAGAGGTTCCCGCGCCCAGAGGCTCAATGAACGAAAGGGAGCTATATCCCAAAGTAACAAGGAGGCCCATAAGCGTAGTCCACACGATTACCGTGGCGAGGGCTTTACCGCGAGAGCAATGGGTTGCGTCCTGAATGATGGAAGTGCAGGTTTCCACTAAAGAAAGAGCACTGGTAAGAGCCGCAAACAAAACCAAGACAAAGAAGCCAACGCCTACAACGGGGGCAAAGCTGCCCATGCCCTCGAATACCTGGGGCAAAATGATAAACATAAGGGAGGGGCCGGAGTTTTGAGCAACCGCTTCGCCAGAGCCCATAGCGGCAAACGTTGCAGGAATGATCATGAAGCCAGCGAGAAGCGAAACGCCGAACGTCGAACCCGCGATCTGGGCAACGCTGGAAGTGAGCTTGGTTGCCTTATCGAGGTAGGAGCCGTAGGTAACCATAATGCCCATTGCCAGCGAAAGCGTGAAGAACGTCTGCCCCAATGCCGCAATTACCAGCTCGGGAGAGAATTTGCTGAAGTCGGGAACGAGGTAGAAAGCAAGGCCGTCGATTGCCCCAGGCATGGTAAGCGCATATACCGCAAGAATTGCTGCTACAACGATAAGCGCGGGCATCATGATGAAGTTTGCCTTCTCGAGGCCATTGTTAACGCCCAGACCAACGATGAAATAGGTGATGACCATGAAGATAAGCATGAACAGGATGCTTTCAGGGCCATTGCCGATGAAGTTCGTGAAGTACGTGCCACCGTCGATAAGGGCACCTGCTTCGCCGCCTGCATATGCGGCAAGATACTTCGTTACCCAGCCACCGATTACGCAGTAGTACGGCACGATGATGAACGGCACGGCAGACATAAGAACGCCGATGAACGTAAACTTCTTGCCGAACGCCTTGAAGGCACCGATAGCGCTCTGTCCCGTTTTACGACCAAGAGCATTTTCCAAAAGCAGCAAAGAAATGCCGATGGTGAATACCAAGACCAAATATACAAACAGGAACATGCCGCCGCCGTACTTGGCTGCCAAATACGGGAAGCGCCACATCGCTCCCAGGCCAACAGCTGATGCTGCCGCCGAAAGAACAAACGCCAGTTTGCCCGACCAGGAGGCTCGACCGGCCAACTGAGCAGACTCGGTTGAGGTTGACATACACTCTCCTTCTATCCCGCGCATGCGGGAATCATACATGGGCTTTACGCCCACCAGGCGCCGCTATGCGCCTTAGACACTTATGAAACATGATTGTAATAGTGGCTACTATAGCGTAAACGTTTATAGAGGTTTTGAGAGAAGGACGGACGGCGTCCTTGGCACATTAACGGCGCCATGCAATGGCGCCTTACCGCCCTCTCGTCAGAACGTTCACTTCAGTGGGTCATGCACGCGCTCACCTTCGTAGCTGACGTTCCAGAACACCAAGCCCTGCGCCGGCGCGTTTTCGCCCGCCGCCGCGCGATTGCGCGCCTCGAGCACCTCTGCGATCCATTCCGGCCTGCGCCGCCCAAGGCCAACCGCCACCAGCGTACCCACAATGGTGCGCACCATCGAGTGGAGAAAGGCATTGCCCTTCACCGTGATAACCACCAGGTTTTCACCCCACGCATCTCCGCACGAAACGTCGATGCTGAACACATTGCGCATGGTTGACTTACCTTCAGCGGATGCCGCCATGCAGAAGCTCTTGAAGTCGTGTTCGCCTATCAAGTAAGCAGCCGCTACACGCATGGCTTCAAGATCGAGCTCTTTGGGAATATGCCAACAGAACCCCTTCATCAGAAGAGGTTTGTAAGCATCGGTACAGATGAAGTACTTGTATTCGCGCACCGTGCAGGAAAAGCGCGCCGAGAAATCGTTTGCTTGGCGGCGCACCGACTTAACGGAAATATCCTCATGGGTCAGAGCGTTCAGAGATCGCAGCAATTTGAACTCGCTGCGACAAGCAAGTTCTTCTTCCGAAAGAGAAAAGCTCACCACCTGACCACGCGCATGAACGCCCGAATCGGTGCGTCCCGCGCATACCGTTTCGATAGGGCGACGGAACACCAGCCCCAGCGCCTCTTCGATGCTTCCTTGCACCGTAAGCTGGCCGGGCTGTCGCGCAAAACCGGCAAAGGGCTCTCCGTTGTACGAAACCAAAAGGGAAAGGATCGCCTCGCCCTTCCCCTCTTCGGTTGCCTTCTCCTTCTGTATTGCATTGCCGTTGTTGCCGGGTTCCACTAAGAAGCCCTCCAAACCGTGCGTCCGAACAGGTCATATAGGTGCGCTTTCAAATGCTGATTGCCCGAATCGGCCGTCATGGGCAGCTCGGCGCGCATGCGTCGTCCGTCGGCCTGACGCACATAGAGCACTACCGGATCTTTTCCTGGATGATCCTTCAGGATACGCATCAGCTTATCGGAAGTCACCGAATCAAGCTCGCGCGTCGCGATGCTCAACTCAAGCTGAAGCGGGGCAACATTAGCGTCTTCGTCGGAAAGTTCCAGTAGAGCAGCTTCATACACGATGATCTGGCTGCCGCGATCGCTTACTTCGAACTTACCCTTGCAGGTGATAATCGCATCTTCCTGAATGGCTTCTTTGAACTTGTCGTAGTTGAAGCAGACACACTCAACATGCCCCGAGGTATCTTCGAGCGTGAAACTTGCCATCAGGGTGCCACGCTTGGTTCGCCGAACATTCGTCTCGGAAACCATTCCAGCAAATGTAGCTGACTTAATGCCCTGCTCTCGCTCGCTCAATTCACCCAAGGTGTATTTCATGGTACGCGAAAGGTAGTTCTCGTAGCGTCGCAACGGATGGTCGGAAACGTACATCTTCAAGATGTCCTTCTCGAAGGCAAGCAAGGTCTTCTTATCCCACTCCACGCCATCGGGCTCGGGAATATCGTCCTTGAAGCTTTCATCCACATCCGAGAACATGCTAAACATATCAAGCTGACCAGCCGCTTTGTCCTTCTGGCGCTTCGCCGCGCTTTCAAGGAGAGACGTTTCGTCGATAAGATGCATCAGCTGCTTGCGAGTATAGCCCGTAGAATCGAACGCTCCTGATTTCACCAATGCCTCAAGCGTCTTGCGGTTATAAGCCGAAGAGTCGACGCGATTCACGAAATCATGCAGCGAAGTAAACTCACCGTTCTTCTCTCGCTCGTCGATGATGCACTGAGCCACCTTTTCGCCTACACCGCGAACGCCCGCCAAGCCAAAACGGATCCCCTCTTCAAGCGGGGTGAATTCCAGATTGGACGAGTTAACATCAGGCGGCAAAACAGGAATGCCGCTGCGGTTGCAGCTCGCAATGTACTTGATAAGGCGATCGTTGTTGCCCATGTAACTGGACAGAACAGCAGCCATATACTCGTTCGGATAATGCGCCTTCAGGTATGCCGTACGCATAACAAGCAACGCATATGCTGCAGAGTGCGATTTATTGAACGCGTACTTTGCGAACTTCTCGGCGTCTTCCCAAATTTCTTTAGCGATGTCGAGCGAATAGCCGTTTTCTACTGCGCCATTGTTCCAGTCTTCTTGAAGCTCGCGCATAACATCGAGCTTCTTCTTACCCATTGCTTTACGCAGCTTATCTGCCTTACCAGCAGAAAAACCGCTCATTACCATGGACACCTGCATGATCTGTTCCTGGTACACCATCGTGCCGTAGGTTTCTTCCAGGATAGGACGCAGACGATCGTCGTAATAGTGGACGGGGCTCTTACCTTGTACCACCTTTACATAGTCTTCGACCATGCCAGACTCAAGCGGGCCCGGGCGGTTAAGTGCGATGGAAGCCACAACGTCAGAAAAGCGCTCTGGCGGAATCTGCGCAAACAAGCTCACATACAGCGCGCCTTCAACCTGGAACAAACCATCCATGTTAAGGGGCATTCCGTTCTTGCGAAGCTCGCCACGCATCAGGGCAAACGCACGATCATCTTCAATGGGGATTTCTTCCGGAAGAAGCTTTTCGCCCGTGGTTGCCTCAATGTTGTTGCAGGCACGCGAAAGCACGCCCAAGGTACGCAGGCCAAGGAAGTCCATCTTTAGCAGACCCAGGTCAGGCGTATAGTGACCGTCGTACTGGGTGATGATGCCGCCGCCCTTGGTATCGCGCTTCATGGGGACATGATCGCTCATGGGGTCGCGGCAAATGATAGTTGCGCACGCGTGCACGCCTTCACCACGCACATGGCCCTCGATAGACTTTGCGGCGTCAATAACGCGCTTTACATCTTCTTCAGTATCGTAGGCTTTTTTCAGGTCGGGATTGGTCTCGAGCGCACCATTGATGGTGATGCCCAGCTCTCCACCAATAAGTTTGCAGATACGGTCACCCACAGCATAGGGGTAGTCCAAAACACGCGCAGCATCGCGCACAGCGTTTTTTGCCTGCAACTTGCCGAACGTGATAACGCCCGCAACATGGTCTTCGCCGTAGAATTCGCGAATATGCTCGATAACATCCTGACGATGCTGATCGTCGAAGTCGACGTCGATATCGGGCATCTCAACACGTTCGGGGTTGAGGAAGCGTTCGAACATCAAGCCGTTCTTGATGGGGTCAAGGTCGGTGATACCCATAGCGTACGTGCAGAGCGATCCTGCTGCAGAACCACGACCGGGACCTACGCCGATGCCATTTTCACGAGCCCAGCGGATATACTCCTGAACGATAAGGAAGTAAGCCGGGAAGCCCTGCTGAACGATGATGTCGGCTTCGTATTCGTACTGTTCCAGAACCGACTTTTCCTTGCCGGTGTTGTCGGCAATAACGACATTGCGCCAATCGGGTCCATAGCGATGCTCGAGGCCCTTTTCGATCTCTTCGCGGAAGAGCATTTCTTCGGTATAGCCTTCGGGCAACGGAAAACGTGGGAGAATTTCGTCTCGCTCCAGTTCCACATTGCACTTTTCGGCGAGCAGAACCGTGTTGTCGCACGCCTCAGGGAAGTCTTTCAGCGCTTGGCGCATCTCTTCTTCGGTCTTCATGTAGAACTGGTCATTCGGGAACTTGAAGCGCTTTTCCTGAGTGATCGTGGCGTTGGTGCCGATGCAGAGCATAACGTCCTGCGCCATTGCGTCTTCCTGCGTAAGGTAATGGAAGTCGTTGGTGGCAATAGTTTGCAGGCCTAGCTCGCGAGCAAGCTGGGTAAGCTTGCAGTTCATTTCGTACTGGGACATGCCCGCATTGGTGGTGATGCCCTGATCCTGAAGCTCGATATAAAAATCACCGGGCTCGTAGAGTGCAGCAAATTTCTGCGCCCACTCCTTGGCCTCGGCAAACGCCCCGTCATCGATGCAGCGAGGAATAATACCTGCGATGCACGCACTGGTAGCGATAATGCCCTCAGAATACTTCTGGAGCATCTCGAATGTTGTGCGCGGACGATAATAGAAATTGTCTACGTGCGATTCGCTGACCAGTTTCAACAGGTTGTGGTAACCCGCATTGTTCTTTGCCAGAAGGATCATGTGATGAAGCTTTTGCTTTTGCTTCTTCAGTTCGCTGTCGGTGGTGAAGTAGATCTCACAGCCAAAAATAGGCTTAACCCACTTGCCGGTTTCTTTTTTGACCTTGCGGCAAGCTTCGTCGAGCTCCGGAACGCCAGACATAACACCATGGTCGGTGATAGCCACGGCTGGCATATCCAAATCGGCTGCGCGCTTAACCATGTCGTAGATGTGGGTAGCACCGTCTAGCAAAGAATACTCAGTGTGGCAGTGTAGATGAGCAAATGCCATGTACGTCTCCTATGCTGTGCGCGAATGCGCAACCTCGAAATACTTATCGTTCTTTATTGTGCCATCGAATGCCAAAAATGGCAGACTTGCAATCAAAACAACAGTTCTTGTTCGATTAACGCACAAGGATAGAGAAACGGGAAAGTCCTCAGGGCCGAAATGGCAGAAACGCGAGGGGATACAAACGCGCAAGAGGGTGCAAGCATCCGAAGGCGCACCCGCGCGAGGGGTCGCAAGCACGCGAAGGCGCACCCGCGCGAGGGGGGGCACAAGCACGCGAAGGCGCACTCGCGCGAGAGTGCACACCCCCACGAGAGGGCGCACCCGCGCGCCGAGAGTTTAATCCTGGGATGCGGGCCCGCCTTCGCTGGTTGAGGCTCGCTGCTGCTGGGGGGGGGATGGCTGCAGCATCATTTCGCCAACGTGCATCCCAAAGCGTTCGGCGACGGTTGCCGCGCTATTTCACTAAGGCAAATCTCAGAGGTCGCGATGGCTGCCGCTGTATTCCGCTAAGGCGCATCTCAAAGTGCTCAACGATGGGAATATTTCTTCGTGACGCATTCTCCGCTGATCGACAATGGCAAGATTTCCCCCGCGATGCGTTCTCCGCTGGGCAGCGATGGCAAGATTTCTCCGTGATGCGTTCTCCACCGGTCAGCAATGGCAAGATATTCGCCTAAAGCTTTCCCCACCATCCAACCGCGGCAAGATTTTCACTTGAAGCATCCCCAAAGGAGCCTCGGACAGAAAAAACGCCCCTTCATGGCAACATATCGCCACTATGTATCCAAAATTAGATGGTTTTGGCAAGATTCGCGCGCGGTGTATCCAAAATGCCCTACAAACCGCTAGCCAGGAATACACTACGTGAAATTCTTGCCAGGAAGGACCCCTAATCCCGTCCGAGGCCTCCAAATCATACATAGCGCGCATATCTTGCCAACCGGTCTCACCTAACCGCGCAAATCGCCAACACCAGATCGCCCGCCCCTGACACATATTACGGTCTGAGATGACCCGTCGATAAACTTCAGTGGCGATCATTCGGCACAATGCCTACGGTACGGGCAAGCCCCGAGGGGCCGCCGATCGGGCACCTCCAGATGGCCGTCTGCCTCCCGATCAGGCGCCTCGGATGGCCGTCTGCCCCGATCAGACGGCTTCGACTGCTACGCGAAGTGCCGCGAGATGCAGATGGAGCGCTCGCCCCCCGATCAGGTGGCTTCGACACCCGCCCGTGCCCATGCAAACGCAAAAAGGCGACCCCGTAGGGTCGCCTTTCGATTCTGGCACAGATCAGAAAAACCAACTGAAGGTAATCGTGGATGATCCTTACTTGTACAGGTCTTCCTTTTCCTTTGCAGCAAGCTGAACCTTACACCAGCGCAGCTTACGCGTCAGAAGAGAGCGAGAAACGATGCTCGTCTCGCTGAGGTTAGCGATCTTCTCTTCAAGCATAGGAATATCCTTTTTAAGCCTGTCGACGTTGATGCGCTGGATCTGGCGCGTCTTGTCGCAAATAACGATGACGCGGTCCTTCAACACCTGGACATAACCACCCATGATGGCAGCGCTCAAAACTTCGCCGCCCTCCTGCTGGGTGCGGGCCCAGATGACGCCGTCCTTAAGGGCGGATACAAATGGCTCATGGTTTTCCATGATACCCAGTTCACCTTCGGTGCCGGGAACCATGACATTGTAGAGCTCACCTGAGAAGAGCACCTTGTTCTTTGCTACGACATCACACCTGATCACCGACATGACTTACTCCTCTGCCTGAAGCTTCTCGTAGGCTGCGTAAACATCCTCGATAGAGCCGGTAGTACGGAAGCAAACCTCGGGGATATGGTCACAGTTGCCCTTGAGGATCTCGTCGAAGGAGCGAACGGTGTCCTCCATCTTTACATAGACGCCATCCTGGCCAGTGAACTGCTTAGCAACATGGAAGTTCTGGCCGAGGAACTGCTGCACCTTACGTGCGCGGTTAACGATGACCTTCTGATCTTCCGTGAGCTCGTCCATACCAAGAATTGCGATGATGTCCTGGAGGTCCTTGTAGTTCTGCAGGATCTCCTGAACGCCAACAGCAACGCGGTAGTGCTCTTCGCCAACGATCTCGGGATCGAGAGCGCGAGAGCTGGACTCCAGCGGGTCAACAGCAGGATAGATGCCCATTTCGGCGATGGAACGATTAAGAACCGTCTTAGCGTCGAGGTGGGTAAACGTCGTGGCCGGCGCGGGGTCGGTCAAGTCGTCGGCGGGAACATATACGGCCTGTACGGACGTAATAGAACCGGTCTTGGTAGAGGTAATGCGCTCCTGGAGGTCGCCCATCTCGGTAGCGAGGGTGGGCTGGTAGCCTACTGCGGAAGGCATGCGGCCGAGAAGTGCGGATACCTCAGAACCTGCCTGGGTAAAGCGGAAAATGTTGTCGATGAACAGCAGAACGTCCTGACCCTGGTCACGGAAGTACTCTGCTTCGGTCAGGCCGCACAGGCCGACGCGAAGACGAGCTCCCGGAGGCTCATTCATCTGACCGTAAACCAAGCAGGTCTTGTTAATAACGCCTGCATCGGTCATTTCCAGGAACAGGTCGGTACCCTCACGGGTACGCTCGCCAACGCCGGTGAATACGGACGTACCACCATGCTCCTGAGCCAGGTTGTTGATGAGCTCCTGAATGATAACGGTCTTACCAACGCCTGCACCGCCGAACAGACCGGTCTTACCACCCTTAATGAAGGGCTGGATAAGGTCGATAACCTT
>USDX01000007.1 GCA_900553605.1 uncultured Eggerthella sp. | reverse complement strand
TAATAGGCCCTTATAGGGCCAGACCAAACCTCCGGCTTAGCCGGAGGTTTTGATTTTTACCGGCACAGGAAGCTGTACCAGCCCTCGGAGTCGTGCTGCTCCACGATGGTCCAGCCCTCGGCGCGCAGCTTGGCGGAAACCTCTTCCGCGCGGTCATCAATGATGCCGGAGCACAGGAACAGACCACCCTCCTTCAGGAAGGGCCGCACCTTGCCGGAAAGCCCCATAATGACGTCCGCCACAATGTTGGCCACCACCATGTCGTAGTCGCCGCCGAACTCCGCCTGTAATGCCTTGTCCGTCAGCACGTCGCCCCAGCGCACGGTGTAGCGGTCCTTGCCGATGCCATTGAGGGCGGCGTTCTCGTAGGCCACGTCCACGCACTTCTCGTCGATGTCGCAGGCAAAAGCCTCTCTGGCCCCCAGCACCAGCGCCGCGATGGACAGGATGCCGCTGCCGCAGCCCAGATCCAGCACTCTTTCGCCGCCATGGATGTACTTGTCCAGCGATTGCAGGCACAGACGGGTGGTGGCGTGGCTGCCGGTACCGAAGGTGAGGCCCGGGTTCAGCACCAGCTTCATCCGCCCTCTGGCCTTGGTCTCCTCCCACTGGGGTACCACCAGCAGCCGCTCCCCGATCTCCATGGGCTTGTAGAACTTCTTCCAGTTGTTTTCCCAGTCCGCATCGGCCACGTTGTCGATGGTCAGCAGCATCGGGCCGTACTCCGGATGCTCCTTTTTCAGGGCGGACATGGCGATGCGCACCTGCGCCACGATGTTCAGGGCATCCTCGTTCCGCTCCAGATAGAAGGTGACGCGGCTGACGCCGGCCTTTTCCCGCAGCAGGTCCTCATCCACATAGTCCCAATACTGCCGGTTATGCTCCAGAAAATCCTTGAAATCCGCTTCATCGTCGATGATGACGCCGGTGATGCCCTGCTGCTCCAGCAGTGCCGTCACCGCATCCAGCCCCGACGGCGAGGTGTCGATCTTCAGCTCCAGCCATTCCATGTGCGTTCCCTCCGAATGTGAAATCATGTGTCAGCGCTTGGTGCCCACGAAGAACAGGCCCATGGTGTTGGGGCCGGTGTGGCTGCCGATGACAGGCCCGATGTAGTTGATGTAGACCTCCTTCACACCGTAGCGGGCCTTCAGCTCCTCTGCCACGGCGCGGGACTCCTTCTCGCAGTCTGCGTGGCAGATGAACATCACCTGCTCACTGGGCTCGATGCCCAGCTCCGCCACCTTGTCGATGAGGGCCTGCAGGCTGGCCTTGCGGCCGCGGGCCTTGCTGACGGGCACCAGCTTGCCCTCGTCGGAGGTGTGCATCACCGGCTTGATGGACAGCATGGTACCCAGAAACGCGGTGGTGGCGGATACGCGGCCGCCCATCTTCAGGAAGTTCAGGTCGTCCACGGTGAACCAGTGGTCAATGTGAAGCTTGTTTTCCTCTACCCACTGCACCAGCTCCTCAGCGGACAGACCCTCCCGCTTTTTCTGCACCGCCAGATACAGCAGCAGCCCCTGCCCCAGCGAGGCGGACAGGGAGTCCACCACGTAGACATGGCTCTCGGGGAACTCGTCCGCCATAGTCTTGGCGGCGATGCAGGCGTTCTGGTACGTGGCGGACAGAGCACTGGAGAAGTTGATGCACACGATGTCCTTGCCCTGGGCCAGCACGGCGCGCATGGCGTCCTCGAACTGTCCTACATTGGCGGCGGAGGTGGTGCTGAGGATGCCGCTGCGGATGTTCTTGTAAAACTCCTCGAAGCTGATCTCACTGCCGTCCAGCATGTTGGCGTAGTCCTTGCCGTTCATGTGGACGGTCAGGGGCACCACATTCAGCTCCAGCTCCTGGGCCATGTGGGCGTTCAGATCGCAGCAGCTGTCGGTCATGATGATATAGTCACGCATAGCAAAAGCCTCCTTTTGTCGAATGGATGTTCACGATACTCCATGGTAACACGAAACGCGTCAGTTGAAAAGGGGAAACCCGAAAATTTGCGCACCTCTTACAAAAATACGGTCATTTTCCCACGCAGAAGCGGGAGAAGATGGTATCCACCAGATCCTCGCGGATGCGCTTGCCGTTCAGCTCGCCCAGTGCCTCCAGCGCCGCTTCGCAGTCCGTCAGCACCACATCCGGCGTCATGCCCATGTCCAGTGCGCCGCGGGCCTCCGCTACGGCGGACAGGGCGCGTTCCACGGCGTCAGCCTGCCGCGCGTTGGTCAGCAGCTCGCCCGCAGGCGTCTCCCCCGCAGGGTACAGCGCCGCCACAGTCTCCGCCAGCGCGTCCAGCCCCGCGCCGGTTTGGGCGGAGATATGCAGCACGCGGGGGAACCGCTCAGCCAAGGCCGCCGTGTCCAGCCTTTGGGGCAGATCGCTCTTGTTCACCAGCACCAGCAGGCGGGGCGTCTGCTCTGCCGCCGCCATGGCCTGTTCGTCCTCGTCTGTCAGAGTCTGGGAGCCGTCCAGCACCAGCAGGGCCAGCGCCGCCCGCTGCGCCGCCTGACGGCTGCGTTCCACACCCATAGCCTCGATGCGGTCAGCGCTGTTTCGGATACCGGCGGTATCCGTCAGCCGCAGCAGTACGCCGCCCACCAGCACCTTTTCCTCCACGGTGTCGCGGGTGGTGCCGGCGATGTCGGTGACGATGGCGCGGTCGTAGCCCAGCAGGGCGTTGAGCAGGGAGGATTTCCCCGCGTTGGGCCGCCCTAAGATCACGGCGGGGACGCCCTGCTTCAGAAGCTGTCCGTGGGAGAAGGTGGCCAGCAGCCGCTCCAGCTCCCGCTGGGCACGACTCAATGTGTCCAGCATCTCCTGGCGCTGTACGTCCTCGATGTCCTCGTCGGGGTAGTCCACCACGGCATAAAACCGTGCCGCCATGGCCATCAGACCGTCGTAGATACCGGCGATGGTGCGGCTCAGCACACCGTCCAGCTGGCACACCGCGTTTTTCGCCGCCTCCGCCGTCTCCGCGTCGATGAGGTCCGCCACGGACTCCGCCTGGATCAGGTCCATGCGTCCGTTGAGGAAGGCCCGCCGCGTGAACTCGCCGCCTCTGGCCTGACGGCACCCCGCGGCCAACAGCGCGGCCAGACCCGCGTTCAGCACCACCGGCGAGCCGTGGCAGTGTACCTCCGCGCAGTCCTCACCGGTGTAGCTGTTAGGCCCCGCGAACCGGACGCACAGCACATGGTCGATGACGCTGCCGCTCCGGTCCAGCAGGTCGCCATACACCATGCTGCGAGGCTGCTGCGCACCGGCGGTGCGGCCGTTTCTGGCGCGGAACACGCGGTCCAGCGCCGCCAGTGTGCCGGGGCCGGATAGGCGCAGGATGCCGATGGCACTGGGCAGCTGGGGCGTGGCGATGGCAGCGATGGTGTCGGACATGGCGGGGAGCCTCCTTGCGGTCGTTTTTCCCCAGTATACCACGGCGGGCCTCAAAAGGAAAGGGCGGCTATCCCCGCCCTTTCCTTTTTTAGACCTGCCGCAGGACGGAGAGAGGCACCACATCAAAAAACAAGAGACATGCCTGACGGCACGTCTCTTGTTTTTTTGGAGCGATTACTCCGCCTTGGGAGCTTCCTTGGCGGCAGCAGCCTCAGCGGCGGCCTTGGCGGCAGCAGCCTTCTTCTCAGCAGCAGCCTTCTGCGCAGCCTTGAACTTCTCCTTCTCCTCGGGAGTGGGGATGGGCTCGATGGCGTTGCGGGGGCAGGCCTTGGCGCACATGGTGCAGTTCTTGCACTTGCTGTAATCGATGACGGCCACGTTGTTCTCCACGTGGATGGCGTCGAACTTACAGGTGCGCTCACACATGCCGCAGGCGATGCAGCTGGAGGCGCACACCTTGGTGACGGCAGGGCCCTTGTCCTTGTTGGAGCAGTTGACGAACACCTTCTGCTTGTAGGGCACCTCCACGATCAGGTGGTGCGGGCAGGCAGCGCGGCAGGCGCCGCAGTTGGTGCACTTCTCCTTGTCCACCACAGCCACGCCGTTGACGACGTGGATGGCGTCGAACTTACAGGCAGCGGCGCAGGAGCCGAAGCCGAAGCAGCCGTAGCGGCAGGCCTTGGCGTCGCCGCCGCAGACCTTGGTGGCTGCCAGACAGTCCTTCACACCGCGGTACTCGAAGTTGTCCTTGGCGTTGCAGCCGCCGTTGCACAGCACGTGGGCCACCATCTTGTCGCCGGAGGGAGCCTCCATGCCCATGATGGCAGCGATCTTGGCAGCGCCCTCCGCACCGGCAGGTGCGCAGGCGGTGACGGGGGCCTTACCGGCCAGGATGGCCTCGGCGCAGCCGCCGCAGCCGGGATAGCCGCAGCCGCCGCAGTTGGCGCCGGCCAGACATGCCTGGATCTCAGGCAGGCGGGGGTCGACCTCCACCTCGAACACCTTGGCGGCGACGGCGAGGATCAGGCCGAAAACGATGGCGAGTACGCCCAGAACGGCGACCGCATATACAATAGTCATAGTTGCTACCTCCTTACCAGACCTTCAGGCCGCTGAAGCCCATGAAGGCCAGCGCCATCAGGCCGGCGGTGACCAGCGCGATGGGGAAGCCATCAAAGGCCTTGGGATTTTCACTGGAGACCTCCAGCTGCTCACGGACAGCCGCGAACAGGAAGATGGCCAGCAGGAAGCCCAGACCGCCGGTGATGCCGTAGACCACGGACGCGATGAAGTTGTAATTGTTCTGGGTGTTCAGCAGAGCAACGCCCAGCACGGCGCAGTTGGTGGTGATCAGGGGCAGGTACACGCCAAGGGCGGTGTACAGGGTGGGGATGTTCTTCTTCAGGAACATTTCCACGAACTGCACCAGCGCGGCGATGACCAGAATGTAGGCCACCGTCTGCATGAAGCCCAGATCGAAGGCGATGAGGATCTTGTTGACGCCGAAGCAGACGGCGGAGGCCAGACCCATGACGAAGGTCACGGCGGCGCCCATGCCCACGGCGGTGTCGATCTTCTTGGACACGCCCAGGAAGGGGCAGATGCCCAGGAACTGGGCAAAGATGAAGTTATTGGTCAGAATAGCGCCAAGAGAGATGGCGAGCAAGGTAGTCACACTCATAGCTTACTTGGCCTCCTTTTTCTTTTCGCTCTTGGCCAGAGCCCACTGCATCACAGCGATGAGGCAGCCCAGCGTCAGGAAGCCGCCCACGGGCAGCGTCAACACGCTGACACCGTACTCGGCGGAGAAGATCTCGATGCCGGGTGCGCTGCCCAGTGCGCCGCCGCCCAGCAGACCGCCGCCGAACGTGCCGGCGCCGAAGAACTCACGGAATACGCACATGACGATCAGCACGAGGGTATAGCCGATACCCTGGCAGATGCCGTCCACCGCAGAGGCACCCACGCCGTTCTTGGAGGCGAAGCCCTCCGCACGGCCGAGAATGATGCAGTTCACGACGATCAGGGGGATAAACACGCCCAGAGAGCTGGACAGAGCGGGAACGAACGCCTTCAGCAGCAGATCCACGCAGGTCACGAAGCCGGCGATGACCACGATGTAGCAGGCGATACGCACTTCATTGGGGATGATCTTGCGCAGCAGGGAGATGAAGATGTTGGACAGGGTCAGGATGATCAGCACGGACACGCCCATGCCCAGGCCGTTGAAGAACGACGTGGTGATGGCCATGGTGGAGCACATACCCAGCACCTGAACCAAGACGGGGTTCTGTGTGATCAGACCCTCTTTCAGTTGCTTACCGAAATTCATAAATGCAGCTCCTCCTTTCTTAGCCCAGCAGCTCGGCAACAGCCAGAGCGGCATTGGCGCCCATGTTGATGCCCTTGGTGGAGACGGTAGCGCCGGAGACAGCGATGATGTTCTTGCCCACCACCAGAGAGCCTGCGCCGGTCAAGCCCTGGAACTGATCCAGAACGGGGACACCGGCGGCGTTGGGCTCGTTGCCCACGACCTTGGTGCCGATGCCGGACGTCTCGGCGTGGCTGACCACGGAGATACCGGTGATGGCCTTGTCGGCGTCCACGCCCACCATCATCACGATGCTGCCCTGAGAGCCGGAGGCGGAGATCTTCATAACGTAGCCGTTGTCGGCGCCGCCGGTGGTCATGGGATACAGCTCCACCAGCTTGCCGCCCTGAGAGGCGGCCGCCGCGGTCATATCGTCGGTGATGTCCAGCTTGTCGCCGAACTCGCTGCCCTCGGGAGCCACAGCGCTCATGGCGATGCGGGTGTTCTCCGCATCGATGGCGGCGATCTTGTCGGCGGTCACGTTGTCGACCAGACCCAGCAGGGCGGCCACAACGAGGGAAATAACGGTCAAGGTGCCGGCGACCTTGAGAATAAACTTACCGGAGATCTTCATTACTTCGCCGCCTCCTTCTTTTCTTTCTTCACAGCACCGTAGATGGTGGGACGGATGTACTTATCCAGCAGCCACGTGGTGCAGTTCATGATCAGGATGGAATAGCAAACGCCCTCGGGATAGGAGCCGAAGCGGCGGATGAAGCAGGTCAGCAGGCCGCAGCCGAGGCCGAAGATCAGCTGGCCGGGCTTTGTGACGGGGGAGGTGGCATAGTCGGTGGCCATGAAGATGGCACCCAGCATCAGACCGCCGCCGAACACGTTGTACAGCATGTACTGCACGTTGTCGATGCCCGCGGGAGCCGCGATCAGGGTCAGGATAGCCACGGTGCCGATGTACGCCACGGGGATCTGCCAGGAGATGACCTTGCGGATCAGCAGGTACACGCCGCCCACCAGCAGGCACAGGGCGGAGACCTCGCCCAGAGAGCCGCCGACCTTGCCCAGGAACATGTCGCCCACGGAGTAGGTCTCGGTGAGGGTCTGGAAGGTGGCGGCGATGTCGTCGCCCTTCAGGTAGGTGAGGGGCGTGGCGGCGGTGACGATGTCAGCGGTGGAGGCGATGCCGGCCTTGCTGACGGCGGGGTCGATCCAGTTGCCGCTCATGGTGGAGGCGAAGGACGCCAGCATGAAGGCGCGGCCGGCCAGGGCAGGGTTCAGGAAGTTCTTGCCGATGCCGCCGAAGAGCTGCTTGACCATGATGATGGCGAAGGCGTCACCGATGAGGATCTGCCAGTAGGCCACGTTCACGGGGCAGACGAAGGCCAGCAGCACGCCGGCGATGGTCGAGTGAACTCCCGACATAAATATGCAGTACCACAGCACTGCGCCCACCAACAAATATGGCACCAATGAATACACATGAGTGCGATTCAGCGCAACAAGCACAACCATAACCACTGCCGCAGCCGCTAACCACATCAATGAAGGGCTCTGCCCATAGAAGACAGCAATGACCAGGATTGCCACGATGTCATCGGCTACCGCAAGAGTGCTGAGGAACACTCGCAAGCCGGCAGGGACGCGCGATCCCAACAACGCCAAAATACCAAGCGCGAAGGCAATATCAGTTGCGGTGGGCACGCCCCAACCCATAACCGTTTCCAGGTTGCTCGCGTTGAACAGCAGATAGATGCCCACAGGCATAAGCACGCCGCCAATAGCGGCAGCGACAGGCAAGATGGCCTGACGAACATCGGTAAGTTCGCCCACCGTCATCTCGTACTTGATTTCCAGCCCAACCAACAGGAAGAAAATGGCCATAAGCACATCATTGATAATGTGAGCCAACGACATCTCTGCGTGCGTCGCGCCAAACCCAAAAGATACTTCGGTGTGCCAGAACTCGGTAAACGCTCCGTGCGCAGCCGTATTTGCCACCACCAACGCAATAATTGCGCCTAGGAGCATGACGCCTGCCGCCTTGGTGGTTGAATGGGTGAGCTCCAGCACCTTATGGTAGCGACGCTGATGGGAAGACACCTCGTTGATGAAGATGCCAGTTTCTTTATGCGGTTTATGGGCCATAGGGTATTCCTCCGCTTCTCTTTAGCGTTCCACGATAGCAGAGCGAATCATTCAAAATGCCTTACCAATAGCAACGTTTATACAACGTTTTAGAACAAGTTCATTTTTATTGATGAAATCAGAAAGAAGTGCGCTAGACTAATAAGCGAAGACGGTTGACGAGGGGAAATACGAAACCGCCTCCCATCATAGAAGGTGCTGCAAGGACGCATCCAACCATGCATTCCACGCAGCACGAATTGTCGTTTTCGACGTTCCAGTTTCATGAGGGGCCCCTCGAAAAACCGCGAAGTTCGTTTCAGTTTGAGAGGTGAAATCATGGAAATCACCATCACCGGCCGCAAGATGCCCATCACGGATCCTATCCGCGCTTATGCCGAAGAAAAAATCGGCAACTCCATGAAGGTCATGGACATCAACCCCCTTACTGCCGAGGTTGTACTGCAGGTTGAAAAGAACCCTGCTAACCCCACCCCCGCCAAGTGCGAGGTTACCATGCGCGCACGCGGTCACATCATCCGCGTAGAAGAGACCGACGAGAACATGTACGCTGCAATCGACGTTGCCGCTGCTAAGGTTCTGCGCCAGCTCCGCAAGTACAAGACCCGCATCATCGACAAGAAGATCGCCGATGCTCCCGCCAAGGCAGGCACCGAGCTCGACATCGACGGCCTGATGAAGGAACTTTCCGCCGACGATGAAGTAGTACGCGTGAAGGAACTGGTTCTCGAGCCCCTCACCGAAGAAGAGGCCCTGGTTCAGATCGACCTGCTCGGTCATGATTTCTTCGCTTACATCGACCGCGACACCAATGCCGTGAACATCCTGTATCGCCGCGACAACGGTGGCTACGGCCTGCTGAAGGCAACCGAGGAATAGGCACTCATTCCGCAACCCAGAAAGGGCCCGCATAAGCGGGCCCTTTCTTATTTTCAAGACGCGATGTCTGCTAATCCGATAGGTTTCACGAGCTTCTCTTTACGCGCCCCTAGTTCGACCCCGCATACAGCTTTGCCTCTCTTACATAGCGAGGCGTGTAATAGTCGATGCGGTTCTTCACTTCTTCAGCACTAAGGGTTTTCTTTACCTTTGCGGGGACACCAGCAACCAACGAATAAGGCGGCACTACAGCCCCTTCGAGCACCAGAGCGCCCGCAGCGACTACCGATCCCTTTCCAATTACGGCGCCGTTGAGGATGGTTGACCCCATGCCTATCAGAACGCCATCTTCCACTGTGCAGCCATGCACTACCGCACCATGCCCCACCGTAACGTCGCTGCCGATGGTTACGGGGAATCCACTGTCGATATGCACGACGACGTTATCCTGCACGTTAGTCCGATCGCCAATACGTAGTGGCTCGCACTCGGCACGCAGCACCGCACCGAACCAGATAGAAGAATCCTCCCCCACCTTCACATCACCGCAAACCGTGGCATTATCAGCCACGAACGCGGCACTGGAAACATCAGGCGTATGACCTTCAATGGAAAATATCATGCTCTCCCCTTTCAAAACCAGCATGCTCTGCATATCGAGGCCGCGTACCACTGCGGCGCTAAACAAAAGAGCCCCGCAGAAGCAAGGGCTCTCGAATACTTAATCGGCTGCGCCTTCCTGGAAACGCGCGAGGAATGCCTTGGTGCGATTATGCTGCGGGTTGTTGATAACCTGCTGGGCTGGACCCTCTTCGACAATAACGCCACCATCCATAAACGCAACGCGATCGGCAACGTCACGAGCAAAGGCCATTTCATGCGTCACGATAACCATGGTCATATGCTCATCGGCAAGCTCGCGAATAACGCGCAGGACCTCTTGCGTAAGCTCGGGGTCGAGTGCGGATGTGGGCTCGTCGAAGAACAGCACATCAGGGTCGAGCGCTAAAGCGCGGGCAATGGCAACGCGCTGCTGCTGACCGCCGGAAAGCTCGCAGGGAACCATATCTTCCTTATCGGCGAGCCCCATCTTGGCAAGCAGTTCGCGTCCGTGGGCAAGCGCTTCTTCCTTTGGGCGCTTCTGCACGCTGATCAAAGCATCGGTCACATTCTGCAGCACCGTGAAATGCGGGAACAGATTGAAATTCTGGAAAACCAGGCCGTAGCGTTTCTTAGCCTGAGAAAGCACGTCTTTGCCACCGTACACCGCTTTGCCCGTGGAGTCGGCTTCGGCAACCTTCACATCACCATACGCAAGCGAGCCGGCATCCAGTGTTTCAAGCAGCGTCATGCAACGCAGGAGCGTGGACTTGCCGCCGCCCGAAGGGCCAATGATGGACAGCACATCGCCCTGATTTACCGTAAGCGAAATATCTTTTAGAACCTCGTTGCTGCCAAACGCCTTGCGCGCATGGCTCAGGTTCACAACTGGCATATTTTCCATAGAGGAAACCCCTTTTCCCATATCCTTCAAACCAACACGCTAGTCGTGGTAGTAGGCAAGCTTCTTTTCCACGCGCCCCAAAATGAATTCGATGAAGAGGCAGAACACCCAGTAGATAAGTGCCGCGATGGCATAAGGGATCATAGACACGTTGCTTGCAGCAAGGGCCTTGGCAACCGAGAACATTTCCGCCATACCCAATACAAATGCCAAAGAAGTATCTTTTACCAGGGTGATGATCTCATTGCCCATTGCAGGCAAGATGCGCTTGATAACCTGGGGCAACACGATCTTGAAGAAGGTTTGCGAACGGGAGTAGCCCAAAACCAAGGCAGCCTCGTACTGGCCCTTTGGAATCGACTGAATGCCCGAACGGTAGATTTCAGCAAAATAAGCCGAATAGTTCAAGATGAAGCCCACGGCGCAAGCACCGAATTTCCAGTCGGTACCCATATTCATTCCCAGCAGATAATACGGACCGAACATGAAGGCCATCAGCTGCAACATCAGCGGGGTGCCACGCAGAATGGAAATGTAGAACTGGGCAAGCAGCGATAGCGGCTTGAATGAGCTCATTCGACACAAGGCAACCACAATGCCCAGCGGCAAAGAGCCAACCAGCGTAACTACGAAAATCCAGGCGGAAAGCCCCAAGCCATCCACCAAGGCGCCAACCATAACGCCAAGCTCCATAATCTTCCTCCTTCATGCGCCATGCGATTCAGCCGCTGAACGCAACAAAGGGCGGAAGGGGTAGCCTTCCGCCCGGCATTGTCGAGATCACCGCTCTTGCACCAGCATCCAAAGAGGACGAAGAAGAGCGCAGACTCGCTTTGTTTTCCTTACTTAAGCACCCAGTTCTCAGCGCTCATGCCGTAATCGGCGTACTTCTCGATGAGCTTTTCAACCGTGCCATCGTTGTACATATCCTTAAGCGTGCTGGTAACCTTAGCCGCCAGAGCGTCGTCGCCCTTCTTGAAGCCAACGGCATAGTGCTCGCTGCTCAGGGGCTCAAGCTGCTGATAGGCATCGGGCTTAGCAGCGATCTGGTACTGAGCGATGGAAAGGTCGCAAGCAACGGCATCTACCATGCCGGACTCAAGCTGCATAAATGCATTGTTGTAATCGGGAAGCGTCTGCAGGCTCTTGAAGGTATCGGCAACGTCCTTCTTGTCGCCCTCGAGCACATCGAGTGCAGCAGAATCAGCCTGAGTTACCACCGTTTTGCCGGCAAGGTCGGAAAGGGACGTGATGCCGGAGTCCTTCTTAACAACGATTACCTGCTCGTTGAGCATGTAGGGCTCGGAGAAGGTGTAGTCATCTTCGCGGCCTTCCATAGTGAAGCCGTTCCAGATGCAGTTGATGGTGCCCTGGTTCAGCTGAGCGTCCTTGGTATCCCAATCGATAGCGGACAGCTCGATGTCCCAACCGTTGCGGTTGGCAACTTCCTGAGCAAGGTCGAGGTCAAAACCAGTAGGGTTGTTGTTCTCGTCCATGAAGCCATACGGCGGATAGCTGTTATCGAAGCCCACGATGAGCTTATTGTCGGCGGGGTTGCCGTCGTTGGAGCTGGACTGCTGCTGCGAGCAACCCGCAAGCAGGGCGGCAGAAAGGCAGGCAACGCAAGCCACGGCCAGCACCGAAAGGAACTTCTTCTTCATTACTACCTCATTTCAGCGGTAAGACTTTACTTAACTAAAGCAGACCGCAGTATAGCACACTAAAGTGCCGAAGCGAATGAGGCAGAAGAAAGCTCTCCCTGTTTTACCGCGCAGGCGGACACCTTTCACCCGCAAGCGGATATTGAGCCCCGCAGCGAACGCGTCGACGCTCCGCACACGCGCCGCACCTTACCATGGACGGCGGCGCTACTGGGCTCATCGTTCCCCGCGACGCCTCAGGCATGCTGGCGTCCTGCGGTTGCTACGCAGAAGAAACCCGCCCTGTTTCTGGCGCAAAAAAAAGGCTGCACGAGGCAGCCTTTGCAGTCGGTGGGACGGAAAGAGTGATTACGCCCTATTCAAGATCGAGTCAATATAAGGCTGATCGATATCAGGCAAAGGACGGAAAGGACTGGTTTCCTGAGCCGCAGGCTTCGCCAAAATACGTTCCATCCAGATCATGTCGTACCAGCGGCCGAACTTCAGTGCGCATTTGTTGAAGCGGCCTGCATGTTCAAAGCCCAAGCGAGCATGGAAAAGACGGCTTGTTGCGGGCACGTATTCATCAGCAGGATCGCAATGAGCGATGCATGCCTCCATATTGAATACGTTTTGCAACAGCAGCAGCTTAGCTAGCGCTTCGTACATACGACGACCCAAGCCACGGCTTCGCAGGTCCTTGCGAACATAAATCGAGGTTTCGGCAGAATGGGAATATGCCGCACGCGGGCGGAACGCCTGAGCGTAGGCATAGCCAAGAATAAGGCCATCCTTTTCGGCCACGATGTAGGGGTAACGCTCAAGAACGCGCGCGATACGCGCGGAGAACTCCTCCAACGAGGGCGGTTCGATTTCGAACGTTACCGCCGTTTCGAGAACGTAAGGAGTGTAGATTTCCAGCAACGCGGGAGCGTCTTCCTTCGTTGCCATGCGTATTTTAATTTCAGTATCCATGGGACGTATTCTACCCACGCAAACAGCGCACGAAAAGAGAGCTGCGAAAGAATTTTTGCGCTTCCCCGCAATTCGACACAGACCGTTCCAGTTTTCGCTTCAGCAACGCACGCATCTATCGAATGCGAGCAACGGCAAGACCAAGCACTATCACCGCAAAAAAGCCCGAGATAGCGAACGCCGCATGGAAGCCCGCCAAAGACATCCCCGCCGATGCCCCTGCGGCAATGGCGAATACCATAAGTGCCGTGCCAACAGATGCACACGCCTGACGGACCGCAGTGCCAAAGGAAGAGCCATCGGTCATGATCTCATGAGGCAAATCGGCCATGCCCCACGATGTTAACGGCCCAATCAAACCCGAAACACCGGTAGCGCGAACGCCCTGCAGCGCAACAATAGCCCAGAACGGAGTCGCTTCGTCGATGAATGCCATGGAAAGTGCACCAACCGCAAGAAACACCGAAGCAACCACGACAACAGGACGAGCCCCAATGCGGTCCACCAACCAACCAGCCAGGGGATTCACGATAAAAGCCGCTACCGTGCCCGGCAGCAAAGCCAGCCCTGCCTGAAGCGCCGAACCTCCCCACTGGTTCTCAATGAACAGCGGAATGATCAGCGTGATGCCCATGAAGCTGGCGAACAATGCGTTTGCCGCCCAGAAGCTCACGCGGTAACGCCACGAATCGAAGATATGCAAATTGGTAAGAGGATGTTCGACACGCCTTTGCCTGTACAGATACAGCGCCAAGAACAACACGCCAAGAATTGCAGGAACCCAAATATATGGGCTTGCCAATCCGAAGCTCGAAGCATTGGAGAACCCCAGCAGCAGACCGCCGAAGCCTAAGGCGGAAAGCACCAGCGACAAAACGTCGAGCCTTGCAGACGAATTCGCCTGGGGACGGCGCGCAACCAATACCGCAGCAAGCAGCAGGAGAACCAACGCGCAGGCAAACAGCGCCACAAAAAAGCTGCGCCACCCAGCAAACCCAATCATCCATCCGCCAATAGTGGGTCCGATATTGGGGGCAAAACCCATAGCGATGCCCGCAATACCCATAACAGTTGCCTGCTTATCGCGCGGGAAGGAAGTCATAACGATACTGATCATCATCGGCATGGTTATGCCCGCCGATACAGCCTGAAGAGCACGACCGGCTACCAGCACCTCGAAACTGGGAGCAACCACATCGATAGCGGCGCCTACCACCAACAGCAGCAATGCCGCCAGCACCACGTTTTTCAACGGAAAACGGCGCATGAGGTAGGTAACCGCGGGAACGGTGATTCCCAGCACCAGCATGTACAGCGTAGTAACCCACTGGCCCAGTTCCATCTGAACGCCAAAGTCTGCCGCCATACCGGAAAACATGGCGTTCAGCGCGGTTTGCGAAAGATTCCCCAGACACGAACCAAGGATAACGATGGCAATAAGCACAATTACCTGCGTTTGAGCCCGCTTGCCCTCTTCCAACAAAATCCCTCCTTGGTGATGAAATGCTGTGGTTTATCTTACCGCAGCGCTGGACTGCGCCCTCTCAACAACACGATGGCGTACCCTACTAGTGCTCTTGAACGACGCAAAAGGCAGCAGCACATTACTCGGAAGGCACTCATGAACGCTTGCTCAACCCATCACCTTTCCCGCTCTGCGAAAATTATCCTTAGCTGGTTAGCGGCTGCCGCTTTGGCAGCAATGATTTTCTGGATGTCCGCCAATACCGGCGAATCGATAAACAGCGGACTCGGCATCATCTCGGCAATCAAGGGCGTGCTGACAACTGGCGCTCAGTGGGTATTCGGCCATGAAGTTGACGTTTCACCTGTTGGCCATTTCACCGAGTACCTTATTTTCGGCGCACTGCTGTTCAACGCGCTGCGCTTCCACCTGAATCCCCGCACCGCGCTTCTCGCAGCATTGGCCATCGGAAGCCTCTACGGCATAACCGACGAGTGGCATCAGCTATTCGTCCCCAACCGAAGCTGCGACCCCGCCGATTGGGCGGTAGATACCGTCGCGACTCTTGTTGGCGCTGCACTAACCCGTTTCGGATTCGGGAAAACGAAGATGTCGAACGGCAAATAAATCGGAAGAGCAGAGGATTCCGCCGAACCTTCCTTGTTCCCGATTTCCCAATCCTACAAACTCGCACACTCAGCCTAAACAGGAAGAACCCGCCATAGGGCGGGTTCTTCCTCGTTCACACTCCTGTCCAAAAGCAAGAGATTTCGAGTCGGCGCAACTTCCGGCGAATAAAAGGACAAAGCAGTGGCAACATCCCAATATGAGCCCGAAGAGAACATTGCCGATGAAGAGGTGTAGAAGTTCTTCACCGGAAGTTTCGCTTCCTCTAAGTTAACCGTGATTAACTTAACAAGAGAAAAGTTAGCCGTCAATAACATTTTCAAAGAAAAACGCTCACCGCCAAAAAATAACCGCCCACCCGCGCAGCGAGCATGTCCCAGGGAACAGCCGATCGCCCGACGCTTTTGAAGGCTGCTCATGTGACGTGCCCAGAAGAGATGGCAGATTGCAAAGCGCAAGAAACAGGATCGCGGGACAAACCAACCGGCAATAAAAAACGAGATTGGCGGCAATTGCGGCAATTGCAGCTCATGCTCAAAAATCAAGCACCATGCAAAGAGACGCCGAATCAAAGGACGGTGCCACGGCTAAACCTTGCAAAGCACAACGCAAAAGCAGGCGAAGCCTGCGCACACATGGCTCTGTACAAAGCAAGGAGAGGAATTCCCCTCACACAAAAGCGCCCGCGCGCGAGAGGGGTATCGCGTGGGGCGCATGCGACAAAGCTGCTAGCTTCGGTATCGCTAACAGTTTTATTGTCGCACCAGAGTTCCAGAAAAGGAACCTATAAATCAAGATTAATCTATAGGCGAATCCTATATATAGAGGTGAGAGGCCACTTATTAACGTCGTTAATCCATGCAAGCAGAGCCGCGCTCCGAAAAGCCCTATTCCCTTCGCGCATGCTTTCCACGAAGGGGAACGTCATCGAACATGGCATCGAGAGCCGCATCCGAAGAACACTCGGCTGGCTCAAGATACGACGCACGCGCAGTACCGCCTTCAACAGGAAGGGGCAGTTTCCCCGGGTTGGCTGCAGAATTATCCGACATGACCCTTCGGCCCCCAGAAGAACGGACCACGCTAGGCGCAGCAGCGCTCCGAGGCCCAACACTCTCCGCATTTCCGCCGATGCCTTCTACAGCAGCCATGGCGCTACGATATGTCTCGGCCTCAGAATCAAAGGGGCGTTCACCGCTTGCGGCAGCCTGACGAGCAAAGCCGTCCACCCCAGCGGGCACTTTCCCTCTATCGGGGCCGGCTCCGCGCCCTTTCCTCTTTTGGCCAGCACGAGCTTCCGCCTCGGCGCACTCGCGTTCAACCTCTTCTATGCTCTTGTTCTCCATTGCCTCAGAATCAGCAAAACGCTTGAAGTACTCCATTGCTTCGGTGAACAGCTCGTAGTCGGAAGGGTGGCGGGCATCACTTGCCAGGTAGCGGACCAAACCAGCTTGCACCAGCTTCTTCGCCGCGCGGCGCGAAGGATCTAGAAAGCCCCCATATATACAGTCCGCAGAAATCTGCAATTCACAGCCAGCCGAAACGAAACGGCGTGCAACATCGATATCCTTCTGGACTTCACGGCATCGCTCCGGGTTGGCGATTATGACCCTGAAACCCTTGCGCTGCAGATTGTGAACCATGAATTCCCAATCGAGCGGCAGGGTGCCTTGAGGAAGCTCCAGTAAAAATTCCCCCTGGTCGTTGCCAAGCTGAACAGCTGCGTCCATCCCAAGCTTCTTCAATTTGTGATAGTCGACTTCAAAGCCCATAGAAAGCTCGGGTGCACCAGGAATAGCAGACGCATGGCGCTTTAGCTGAAGATAAGCCTGCCACATACGCGAGAAGTCGAACCAAGGATCGCAGCATCGCGGCGTGCATACGATGGAAGTAATGCCCGCCCTCATGGCCTCAGAAAGCATTAGCAGCGATTCCTGCATGGTGCGAGCACCATCATCTACTCCAGGAAGGATATGGCAGTGTACGTCACGCATGGCGAAAGGAACTCTCTAGCTTGATGGATTGCAATAGGCGGATCTTTGCGTGAACGCGAATATTCACGCAGATCCAAACTACCTGCCATTATATACACAACCCATAAAAAACCGCCCCCGAACGAGTCGAGGGCGGCATGCACGGCAGCAAACGCTTATATAGGGGAGTCCTCACTTCGCGGCATCTGCACCGATGCATCGATTACGCAAACGAAAGAGCCTGATCGATATCGGCAATGAGGTCGGCGGTGTCTTCGATACCGCACGAAAGACGCACGAGATCGGGGCTGATGCCTGCCGCAGCAAGCTCTTCGTCATTCATCTGCCGATGAGTTGCATTTGCAGGATGAAGAACACAGGTACGAGCGTCGGCAACATGGGTAGCGATCTGCGCCAGCTTCAAGTTGGCCATAAAGCGCTCTGCCGCTTCACGCCCGCCTTTTACGCCAAAGCTCACAACACCGCATGAACCATTGGGCAGGTACTTTTGCGCCAAATCATAATTCGGGTCATCGGGCAAGCCGCAGTAACGAACCCATGCCACTTTCGGGTGGCTGGAGAGGAACTCGGCAACCGACTGACCGTTCTTGCAGTGCTGCGCCATGCGAACATGGAGGCTCTCCAAGCCCATGTTCAGCAGAAACGCATTCTGCGGCGACTGAATAGAGCCAAAATCGCGCATAAGCTGTGAGGTAGCTTTGGTGATAAACGCGCCTTCCAGCCCGAAGCGCTCGGTGTACACCACGCCATGATAGCTTTCGTCGGGCGTAGTAAGACCAGGGAACTTATCAGCATGAGCGTTCCAGTCAAACTTGCCGGAATCAACAATGCAGCCGCCAACACCAGCACCGTGGCCGTCCATGTATTTCGTGGTGGAATGGGTGACGATATCAGCGCCCCATTCGAAGGGACGGCAATTTACCGGCGTGGGGAACGTGTTGTCCACGATCAGCGGCACACCATGCGCATGAGCCGCATTGGCAAAACGCTCAATATCCAATACGTTGAGCGCTGGGTTCGCAATGGTTTCGCCGAAAACCGCTTTGGTATTCGGGCGAAATGCCGCTTCAAGCTCATCATCAGAGCAGTCGGGAGAAACAAACGTGCACTCCAGACCCATGCGTGCCATGGTGTGGCACAGCAAATTGTACGTACCGCCGTAAATCGCCGAAGAAGCCACTACATGATCGCCCTGCCCGGCGATATTGAAGACAGCGAAGAAATTTGCCGCCTGCCCCGATGAAGTGAGCATCGCAGCACTGCCGCCTTCCAGCTCGCAGATTTTTGCAGCAACGAAATCGTTTGTGGGGTTCTGCAGACGGGTATAGAAGTATCCAGATTCTTCCAGATCAAACAAACGGCCCATATGCTCGCTTGTGTCATATTTCCAGGTAGTTGATTGATAAATCGGCACCTGACGAGGTTCGGCATCGCCAGGACGATAGCCGCCCTGCACACAGGTTGTGGCCAAAGATTCGCTCATTGCGTATTCCTTTCTTCCCAAAGCCCGCCCACGCAACCGAGGCGCGTGAAGCGATAGTGTCTATTGTAAAAGCGCATCGCCAAAAGATGGTGCACTAGATCGACAAGTAAAAAACCTGGTCAATGCAATTACCTATAACTGGCTATAGATTGGCTGACGGACGTAGAAGGCTTGGGCGCCCGCGCGTACAATCGTGATTGCTATTGCATCAACGCACGAATGTATCGTTATTAATAAAGGAGCACTTATGCCAATTCGCATCCCCGATGCCTTGCCGGCAACAGAGGTCTTGGAAAGCGAGAACATCTTTGTTATGACCGAGCACCGCGCTATCCATCAGGACATTCGTCCATTGCGCGTGCTCATCTTGAATTTGATGCCCTTGAAAATCGAAACGGAAACCCAAATCCTGCGCAAGCTCTCGAACACGCCCTTGCAGGTTGAGGTCGACCTCCTGCAAACCGTCACGCATAAGGCGACGCACGTACCTCCCAAGCACATGGAATCGTTCTACGTGGATTTGGATGACATTCGCAACAAGCGCTATGACGGCATGATCGTCACCGGAGCACCAGTCGAAAAGCTCCCCTTTGAAGATGTGGATTACTGGCCCGAATTGTGCGACATCTTCGAATGGGCAAAAACCAATGTTTTCTCGACCTTGTACCTCTGCTGGGGTGCGCAGGCGGGTGCCTACTATCATTTCGGGATTCCGAAGTATCTAAGGCAGCACAAGATGACCGGAGTTTTCGAGCACAAGATCTTGAAGCCCACCTCTCCTCTGGTCCGCGGCTTCGATACCGTCATTCATGCGCCCCATTCTCGCTGGACCGAGGTCCATGCGGAAGATATCGAGAAGGTCCCGGAGCTAGAGCTGATCTCCGTGTCGGACGAAGCTGGCGTCTTCATCGCCAAAAGCACCGATAGCCGCCACTTCTTCGTATTCGGCCATCCCGAATACGACACCGACACCCTGGCGAGCGAGTTCCATCGCGACACGAAAAAGGGCCTGAACCCTGACATGCCAAAGCACTACTTCCCCAACGACGATCCGACGCAGAAGCCTATTTCCAACTGGCGAGCCACAGCTCAGCTGCTATACACCAACTGGCTCAACTACTATGTGTACCAGGCAACACCCTATGATTTGGAAGACATGCCTGAATCCAAATAGGACAAACCCACACTGAAACAAGCCAGGGAATCCAATCGGAATTCCCGGAACCGCAAAAAAGAAGGGCACGCGCCAAAGCGCGTGCCCTTTCAAATTGCAGGAGAAGCGAATCGCCAAACCAACCGCATGAACGCCTGTTAGTCCTGTACGCGGATGACCGATGGGAATCCGCCCGTAACAACGCCCTCCAAAGCCAAGATGTCGTCGATGGCCTTGCGCACATTGCGCTCTTCGGCCGTATGGGTAACAAACACCAGATCGACGTCGTCGCGTGCAGCGTTGCCGCGCTGGGTAACCGTCTTAACCGAAACGTCATATTTTGCGAAAATGTCTGCCGCGGAAGCCAAAACGCCACTGCGGTCGGCAACCACAAAACGGATGTAGTACTTCGTATGGAGGTCCTCAACGGAAAGAATGGGCAGATCGTCAGTGCACGTGCATCCAACAATTGGCTTGATGCCCATCTGCAAATGGCGAGCAACCTCGAGCACATCGCCCATAACAGCGCTAGCAGCAGGACCCGCGCCGGCACCTTCACCGAAGAACATGTTTTCGCCCGCAGCGTCACCCACGGTATAAATTGCGTTGAATACGCCATTGACCGTGGCGAGCTGATGACTTTCGGAAATCATCGTGGGATGCACGCGAACATCAATGCCTGCGTCGGTGCGGTATGCGTGGGCAAGGAGCTTCACCGCATAGCCCATTTCGTGAGCCATAGCCAGGTCGACAGGGGAAATGCGACGAATGCCCTCGGTGAACACCTGGCTCATGGTTACACGGGAGTTGAATGCGATAGAAGCCAAGATGGCAATCTTGGCAGCAGCATCAAGGCCATCGACGTCGGCCGTGGGATCGGCTTCTGCAAAGCCCTTTTCCTGGGCTTCCTTCAGCGCGTCATCGTAGCTCATGCCGTCTTCGTCCATGCGCGTGATCATGTAGTTGGTGGTGCCGTTCACGATGCCCATGATGGAATCGATGCGGTTGGCAATAAGAGAGTGCTTCAAGGGAACGATGATGGGAATAGCGCCACCAACGCTGGCCTCAAACGCAATTTCTACGCCCTTTTCTTCCGCCAAGCTCATAACCTCTTCGCCACAAGAAGCCATAAGGGCCTTGTTGGCGGTAACCACGCTCTTGCCGTTTTGCAGGGCGCCGATTACCACTTCCTTGGCGAAGGTGGTACCGCCGATGAGTTCGATAACCAGATCGACCTCAGGGTCGTTAATCACTTCATGGAAATCGGTGGTGAAGATATCGCTCAAGCCATATGAATCGGCAACCTCTGGCTGACGGGAGCATACGCGGGTCAGCTCAATGTCAATGCCAAAATGACGTTTGAATTCTTCCTTGTGGTTGCGAAGGATGTCCAGGCATCCGCCGCCAACCGTGCCCGTTCCGACCAAGCCAACCTTGACAGCCATGAAGCGCACCTTTCCGTAGAAGTTGTATTCCATCTATTGTAAACGTAAAGACATTGGCGTTTGTCACTGATCCGTTAAATGGATAAGCAAAACGGCCTTATCGCACTAAAACAAAACAGGGCTCTGACGAGCATGAACGGGGATCGACCGCACTTACCGCACCGAATCGACCTTGGCTCACGTCATCAGGGCCCTGTATATCATCATCGCAGCCCAACCAGGTGGCTGCACAAGAAGAGCTTACAGATCGCAGCTCATCAAATCGGCATAGGTTTCACGACGAGTTACCAAGCGAGCCTTGCCATCCTTGACGAACACAATGCCGGGCCTAGGCTGGCCGTTGTAGCGACTGCTCATGGAATGGCAGTACGCACCCGTGCCGAACATGCATACGATATCGCCCAGGTCGGGATTCTGAATTGAAGCATCGGCAGCAACTGCATCGCCCGATTCGCAATGCTTGCCCACCAGCGTTACCACTTTCGTACGTGGCTGGTTGGCTTTGTTGGCAATAACAGACTCGTACTCCGCACCATAAAGAGCGGTACGAATGTTGTCGGACATGCCGCCGTCGATAGCGACGATATTACGAATGCCCGGCAGTGTCTTCAGGATTCCCACGGTATAGAGCGTCACGCCCGGCGTTGCCGCAATGGAGCGACCCGGCTCGACCGCGATGCGAGGCTCCTTCACACCATACTCAGCGCACAGCTCTTTCACTGCAGTGCAGGTAAGCTTCGCAAACGATTCAATCGTGGGAGGCTCTTCCTCTTTTACGTAAGCGATACCCAGGCCACCGCCCAGATCGAGGCCTTCGATTTCGTAATCGTATTCTTCGTTGATGCGCTTGATGAACTGGATCATGACATCGATGGCTTCGCGGAACGAATGCAGGGCAAAAATCTGAGAGCCAATATGGCAATGCAGGCCAGTAAGACGAACACCCGGCGTCTCCAAAACATCCTTCACGCATTTGAAGGCGAAATCCTCGCGCATGGTAAAGCCGAACTTGGAATCCTCGCAACCCGTGCGGATGAATTCATGCGTATCGGCTTCCACACCAGGAGTAATGCGCATGTAGATATCCTGCGTAACGCCCAGCTCTTGGGCGATAGCGGAAATACGGCCCAATTCAATGCGGGAGTCGACAACAATGCATCCCACACCAGCCTCGATGGCTTCACGCAGTTCTTGGGGGGTTTTGTTGTTGCCATGAACCACTACGCGCTTGGCAGGAAAACCCGCAGCAAGCGCGCAGGCGAGTTCGCCGCCGCCAGAAACATCCAGGCACATGCCGTGCTCGTTGGCGAGCTGCACGATGGCTTTGTTCTGGAATGCCTTGGAAGCATAAGCGACTTCGGCGCGGTCGCCGTAGTACTTCTTGAAAGACTGCACGTATTCATCCATGCGCGCCTCAAGATCGGCCTGGTCAAACACGTACAGTGCGGTGCCGAATTCCTTGGCAATTTCCACCATATCGCAGCCGCCGATGAAAAGATGATCGTCTTTCACTTCGGCAGTAAGGGGCAGAACCTTGCCCAATTCCATGGTGGTAAGGCCGTCAGCCTTTTTGTTCAGGTCAGATACGGGGAGTGACATAACGCCTGCTTCCTTAGGTGTTGTGTGGGTATGCGCATGCGCGCTTCTTGTTCGACCGATATAATACCGTGCGAATGACTACTGTACCAATGTTTCTTTTCAAGCTGGTAACGCCAGCGCGATTGGGGGCCACCATGCTTCGTATAACCATATTTGCCGTGGGCAAGCTCAAAGAGCAGTTCTGGAAAGACGCCGTCGCAGAATACCTGAAACGCCTTGGCGGATATGCAAAAATCGAAGTGCGGGAACTCCCCGACTCCAATGTAGAAAAGGAGGCCGCAGCTTTACTTTCCGCATTGCCAGAACGCGGTCCCATTATCTTGATGGACATTCGCGGAAAAGAAACTTCCAGCGAAGGCCTGGCGCAAAAAATTGACAATTATGCACTCAACAGCGATTCGCATATTTCCTTTATCATCGGCGGAAGCGATGGCGTGACAAAAGAAGTGAAGCAGCGCGCCACAGAGCGCATCAGCTTTGGGCCTATAACCCTACCCCACAACCTTGCTCGCGTTGTTCTGCTCGAACAGATTTATCGGGCATTCAAAATCATTCGCCACGAGCCCTACCACAAGTAGCTTCTAGGGGCTATCGAATCCAGCTACGCGCCCGTGTGCTCTCCACTTGGGAAAGGTACACACCTGCTTGACTCCTGCCGCCAACAACGAACCGAGCGCCCCTCACCTGGGACAAAGAGCACACCCGAAGAAACGCTCGGAGATAGCGCGAAAAATCTACCCAACCTGATCCTGAAGCGCCGCCAAAGTTCCGTCTTTATCCATCTGGCTGAGGGCATCATTGATGGCATCCGTCAAAGCTCGATTGTCCTTGTTCACGGCAACGGCGTATTTTTCGCACGTCGCCACCGTTTCTAAGATGACGCAATTGGGATAGGCGTTGCTCAAAAGATATGTTGCAGCGGGCTCGTCGGTTACCACAGCGGCAACCTGCCCTGCCTCCAGCGCAGCGAAACATTCAGCTGCCGTTTTGTAGGCAACAACATTTTCCGTAACATTCGCCAAGGCATAGTCGTACCCTGTGGTCCCAGCCTCGGCGGCAACTTGCTTGCCTTTCAGCTCGGACACCTTCTCATACACGCCCTTCTTGGCCGCAATCACTTGGTCTACCAGGTAATACGGAGATGAGAAATCGACCAATTCCGATCGACTGGGATTGATAGAGAGCGCCGAAATGGCAACATCATAGGTGCCATCGTGCACGCCCTGCACCAGTTCATCGAAAGAAACTGCTTTGATTTCAAGCTGAAGCCCCAAACGATTCGCGATTTCACGGGCGACGCTCGCATCGAAGCCCGTAGGAGCCTCGCCATCCAGAGAGTCAAATGGAGGGAAATTGGGCGCCATGGCAACGGTGAGCTTGCCTTCGGTTACCAGCTGGTAGCTGGGTTTGCTGTCTTTTTCTGCGCAGCCCGAAAGGCATAGGGAGGCCAACGCCACACAGAGCGCCACCAAAACAGCTGCGAACCGTTTTCCCATGTTCATTCCCTCCCTTCAGTGAAAAACAACTAAGAAGCCCCGCCTTTTATTCGGCTTTCACCATATCGTCAGCAGATTCAAGCGTAAGGTCGCCTTCCTTGATCCAGCCAATCTTACGCAAAACAAGACCGAATGCGTAGGTTAATACCGCAGGAAGCACGAAACAGATAAGCACCAGACCTGCCCAATCCATAGCGGTAATGGCCGTCATTGCACCCGATGCCATATCGGCAACCCAGCCCGTGTACACACCAATAGGACCAACCAGACCACAAGTGCCCATGCCCGACGAAATGGCAGGACCGTTCATCTTGAGCTGGAAAATACAGGTAGCAATAGGGCCAGTGATCATGGAGGCCAACGTGGGAGGAATCCAGATGCGTGGGTTACGCACGATATTGCCCATCTGCAGCATCGACGTTCCCAGACCTTGCGAAATCAAACCGCCCCAGCGATTTTCCTTGAAGCTCATTACCGCGAAGCCAACCATCTGAGCGCAGCAGCCGGCAACCGCAGCGCCTCCCGCCAAACCGGTGAGGCTCAATGCCGCGCAGATAGCCGCCGAGGAGATTGGCAGCGTAAGGGCAATGCCCACCAAAGCCGACACCAGGATGCCCATGAAGAATGGCTGAAGCTCCGTAGCCCACATGATAAGCGAGCCTACCGCAGTAGCACCCGCGCCGATGGAAGGCGCGCATGCCATGGAAAGCAAACATCCCACCAGGATGGTGACCGAAGGAGTAACCAGAATGTCTATCTTCGTTTCGTTGGCAACCAGCTTGCCGCATTCAGAAGCTACGATGGCAACCACGAGCACTGCCAATGGGCCGCCCGCACCGCCCAGGCTGTTTGCCGCGTAGCCAACTGCCACCAGGGAAAACAACACCAGCGATGGCGCCTTCAGCGCAAAACCGATGGATACGGCCATGGCAGGACCGGCGGCGCTTTTGGCAAAATCGCCTACCTGCACCAATACGTCGATTCCAGCCTGCTGGCCAATGGTTGAAAGAATGGTACCCATGAGCAGCGAGGCAAACAGGCCTTGCGCCATGGCACCCAGAGCGTCAATCAGATAACGCTGAACAGAAATCTCGATATCCTTACGTTTGCAGAACGCTGCGAACGAACTCATTGGCTCTTTGTTCCTTTCAGTAAAGAAGCCGCGCTTTGGCGGCTTCGCAGGGCAACATAGCTGTTGCCGTCCTTTTAGTTTTCGCCTGCGGTTGCGGGGTTTTCCGGTTCAGCGGCTTCCTCTTTTTCAGCCTCTTTGGCATCAAGCACCTCAAATGCCAAACCATATCCGCCCGCACCGTAGTTCAATGCCTTTGATACACGGGCGATGGTTGTCGCAGAGGCGCCGGTTGCCTTTTCGATAACAGCGTATGAGCTGCCCTTGCGCAACATACGCGCCACATCCAAACGCTGCGAGGTATCTTTGATCTCGCGAACGGTGAACAAATCTTCCAGCAGGGCAAATACATCATCAGGACGGGTTAAGCCCGCAAAGACCTCAAGCAGATCTTCCACTTCTCTCGTTCTAAGCTCCGGCATATCCCATACCCCTTTCACCGTTGATGATTCCCCTGATACGTTGCCTTTACAGGCAGCGCGCATGTTGTCCCCTGAAAAAACAAGCCGCACCCCTATGCCTTACGGCAAAAGGGGGATGCGGCTTGAAGAAAGCGCACTGGTAACGCAATTCAATTAGAAGCGAGTGATCCACTCTTCGTATTCCGGTGCCTTACCATAGGCAACCTCGAAATAGCGCTCCTGCAGCTTCTTCGTAATGGGGCCCATAGGACCGATTTCGCGGTCATCTACGCTGCGGACAGGCGTGAGTTCGGCAGCAGAACCGCACATAAACATCTCGTCGGCGATGTACAGATCAGAGCGCGTAAGGGATTCCTCGATAGCGAGAATATCCATGTCGGAAGCGATATGCAAAATGGTGTCACGAGTGATGCCCTCAAGCAGGCCATCGGACAGCGGAGGCGTAGAGAGGATGCCGTTGCGAACGGTGAAGAGGTTTTCACCCGTGCCTTCGCAAACATAGCCCTGCTCGTTGAGCATAACGGCCTCCGCATAACCATGGTTCTTTGCCTCGAGCTTTGCCAGGATGGAGTTCATGTAGGAAGCGGAGGACTTAACGGCAGGAGGAATTGCATTGAAGGAACGCTGACGCCAGGAAGAAACACCGACGGGAATACCGTTCTTAAGGGCATCTTCGCCCATGTATGCGCCCCAAGGCCATACCGCGATGATGACGTCTACCGGAGCACCCGTGGGGTCTACGCCCATCTGGCCATAGCCATAGTAGGCAAGAGGACGAATGTAACAGGACGTCAGTTCGTTCTTCTTGATAAGCTCAACGGTTGCTTCACACAGCTCATCTACGCTGTAAGGAAGATCCATCATGGCAATCTTGGAACTGCGCTGCAGGCGCTCCATATGGTCGCGAAGGCGGAAGATAACCGTTTCGTCGGTTTCTTCGTTGTGGTAGCAGCGGATGCCCTCGAAAACGCCGGAACCGTAATGAAGGGCATGGGTCAGAACGTGCGTCGTTGCCTGCTCCCACGGCACCATTTCGCCGTTCTTCCAGATGTACTTAACAGGTTGCACGTCAGCCATTATTCTTCCTTTCGCGGTTCTTCTTCCCCCCAAAGCCCAGGACGCGTAAGCACGCCCCGCTGGGAACTTTTTCGGTTTTCTATTCTACTCCAACTAAGTAGAGTGATGTAGTTCAGCACAAAAAGGCAGCAACTGGAGCCTTCTACTCCGTAAAAGGTAGGGGATTTCTGAAGAGTCGATGCCTCCCGAGGTTGCAACCTTTGCAACCTCCCACGTCAATCCAATCTGCAGGAGCCCAACTTTGCGGATTAGTGCGAGCACCCCTGCAGCGAAGGCAGGCGGCAGCACCTGAATCTGCGAGGACAGCATTCCCAATGGCTGACAGGGCCCGACCCTGGCAGACAGCCCAAACCTGCAGGGCAAGCATATACGCCATGCCCCCAGCAAAGCAACATTCCAGCCTGTGCGCTACTCGGTTTTCTCGCGAACGGCGGCGGCATCGGAAATCGATCGCTGCACCGCGGCCTCGGTTACCATTTTGGTGCTGGAGGATATAGCGCGCTCAGGCTTTCCCGACGCCGCATCGGCAACGCCAGCAACAACCTTTTCTTGCTCCTCGATCTGAGCGCGACGCCTGCTGGCAGCCTCTTCGACGTCGGACGTCTGCACGGCATGCATCAGAATCTGCATGCGACGCTCGACGTCTTGGATGATATCGGAGCAATCTTTCAGCTCGTCGAACATGTCGATGCCTTCAACCTTGGCATCCTGCTTGTACTTCAACGTATGCTCAAGCGATGCCCAAAAGTCCATTGCTATCGTGCGCAGCTGGATTTCAACAGGCACATACTGTTTCCGATCAAGGAAATAAACAGGCACCTTCACGATGATATGAAGGCTGCGGTATCCGTTTGGCTTAGGGTGCGTGATGTAGTCCTTCACCTTCACGATCTGCAAATCGTCCTGCAGGGAAAGAACCTTCAGCAAGGCGCTCACATCGTCGATATAGGAAACGATTACACGCATGCCCGCAATGTCCAGGATGTTTTCCTCCATGGATTTCAGCGTTACCGGAACACCGTAACGATACAGTTTGTCATACACGCTTTTGGGTGCCTTGATACGCGATTCAATGTGATGGATCGGGTTGCGGCTTAAGCGATACTCCAGATCGGCATCAAGAATCTCGAAACGCGTGCGCATTTCGCGAATAGCAGCCTCGTATTTCTTAAATAGCGGCCTGCTTGCCTGCTCGAACAGCTGATACTGCTCCGTTGATTTGGCCAACTGCTTGCCAGGCGCCTTTTCGCTTGCCATGCTTTTAGACCCTTCGTTGTCGGGAACCGTTTCGCTCCCCATCTTAGCCAGCCATGGCAAGTCCGAACAGCACTCCACGAAAGATTCTCCGCACATGTCAATTATCGGGAAAGATCGTTGCAAGTTGGTAACGCTCCGCAACTGACGACTACAAAAGCCTAAGCCGCTCTACTCCCTGGGAATATAGGGACAGGTCCCATTTTCCCAGTTCGGCATAGCGCACAAAGAAAAAGCTCCGCTTGCGTGATACTTAGCAAGCGGAGCTCTCTTCGCAAAGTGGGAAAATGGGACCTGTCCCTATATTCCCGGTTTGGCGTTACGCGTAGAAAAGGATGTCGTTATAGGTGGGAACGGGCCAGTAATCGCGCTCTACCACACATTCAAGAGCATCAATCTCGGCACGAAGGGCATCCATGGCGGGAATTACCTCGTTGGCGTAAGCGTTAGCCTGCTCCTGCGGCGCCTCGATTGCCTCGGCTGCATTGTGAACCTTGATGAGTTCACGCGTTGCCTTTGCGGCCTTATCAGCACCAGCGATGATGACCTCAAGAACGCTTTCGGTCTCAGTCATATCAGCGCCAGAGATAGCAGCCTTTACCGTAGTGATGTTGCTTGCCAGGTCTGCCATGTAGTCGGTGATGGCGGGCAGGTACGTACGGCGAACCATGCGGATCATGGTGCGTGCCTCGATGTTCAGAAGCTTGTTGTACTTGTCGAGCTTCACCTCGTAACGGCTACGTACCTCAGGCTCGGTAAGAACGTTGAACTCGTCAAACAGATCGAGCGACTTCTGGTCTACGAAGCAAGGCAGAGCCTCTGCAGTGTTGCGATGGTTTGCAAGGCCGCGCTTCTCGGCTTCCTTTTCCCATTCCTCGGAATAGCCATTGCCGTTGAAGATGATGCGCTGGTGATCGGTGAGCGTCTTCTTAATGTAAGCGATGGCCTTCTTTTCGAAGTCGGCGCCTTCGGCACCTTCAAGCGCATCGGCGAAGCCCTTCAGGCTCTTTGCCATTGCGGTGTTCAGGATCATGTTGCAGTCGGAAAGGTTTACCGAAGAACCAGGCATGCGGAACTCGAACTTGTTGCCCGTGAACGCGAAGGGGCTGGTACGGTTGCGGTCGGTGTTGTCCTTCATGAACTTCGGAAGAACAGCAACGCCCAAATCCATTGCGATAGCATCGGCGGAATGGTATTCGTCGCCAGAGATAAGGGCATCTACGATAGCGCCCAGCTCGCTGCCCAAGAAGATAGAGATGATAGCCGGAGGTGCCTCGTTTGCACCCAGGCGATGATCGTTGCCAGCAGAGGCAACCGACATGCGCAGCAGCTCCTGATATTCATCAACAGATTCGATTACGCAAGCAAGGAACACGAGGAAGCGCAGGTTGTCCATCGGGTCGTCGCCGGGATCAAGCAGGTTAACCTTGTCGTAGGAAAGCGACCAGTTGTTGTGCTTACCAGAACCGTTGATGCCCTCGAATGGCTTTTCGTGCTGCAGGCAAACCAGGCCATGATGGGATGCATCGAGACGCATCTTTTCCATGGTGAGCAGGTTTTCGTCGATTGCGCGATTCGAGTTGGTGAACAGCGGGGCAAGCTCATGCTGAGCAGGAGCAACCTCGTTGTGTTTGGTTTTTGCGGAAACACCCAGTGCCCACAGGTCGTCATCGACTTCCTTCATGAACTCGTTGACGGTAGGACGGATGGCGCCGAAGTAATGCTCTTCGAGCTCCTGCCCCTTAAGCGGAGCGGCGCCGAACAGGGTGCGGCCCGTCATGACGAGGTCTTGGCGCTTTACGTAATCCTTCTCGGAAATCAGGAAGTACTCCTGCTCTGCACCAACCGTGGAAACCACGCGATGGCCGTCTTCGCCAAAGAACTTCAAAACGCGCTGAGCCTGTTCGTTAACAACGCTCATAGAACGGAGAAGCGGGGTTTTCTTGTCGAGTGCTTCACCGGTGTAGGAGCAGAATGCGGTAGGGATACACAGCACTTCATCCTTGATGAATGCAAAGCTGGTAGGATCCCATGCAGTGTAGCCGCGAGCCTCGAACGTGGCACGCAAACCGCCAGAGGGGAAACTCGACGCATCGGGCTCGCCCTGGATAAGCTCCTTGCCGCTGAAGGTCATGATTGCGGTGCCGTCGCCTACGGGGTTCAGGAAGCTGTCATGCTTTTCAGAGGTGATGCCTGAAAGGGGCTGGAACCAATGCGTGTAATGGGTAGCACCGTGCTCGATAGCCCATTCCTTCATGGCGTGAGCAACGACATTCGCAACTTCGATGTCGAGAGGCTTACCTTCCTTAATGGTCTTGGTAAGGCTCTTGTAGGTTGCGGAGGGAAGGCGTTCCTTCATGACGTGCTCGTTGAACACCATCGATCCGTAGATTTCAGAAACGTGGGCCATCTTTTCTCCTTTTAGGTATTGACGCTTATGCGACTGCTTAACGGCTTTTGGTTATTTTGCCATAACCATCGCCGCCTTTTCGGTACCTCTCAACCCTAATCAGCATTTGTTTCAATCAGTTTTCGCTCGCGAAACGGGTTTGTTTCACTCATTGGAGCATGGTTTTGGCGCTTTTTCACACGCAAGCGGAAGGTAGTGGCGGTAAGTGGCCGAACACTATCTCGCCTAGCTGATTTGGCACAATCCTAAAAGAACATCCGCTGCCAGCTTATGCCTCAACGAAAACCAGACAGGCACCACAAAAAACGACCCGAGCGCTACGCCCAGGCCGTTTCACCATCGATAAAGTGTGTTGTACTCGGTTTCCGCCTAACCAAATGCGGGAGAAACATATGCAGGGGCTGCCGCCGTGCCCGATAAGCTTGCGATAAGCATGTCCAAGCAACCGGTGTTGATGAGAACAACCAGCAGGAAGGTGTTAACCGCAAAGCCTGC
The DNA here is from genome assembly GCA_900553605.1 of uncultured Eggerthella sp. Taxonomy (GTDB): domain Bacteria; phylum Actinomycetota; class Coriobacteriia; order Coriobacteriales; family Eggerthellaceae; genus Anaerotardibacter. The sequence goes on along the minus strand of USDX01000007.1, from coordinate 53,503 downwards.
CCACACAGCCCATTCGGACTGCTTACGCTGCTCAAAGCCCATCTTGGTAGGAAGAGCGAGCTTGGCGATCATGGCGAAAATTCCGCCAAGCAAACCAAGCACAAACCAACGCGCCTTTGCCATAAAGGAAAGAGGATCGGTCAGCTGCGTTTCCGTAGGCGGGTTCGGAGCTGTTGCCCTCTGCTGTAGTCCTTGTTCGCTAGCGTACGAATACGTTACGTTTACTTTGCTTTGATCATGCTGTCCCTTTTGCATCATGAACACATCCCCTCGACAGTATTCAGAAAACGCAATGACGCTGGCTCAGGTATTCCCGTTCCTGAATAACGAACACGTTTTAGAACACGTTTTGAACGCGTTCTATATTAACTCAATAATCGAGGAAAACGGTGAGCACTCATAAAATCGATGAATTCTTGTACGACTTTTGGCTGGCGACCTTCATCGCGACTGACCACATAGGTTTTATGGAAGTCGATCGGCGCCTCACGCACAGGAATGCACACCACATCATCGAATGCGTTGATCATCAACGAGTAGCAGAACAGGGCGGTCTTCGCTTCGTTACCAGCAACCAACGACGAAAGCGTGATCTCGTCATCGTAAGAGAACTGCACATTAAGGTCGTAGCCTTCAATTAAGTCGACTATTTCTTGGTAAACAGGCGAAGCGGGATCGTAGGAAAGAATTTCCTGCCCCTTCAGTTCCGCCAGCGAAACCTCTTTCTTTTTTGCCAACGGATGCTTTTTGTTGACGCCCAGAACCAACGGCTGAGACCAGCAAAGGTTGTAACGCAAGTCGGGCGTGTCCTCTATGCGGCTGGCAAAAGCAACGTCGAGCTGCCCTGTGCGCAATCTGCGAAGTAGTTCGCGCGAATAAGCCTGCGTAACCGTGATATGCGGATCGAACGGACTCTTTTCTCGGAATTCAAACAGAGCCTGCGACCAGAACTTGCCTTGCATGGCGTAAATGGTTCCAAGATTGATCGTGGCGTTTTCTGTGCCAAGGGATTCTTCGGCAAGCACGCGCGCCCTGTCGAGGCTGCGCAGAGCGCCGGTAACGCAATCTGAGATATCCCGCCCAATATCAGTAAGTTCAACCGTAGAGCGATTGCGCGAAAACAATTGCACGCCCCATTCTTCTTCAAGGCGCTTGATTGCCAATGAAAGCGTTGGCTGCGAAATGTCTAGATCTTTTGATGCGCGTGTGTAGTTGAGCACTTCAGCAAGATGCTCAAAGTAGCGTAAATCTTCAACTCTCATTTCCCCCTCCTCTGCAGAATACGAGCTGCCCGGCATAAACCAAGCTGCGCATTCGTGCATGTAAAACGATCATAACAGCAAAGCCCCATGTAAAGACCATCGAACACGTTCAATTTGGAACACGTTTTCAACGCTAACCATTCGCAGGATGAACGTGTTCGGGGAATCAGCCTTGAGGAAAACCATGGGTCACAGCTCAAAAAAGAGCAGCTCGCTGCCGCTGCCGACGAGCCTCCACGCGTCTTTTGCGAGATTTGTCCTGTTGCGACAGCTTACCCGCCGCAAAAAACAAAAATACCGACTTTCTTGCAACTTTTTTGCGACTGCGGACTCTTTTCCATCCGCCTAAAGGGGAAACGGGCCGTCGCACAGCCGATTACCTGCGCTTTTGCGATGCAATCCGCGGTCAGGGGAAGCTGAACAATCCGTAATCGCAAATAAGTTGCAATCTGAGCCAATTTTCTGTTTTCAGCCTCCCCGCAACGACTTCGGAGCGGTGTCGGGGACAGGGCGACCTGGAATCGGCACTACGAGACGATCTAGAGGCGGCAAAAGTTCTGCGTTGCGGGATGACCCGGGCTCGATACAAATTCGACACTGCAGAATAATCTGGACGGAGCGGCTCGGGCTCGGCGCTGCGGGATGACCCGACGGCACTCCAGACGCGGCGCTGCGGGATGACCAGGGCGCGACACGAATTCGGCGCTGCGGGATAATCCGACGGTTGCCCAAGCTCGTTACTGCGAGATGACCAGGAACGATCTTGCACGGTGACCCAGGTGCAGCACTCTGGGCAAAGCAACACGGATGCGATCATAAAACAAAAAGCCAGGCAAAAGCCTGGCTTGCATGAGCGAAAATGATGCCCCTCCTTGTGGGCCTCAAATCCTAGAATGCAGCGGGCGCCCTTACGAGCGCCCTCTCCACATAAGCAACCTCACTCCCCTGCAAGATTGCCAGTTGGTGAACTCCGATCCCCATTGGCGTTCACCTTCCCATTACTACGTGCCCCCCAGCACGTTTGAACGGGAGCCACGCTCTTACTTCCCCAAGCAAGAGCAGTAACTTGCTGTGGTTTCATTATTGCGCACTGTTGCGCAATTCTCTTATTAGGAATAATTGAGTTGAGCATGTTCTATTTACAAAAATAATAAGCGATTCACGATAAAGGCATTTTAGTGGCACTAATCGGAAAACGCCTGCTTTTAGGCCTTATCGAGTACAGCGGTTCAGCAAGCAATTGCACGAATGGCATAGACATGGCTCAGCATGATGGCAACCGCGGCCGTTATCGCCGCAATCCCTGGACTTCATAAACAGGACAGCACGGTTTACGCTCCCCAAATCGCCCCTTCAAATCGGCATCAACCGCACTTACACCCTATAAAGAACGACCAAGCGGTTCAATCGCCCTACTCAGACCATCGGATACACGAAACAGCAAGATGGATTAGCCCTCAGCTTTAATGTCGCCATCACCAGGGTGCTTCGCAAGAACGAATACCGTGGCCATGATGAATACAAAACCAACAATGTCGATCCAGCTGAACGAGGTTCCCAGCCACAGCACCGCGAACAAAGTTGCCGAAACCGTTTCGATGCTGGCCACAATGCCCGTTTTCGTTGCACCAATGTCTTTGACCGCTTGGAAATACAACGTAAAACCGATGATGGTGCCAAACAGCACCAAGCCAAAGAACAGGAGCAACCAACCCGAGAAGTCAAACCCAGGGTTTACCGTCCACGACTGAAGAACGATGGAAAGCATAATGCCGCCAATAAGAAGCGCGCCAGCAACAACAGGAACACTCCCGTAGTGGAGCATCAGCCTACGAGGGATAAGGGTGTACATAGCATACGTAACTGCCGAGACCAGCGACCAAAACAAACCTGCAGGGGTCAGAGCCAGCGAGTTAGGATTTCCGTGTGTGGCAACAAGGAACGTGCCCATCATCACGAGCGCGATTGCCAAAACCTCGCGTTTAAGAGGGTGGCGATGGCTCCTTACGCATAAATACAGTACGACAAGGACGGGGGCAATGTATTGGATCACCGTTGCCGTACCCGCGTTCGAGTTCTGGATTGCGAGCAAGTAGGTAATCTGGCATGACGCCAGGCCAAGCACCGAGAAAATCACAAGCGATGCCACCGTGCTTCGATTGCGCCACATCGCAAGGAACGGACCACGCGCTATCGCAAGGGCAAATGCGCACAGCACGATACCAGCGCACAACATTCGAACCGAGGACACCCAGAGCGGATCAACGTTGTAATGATGAAAGAGATACTGTGCACAGGCGCCAGAGAAGCCCCAACTGATGCCTCCAAGCAGTGCAAAACAGAAACCTCGTATGTTCTTTGAAATAGTCATGGCGCATAAGAGTAGCACCCTTCTTCCGCGCATGCCATACATACTTTGGCTTTCACCAACTCTGTACCACTCGCCGCCAAAGTCCAACCGAACCGAGCCGTGCATTCCCAATTCAATGCAATTCGCCCATTGCGCACAAAAAAGGTCCCTTACGGGACCTTTTTCAAGCTTGTTTAGTTATTGAAAGTTCAACGTCAAACGACTACTTGGCGAAGCTAGCTGCAGCCTCATCAAACTGACGCAGGTATACGTTGCGAGACTCAACTGTGAACTGAGCCTGCTTCTGAGCGCGAGCCTCGGAAGCCTTAGCCTCAAGCTGAGCACCGTTGCCGCAATCGTACTTAATGAACATGCCGAATGCCGCAACAACAAAGAATGCGGAAATAGCTACTACATATGCCATAGATGATCAATCCTCCTGGACGTAACCGGTTTCTTTCAAACCGAAATTAAAACCATTGCTTGGCAACTGAAATCCGCTTTGCGCTGAACTCAAATTGCGGGTTCATATTACGACCGTCAGAATGGAATGCAAGGCTTCAAACAAGGCTTTTGCTTGTTTTGATGCATGAACGGGTTATGATCACGTTCAAAACGTGTTCATCTGGAATAATTACCCATTTAGGCAATATTGATGGCTATTTCCACCACATTTCCTTCATAAGCGCTATTTTTTCGCACAAAAAGCCACTATAATACTCGCTTTTTTATTACGGCATTATTGCGTATTTCAATACAACGCTTCGAACAGGCTTTTTGCCGTTTGAGCTTTTCGAACGTCCTTCATTATCGATAAGCGCTGGCGGCTAAGAAGCAGATACTTGCAAACAGCGCCGAAATCAGTCACGAGCCACCCTTCAGAAGGGTTGCTCGCCAGAGGAGCCGCTCGCCAGAACAATTGCTCACCAGAACAGCCGCTCGCCTTTCGCTGCCTTTCAGGGGTCAAGCCGGGATCAGCCGCAAAGACAAACACGCGCAAGTCGGCCAGAACAGCATAGAACAGCGACTTAACTGCTTCGTGACATTCAAGATCACGTGGTTCCGCAAGCTGCTTGCCGCACAGAGGCCCAAACAAAAAGAAGGCCCCCAAAATGGGAGCCTTCCAATACATCGCGTAGATAACGTAACGCTTAGCGCTTCGAGAACTGCGGACGCTTACGAGCCTTCTTCAGGCCGTACTTCTTGCGCTCAACCATACGGGAGTCGCGCGTGAGGTAACCAGCCTTCTTCAGGTCTGCACGGTAGTCGCCAGCCTCGAGAAGAGCGCGAGCGATGCCGTGGCGCAGAGCGCCAGCCTGGCCGGAAACGCCGCCGCCATTGCAGCGAGCGATTACGTCGAAGTGACCCTGAGTGTCGGTAACAACGAACGGGGTGGTTGCGTAGTCGACAAGAGCCTGACGACCGAAGAACTCAACACCTTCGCGACCGTTAACGGTTACCTTGCCAGTGCCGGGAACGATGCGAACGCGAGCAACAGCGTTCTTGCGACGGCCGGTGCCGTAATACATTGCTTCGCCTGCCATTAGTTATCCTCCATCTTGATCTCGCGGGGCTGCTGCGCTGCATGCGGATGCTCTGCGCCAGCGTAAACCTTGAGCTTCATGCCCATTGCACGACCGAGCGTGTTCTTGGGGAGCATGCCCTTTACTGCGTGCTCGATAACACGCTCGGGATGCTTCTGCATGGCCTCCTGGAAGGTTTCGCACTTCAGGCCGCCGGGATAACCGCTGTGACGATAGTATTCCTTGCTGGTAGCCTTAACGCCAGAGATCTTGATCTTGTCAGCGTTGATGATTACGACGAAGTCGCCAGTGTCAACGTGAGGCGTGTAGGTGGGCTTGTGCTTACCCTTGAGAATGTGAGCGGCCTTCGAAGCGACGCGACCAAGAACCTGGTCCTCAGCGTCGATGAGAAGCCATTCGCGCTCAACTTCGTTGGGCTTTGCGTAATAGGTCTTCACAGTGTTCCTCCAATAAAGTAACAAGTGTCGTTTTTCAAAAGTTGCTGCCAACCCGAGGCGCGGGATCCTACTCCGCATCTCTTTCCTTCCCGCAAAAACGGTGCTACCGAAAAGCTCTGGACCAGCTTGGCCGGCGCAGGGACGTTTCCCAGGCGGAAAAGAGTTCGAATCGCAAGCATGTACGGGGCTTTTGAAAGCGAACTTTTGCAGTTTATACTGCATTCGCATTCTTCGTCAATCATCGCAGCGAACCGATTTGGGCCTTTGCAGAAATCTTCACGTTTTCTGCAGGATTTTCAGACAAACAGACTGCCTAGAGGCACGAGCCTCGCCCAGCTCTGCTTTAGGACAACTTGTATCCCTGCTCGGGGGCAAGCGTTGAACGCTGATCCCACAATGCAGCAGCAAGGTCGCTAACCTCAGCACGGCTGGTTTCGCCGTCGGCAAGATTCGTCATGATTGTAATAAGGTAATATTTGCCATCTTCTTCGATGATGCCGGCATCGCATACGGAGTCATCGCTCGACCCGTTGATCCAACCGGCCTTGTCATACACCGTTACTGACTCGTCGGCCGAACTCGCTTTTGCCTTCTTGGCTTCGCCAACTTCTACCGTCTTCTTGCCAGTGCACAACGCGCCAAGAAGCTCCTTGGTCACGCTTTCCATCTTTTCGCGGCTTACCGGATTGGAGTTTGGGTTCACGCCGTTACGTACCATCGAAACGGCAGTGCCAGAGAACATCTTTTTCACCCACTCAGTGATTTCTTTATTGGAATCAGACGAGTTCAAATAGAGGAATGTGTTCATCCACAGCTTTAGCGATTCGCGAGCCGAGTAGTGGAGAAAAGACGTGTCGTTGGCAAGCGTAGTAGAGATATTCATGGACGAAAGCCACGCAGAAAGCGATTCTGATGCCGAGCTTTCAAACACGCTGCGCATGCGGTAATAAGAGGTATTGTCGGAATTTATGATGGCATCTTGCGCGCTGGAGTTCACCCGTGAAATGCTCGTTTTCCCCGTTTCAAGCGCCTGCTGACATCCATAGATCAGCACATGGCCCTTGAACGAAGAAGCACCGTATACGCGTTGATCGAGGTTATAGACGTATCCGCTGCCAGTTTGCAGGTCGATAAAGGCAAAACCAACAGCCTTGTTGTTCGCAGTAATGGCAGAAATGGCATCCCGCACCTGCGCGGCGCCCTCTTCGCTTAATTGCGGCACATAGTTCGCATTCGAATCGGCAAGGGAAATGCCCTGGACGTTGGTTCCTGGATCCGACACACCATCGATGGCTTGGACGGAGGGGGTGTAACTGATTTCCATTTGATCGGCCTGCGAAGCATCGCCTTGCGAGGAATTATTGGCCGAGCTTACGCAAGAACCAATACCGGTTACCAGGAAAATGGCAATCAGCACTACGACAACTATGCATAAGACAGGTGCCACCGTGGCAAACGGCAAAGAAGACGAAGCGACGCGATCGGCCATCCACGAAGAGCCAAGGCCCTGACCCTTGCGAGGGCTGAAGCCACGATTGCTCGAGCCCACATGCGCTTCGCGCTCGCGCGTGCTGCCGCCACGACGAGAAGAGGAATCGTCGGAATTGCGACTGGTACGGTTTCCGCCTTCGGAATAGCTGCGTGCCGCACGAGCAGATTCGCGCCCACGCTGCTCACTGCACACATCATGCTTGGCGCGAGCAGATTCGTGTCCGTGCCTTTTGCCGCGCATCTGACGTTCAGAGCGAGCACCGCGCGCATCATGATCGTGGAAATCACGTTCTTCATGATCACGTGAGCCGCGCCCACGGGCAGATTCGTCTCGACCACCAGAACGGCTCGAGGAGCGCACAGAACCAGCACGCGTTTCATTTGAGCGCGTGCTCTTGGAACGATCCGTGCGGCTGCCCGATCGGGAAGATCGTTCTTCTCGGTGCTGGCTCCCGCTTCGCGAAGAAGATGTCTGACGATTTTGCATGAGCGCATAATAGCAAGCGAGCACCCATAGTTGACACCCAATTGACTAAAAATTAATCGTGCAGTTTCAAACATGCCCAGAGCGATAAACAAATCAAATCCTTTTGCCCAGTTTCTCAAGCGCGAGCTTCGGCAACCGACTCCTTGAGCAGTGAAATATCTATCAATAACCCACTTAGATAATCTTATAAAAGGTTACAGAACGGTACCTAATTAGCACTCTCGGCATTTGAGTGCTAAAAAGCGCGTACTATTTCAGTTGTCAAAAGAAACAACAGCCACGCAAGGGAATCAGCAAGCCAACAATCCCTTACGTGGCAGAGGAAGAAGATGATAGCTATGTTGGCACGTAGGAACTTTTTCAATGACTTTATGAGCGATCCCTTCGATTTCGGATTCTTCGGAACCGAGCCGGCACCGAAGGCAAACGCCTCCCTGATGAAGACCGACGTCAAGGAAACCGACAAAGCCTACGAACTCGACATCGATTTGCCTGGGTTCGATAAGGAAAACGTCCAAATCGAGCTAAACGATGGCTACCTCACCATCAACGCTTCTACCAATGAAGAGAAAGAAGACAAGGACGAAAACGGCACCTTCCTTCGCAAGGAGCGCTTCGTTGGCTCATGCCGCCGCAGCTTCTACGTTGGCGACGACGTTTCAGAAGACGACATTACCGCCAAGTTCGAAAACGGCATCTTGAGCATCAACGTACCCAAGAAGGAACTGCCCAAGCCCGAAGATCGCAAGCGCCTCATTTCCATCGATTAGCCCTAGCGCCTGCCATCCCCATCCAGGTAGCTCCAACATAGCAGGAATAACGCTCTGGCCTTTCAATTGCCTCCCATTTCCCAACCACGAGAAATGGGAGGCATTCTTTTGGCGCAAGCCAATTCAGGCGGAATCGGAAGCGGCACAGACCTGGTGGTTTCCCGTATACTAAATAAAGCTGAAGGTGCTTCGCATCGTATGGCTTCACAAGCCAATCTCTATCGCGAAACCCATTCAAAGCACCGTTTCGTACGCAGCAAAGCGAGGGGCCGACATGTCGTACATCGAATTCAACAACGTTGTTAAGCGGTACGGGTCGGGCGCCGCGGAAATCAGGGCCCTCGATGGCGCGTCTTTTTCCGTTGAGAAAGGCGAACTCGCCGTAATCCTTGGCGCATCAGGCGCCGGCAAAACCACCGCTCTGAACATTTTGGGCGGCATGGACAGCGCCACCGATGGCAACGTGCTCATCGACGGGCAGGATATCGCTCACAGCAGCGAATCGCAGCTGGTGGAATACCGCCGCGCCGCCGTGGGGTTCGTATTCCAGTTCTACAACTTGGTTCCCAACCTTACGGCGCTTGAAAATGTTGAGCTTGCTTCGCAGATCTGCCCCGATTCCCTCGATGCCGCCGAAACGCTCTGCCGCGTTGGGCTGGAAAAGCGCCTCAACAACTTCCCCGCCCAGCTCTCCGGCGGCGAACAGCAACGCGTTGCCATCGCCCGAGCACTTGCGAAAAACCCCAAGCTCCTCTTGTGCGATGAGCCCACGGGAGCCCTCGATTACCGCACCGGTAAACAGATTCTTCAGCTGTTGCAAGACACCTGTCGCTCCTCGCGCATTACCGCACTGGTTATCACCCACAACGCTGCCCTTGCTCCTATGGCCGACCGCGTTATCCGCATGAACAGCGGACAGGTAACCAGCATCGAAACAAACGCACACCCCACGCCTATTGCCAAAATCGAATGGTAGCCAATCATGGCACGGGCATTTTCAAAAGACACCTTCCGCACTATTGCCAACAGCAAGAAGCGCTTTATTTCCATCCTGGTCATCTGCGCATTGGGCGTAACCATGGTGTGCGGCCTGCGCGCATCCTGCGTAGATCTGCGCAATTCCGCCGACACCTTCTTCAACGAGCAAGGCCTCTACGACGTATGCGTACAGTCAACCTTAGGGCTGACCGAAGATGATGTTGCTGCCGTTTCCTCACTAGAAGGCGTTGCCGCCGCAGAAGGAGCCTGGGAAGAAGAGACCTATACGCCACTTGGCCAAAAACGCGCAAGCGTAGGGGTGAAGGCTCTTTCAAGCGAAGGGTTCAACATGCCCAAGGTTCTTGATGGCTCCCTGCCTGCAAATGAGCATGAAGTTGCTGTAACAGAAAACTACCTTACCGACTCGGGACTTTCGCTCGGCGATACCGTAACGCTTGAAGAAAACGACAACGAGGTGTTCGAGCGAACCCAATACACCATCACCGCTAGCGTGATCGACCCAACCGAGCTCACCAACCCTAACGGATCCATCGCCATACGAGCCAGCGCATCGCCCGACTACTCGTTCTTCGTAACACCCGATGCTGTAACCGCCGATGTGTTCACTGCCATATACGTGAAAGCCAAGAACAGCACAGGGGCAAAAAGCTTTTCTCCCGAATATTCCTCGCTTCTTGACAACCTCACCACCCAAATAGAAGGGATTAAGAAGCAGCGCGAAGAAGCGCGGACAGAACAGATCCGTCAAGATACGCTCGACGAAATCGCTGAAGCAGAAGCCGAGGTAAACGAAGAGCTTTCCGATGCGCAGCGGAAAATCGACGACGCACAAAGCGCGCTTGATTCAGGCAAACGGGAAATTGCCGCGAACAAACGCACCTTGCGCAGCAGCGAAAACACCCTAGCTCAATCGGAAGCCGAGCTTCGACAGCAGGAAAAACAGCTGGCAAACGCCTCAAAGCAGATCGAAGATGGCTATGCCGCAATCTCAAACGCGCAAGCCCAGATCGACGAAGGCCGAACCCAGGCTAATGCCGCTTGCGATGATGCAGCGGTGCAAGTTAAAGCCGCTTTGGCTGCCGGCATGATAAGCGAAGAGGAAGCCTCGGCGCAGCTTGCGGGCATTGAAGCACAGCGTGCTCAAACGCTCGCCCAACTCGATGCCCAGGAAAAACAGCTTTCCGCGGGCAAGCAGGAGCTCGACGCCCAGGCAGCGCAGGTTTCAGCGGGGATGAAAGCAATCTCGCAGGGCAAGGAACAGCTTTCCGCAGGTAAGCAACAGTTGAAATCGGGCAAACAGCAGCTTTCCGCCGCCGAGACAGAGCTCACAGAAGGTCAGGCTGAGCTCGATGAACAGCGCGCGCAGTTCGAAAGCAGCAAAGCTGAAGCCCACGCAAAATTCGAAGACGCCCGTGCCGAAGTTGACGATATCGAGCAAGGGCGCTGGTACGTGCAAACGCGTGAATCGAACGCAGGCTACGCCAGCGTCGAATCGGATGCTTCTTCCATTGAGGCCATCGGATTCGTCTTCCCCGTAGTGTTCATCGTGGTTGCCGTGCTCATTGCACTCACCACCATCACCCGTTTGGTTGAAGAAGAACGCGGGCTTATCGGCACCTACAAATCGCTGGGGTACCGCAACCGCACCATCTTGGGCAAATACCTGACGTACGCGCTTTTGGCGTGCCTCCTGGGCAGCGCCGTGGGAGAGTTCTGCGGATTCGTGCTCTTCCCCGCATTCCTGTTCACCGTGTTCCAGATGATGTATCTTTTGCCCACGTACCTGCTTTCATTCGACACGTTCTATGGCGTGGGTAGCATGCTGTTCTTCATTGCGGGAATCGTTGGGGCTGCGGTATTCGCCTGCCGCGCCGAGCTGGCGCAGACGCCCGCCACGCTCATGCGTCCGAAGGCGCCCCGCTCCGGCTCGCGCATCCTCCTTGAGCGAATCCCCTTCATCTGGAAGCGTTTGGCATTCCTGGATAAGGTAACGGCACGCAACTTGCTTCGCTACAAGAAGCGCTTCTTCATGACGGTATTCGGAATCATGGGATGCATGGCTTTGCTTATCTGCGGATTTGCCATCAAAGACTCCGTGCATGCCCTTTCCCCCATGCAATACGGTGACATTTATCGCTATGACGCCTTGGCTATCACCAGCCCCAACAACTTCAAAGATTGCGAAACGTTGCTTGAGGAAAGCGAGGAAGTTTCCTCTATCCAAGAAGTTGCCGTTGATTCGGTGACCCTCACCTCCAACGGCGACGACGAATCGCTGCAACTGTTCGTGCTCCCCGATGGCGCTGATCTTTCTCCCTATGTTTCGCTCAAAAGCGGTGAAGAGGCACTGTCCCTTTCCGACAGCGGCATGATTCTCACGCGAAACGCTGCCGACCTTTTAGGGGTAGGCGCAAACGACGAAATCACCGTGAAAACCAGCTCACTCGACGAAGCTACCGTGCCCATAACCCACGTTGCAGACAACTACTTGGGCAATGCCGCCTATCTTACGCAAAGCGCCTATGAGCAGCTGTTCGATGAAGAGGTTCAGCCCAACGGCTTCTATCTTGCGCTTTCAGGCAACGACACCGAAAAAGAGGCATTCGCCGACAGCCTGGCTGAACGCAGCGAATTCCTTTCCGTTTCCAGCACTCAGCAGATGAACGAGGAATTCTCAAAGTCGTTCGACCTGATCAACACCATTGTGTATGTTATCGTCTTCTTGGCGGCGGCGTTGGCATTCGTGGTGCTGTTCACGCTTTCCACAACCAACATATCTGAGCGCACGCGCGAACTGGCAACCATCAAGGTGCTGGGCTTCCGCAAACGCGAAGTTAACCACTATGTGAATAAGGAAACGGTGCTGTTAACCATTATCGGCGTAGTTTTGGGTATCCCCGCAGGATACGCATTCAGCCACATGCTCACCTATGTGCTGAAAATGCCCTCCATCTACTTCGCGGTAACCATCGATCCGATCAGCTACGCCTACGCATGCGGCCTCACGCTGCTGTTCGCCTTCATTGTGGCGCAGCTTTCCAACCGCACCCTGGCCAAGATCAACATGATCGAGGCGCTGAAGAGCATCGAATAGACATCGCATTTGCGGGATGGCAGCTCTCCTTTTGGCCCATCGGCTCGATTTACGCCAGGACCTTGATTTCTCGAGAGCTGCAAGGCTGCTTTGCCGAAACGCCATTGGACAGGTTTGCATCAGGGGCCCAATTCCCCGAAAGCTACCAAGGTTTTTCTTGGGCTGTCCTTGGCCCAATTCGCGCCAGGACCCTATCCTGTTCGAGCTCTACTGGTCCTGCTTAGGCCCTTGAAGCTCCCTGCTCTCGGGCTTGCGACGAGGGTTGAAATGGTGGCTCAGAGCATCGCCCAACAGACGAAGCTTCACAATAGCGTACGCCGTAACCGCACAGGCAATAAGGAAGATGGGGATGCGCACCAGATTGTCGGCCCAGGTAATGATTACGCCACAGGCGGCAAGGAGTGCCGTCCAAGCCCACATGATAAGCACGGTTGCGCGTTGGCTGAATCCTGCACGCATCAGGCGATGGTGAATGTGCCCCTTGTCCGCTTCATCGATAGGACGATGCTCGCGCTTTCGGCGCACAATGGCGAAGAACGTGTCGAGGATCGGAACACCCGCCGCCAGAATAGGCACCAACAACGAAACGAACAAGGCAGAGCGCGCTACCGCAAACAGGGAAATGATGCCCAACGCAAAACCAAGAAGCAGTGCGCCTGAATCACCCATGAAGATGGATGCAGGGAAGAAATTGGACTTCAGGAAGCCTGCGCACACGCCAACAAGAATGACGCTGAACAGCGCCGCATCGAAGCGCCCGGTAAGCACCGCGAACAGCAAGATGGTTATCGCGGAAATGCCCGTAATACCCGCCGCCAAGCCGTCGAGACCGTCAATCAAGTTGATAACGTTGGCAAACGCCACCAGGTAGAACACCGTTAGAGGGTAGGCGACCCAACCAAATTCAATGTACCCCTCGCCAAAGGGATTGTGAATGCTGGAAAACAACAGGCCAGAACAGGCAACCACGCAAGCAGCAACTATCTGCCCCAGCATCTTCGCTTTGGGGTTCAGGTCGACCACATCATCGACGGCACCCACGAGAAATATCAAAACTGTTCCCAGCAAAACGCCCCAATAGTTGACCTCGATACCATTGTAGTCGATGAAGGGGTCGACCCATCCGAAGGCATAGACGCCAAAACCAGCAACGGCAAGCGCCGCCAAAATGCCGCCGAAAATAGCCACGCCGCCCATACGCGGAATGGGAAGCATGTTTACGCGACGGGCACTGGGGTAATCGATAGCATCAAGCTTGATAGCAAGCTTGCGGGCAAGAGGGGTCAAGGCAACGGTAACCACTGCGGCAACGGCAAAGAGAACGCCGTATTCAAGCCAGTCCATGCGCCCCCCCCTCTTTCTCGAACTTATTGGATAGCGCGGCAGAACGCGCTCACGCCAAATGATGATTATATACCGAAGAGGCGCTTCTCCCGACTACAGCTACCTAACGGCATCGCAAGCGCAAAGAGAAGGAGGCTGTCATCTACGTCGGTACAGAAAAGCAAGCGCCGATTTTATCGGCTTTTCGCATGGCCTCGACTTGCTCGAGCGCGCGAACCCTCCGCTTCGGAAACCGCAACCGTGAAGAAGCCCTCAAACCGCCCCATACCCATGCCGAAGAACCCTACAGTTCTCCTCTGTCGACAGCTTACTTTTGCAGCCTTTGTGGAGAGCAGCCACCAAAACGTGGAAGTACCTTGTACTCCCCGCCAGGCAACACATTCGGCACTGTTGCATTGTGTAGAATGAGCGAGTTGAAACCCGTAGATTCAGGAGAAGGTGTTCGTGTCACACAGTCCCGCGATAAGCGTCATTATTCCTGTCTACAACGTAGAATCCTGGCTGCGTCGTGCCGTTGGCTCGCTGCAGAATCAAACATGCACCAGCTACGAGATTCTGTTGGTAGACGATGGAAGCACCGATGGCAGTGGCGCTCTGTGCGACAAACTTGCCGATGACGATGTGCGTATCCGCGTAATCCACCAGGAAAACCAAGGAGCCGCCGCCGCACGCAACGCCGCTATCGAAATTGCTCGTGGCGATTACCTGTACTTCATGGACGGAGACGATTGGTGCGACCGCACCATGTTGAAGGACATGTACCGCGTTGCCTCCGAGCACGACCTGGACCTTCTTATTACCGGCTTTACCATCGACACGTACTATGACGACGAAGGCAAGTACTATCGCGAGCTGCGTAATGCGCCCGATCGCATCTTCAAATCGCAAGAAGAATTCCGCGCAAATGCCTGCCAGCTTTTCGACGCTCAGCTTCTGTATGCGCCGTGGAACAAGCTGTATCGTCGCAGCTACATCAAAGAAAAGGGCATCCGGTTCCCTGGCACATTTTGGGACGACCTGCCGTTCAACCTCGATGTTATGCGAGACGTTGAACGCGTAGGCTGCATCGACGGTCACTACTACCACTTCCTGCGCGCTCGCGCCGAAAGCGAAAACACCAAGTACCGTCCCGACATGTACGACAAACGCGAAGAAGAACATCGCTGGATGAATGAGCTGTACGCGTATTGGAACCTGAATTCTCCCGAAATCGAAGAGTTCTTGGCACGCCGCTACGCAGAACGGCTGGTTGGCTGCATCGAAAACGTAACCAACTGCAATTGCACACTTTCAAAAGAAGAGAAGCGTGCCGCCATTAAGCAGATGATATCTACTCCCCACGCACGCGAAGCGCTGAAAAAAGCGCGGCCCCGCACCAAGATGATGCACCTGGTGTTGGCACCCTTGCGCATGGGGAACATCACGCTCACCATGACGGAAAGCGAGTTCATAAGCTGGGTACGCCAAAACAGCACCAGCCTTTTCGCCCGCCTGAAAGCAAACCGCTAATCAAGAGCTCGCAGATGCGAGCTCTTTCTTTTCTTGCGCCCAAGGGATTACGACAAAAGCGCATCGGCCAAGAACGATTCGCGAAGCCTGGAAAACTCACTGCAATCAGCTGCTTTTTGTTAGGTTCGGAATGCGCGCCGCATGGCGGTGTCGGGCTGGGGTCTGGAGCCGCGAACGCCACTCTGAACGCCATTCCTGTTAGATGCTCAAAGAGCATCTTCATTCAATGCTTGAAGCAATGCAGCGCATGAAAAAGGAGGCCCGTAGCCTCCTTTTGAACAGCGGAATGGGTGGCTTGAGGCGCTCCAGACCCCAGCCCGACACCGCCATGCGGCGCGCATTCCGAACACTTACTTAATTAAAAGCACGCAGCCAATTACGGCTAGCAGGACGTAGGTGAACTTCACGAACTGCTCTTGGCTGATGCGCTTCTGGATAAGACCGCCCAGCCAGGTAGAAAGAATAAGCAGAGGAATGCACACTGCCAGCGTAAGCAAGCCATCGCCACCAAGGGAACCGCCCTGAATGCCATAAAGGGCATAGGCACCGTTTAGGAACACCCAGGTCATAGTGGTGGTTGCTCGAAATGCTTCCTTATCCCTAATCTTCTGCAAAGCGTAAATAGCCAGGAAAGAGCCCCCGGAAACAAACATGCCCTGAATAAGGCCGGCTATGGCAAGAATGCAGTACAGGAGCCAATCGGGTAAAAGCTTATTTTTCTTGTTAAAGAACAAACCGCGGATAGCAATAATCAAAACCGCAACGCCATATACCTTGGAAAGGATGCTCAGCGGAGCAATGGTGTTGATCCATGCGCCAATGGCCATGAAAATCGCCATGATGACGCACATCTTCGCCAGTTCTTTCCACACCACATGCTTGATGCCCGTGAAGGCGATAAGCACGCTGGCAAGGAATCCGGTGCAGTTCAGCACCACGATGGACTCTTCGTGGCCGATGGTGACCATGCCCACCGGCATTGCGAAGATATTGCCCGCGAAGCCGGTAATACCGTTAATTAGATAGGCAAAGAAAAACGTGCCCCAAAATAGGTACTTTTCCATATGTTCCCCTTTAATGCGCCTCCCCCAGGCGCATTTCATCTGTGAATATGGAAGTCACTTTACTCTTGTGGAGTGAATAGTGCAAAACCTATCGGAAAAAGCACCCTGTAGGTTTTATTGGTAATCAAAGGCACTGTCAGCTTCTTCGCCCGATGCGGGTTTCGCTGGACTTCCCGGACGATACAGGATCCGTCAGACCCTGCATAATGCAGACCACGCAAGGTTTCACTATCGGCACAAGGTGCGCCAAGCGCCGATCGCGTTGGTTTTTGTGCTCGGTTCAGGTTAAACGGGTTTTGCGCCCAGCGAGATGTTGCACCAACGCCTTCTTCAACGCGCGCCACGCAAGTTCCCGTACCCGCCTCGTCGACTGACGGCGCGCACAAGCACGGCCCTATTTTCGCCGTTTTCACCGCTTCGTTCGATTACGCTACACTTAAACGGATTTACAAGGTGCGCTAAAACCGCCGCGCAAATCCAAAATCAAATAATCTCTTGTGGTTATTGCGAGCCGCCAAATAGGCAGGTGCATCTGCATAGCTGCAGCAAAACACTCGGAACGAAGCACGATAAGTAGGCATATATGAATATCGAAGAACTCAATACCGCTCTTGCTCAAATCTTTGCCAGCGACGACCTGCTAAAAAATGAGCCCATGAGCAGACACACCACGTTCCGCTGCGGCGGTCCCGCTCAGTTCTTTGTACGAGCAAGCAATGCTGCGGACATCACCGCAGCTATCAACGCCGCCAAAAAGGCAGATGCCCCCTGGTGGATCGTAGGCTGCGGAAGCGATTTGCTCGTTTCCGATGCGGGCTTGCCTGGCGTGGTTATCGAAATTGGCGAGCGCATGGCTCGCATTTCCATCGACGGATCCGTTGTTCAAGCACAAGCGGGAGCCACCAATGAAGCAGTTGCGCAAGCGGCACTCGAAGCAGAACTTACGGGCTACGAGTTTGCCAGTGGAATCCCAGGTTCTGTTGGTGGAGCAGCAATCATGAACGCAGGCGCCTACGATGGCGAGTTCAAGGATGTTGCGATAAGCGTTTCCTGCCTCTTCCCCGACGGCACGGTTCGCGAAATCCCTGCAGAAGAAGCCGATTGGAGCTATCGACACAGCATGATGAGCGACGAAGGGCTTGTTGTACTGGGGGCAACCCTTCAACTTGAAGCGGGAGACAAGGATGAGATTCGCGCCAAGATGGACGACTTGGCCCAGCGCCGCTCTTCCAAGCAGCCTCTTGAAATGGCAAGCGCGGGCAGCACGTTCAAGCGCCCCGAAGGCTATTTTGCGGGCAAGCTCATTCAGGACGCAGGCATGCAGGGTCATTCAGTTGGAGATGCCCAGGTTTCCACCAAACATGCCGGCTTCGTGGTAAACACCGGCAACGCAAGCGCAGCCGATGTTCTGCAGGTTATCCGCGACGTGCAGGCAGCGGTAAAAAGCCAGTTCGGCGTTACGCTTGAAACCGAGGTGCGCATGTGGGGGTTTGACGCCGCCGAGAACTAGCGCGGCGTCTTGCTAATTTAGTGCGCCTCACGCAGATCGACAGTCATAGCGTAAGCAAGATAAAAGGCAACAGCCGCCACCGCCGCAAAGACCGCAGCCCAAGCCCAAGCCGCTTCAGCGACGGAAAACGCTACGATGCCAGAGGATAATGCACCTGCAACAAGCGTCATGGCACGAGCGACTTTACGCATGGGAACATACTTCAGGCCTTCTGCCTGCACCTTGCTTACGTTCTTCGTATTTTTTGCCATAACCGCACCTCCGATGAATTACAGAGGGTGCCCCATTCACTCATGAAATGGGGCACCCTCGTTTGTTTTCGCATTCATCGTAACTGCGAAGTATTTCCGTTGTGAAACAGGCTTGTTGCCATGTTGGGTCGTTTTTCGAATCGTCCCGTCGAAATACGAAAGCTACTCAAGCCGCAAAGCCTCTTACAGATGGGGCTGATCGAAGCTCGGCTTCATGCTGCCATCCTCTGGGCGATTGAATAGCGTTTCCTCGCCACAATCTTTGCATGTGCCCACCAGAACCTTGCGGGGCATGAACGTGAGTACGACGTAAGCGATAGCGAACGCGATAGAGAAATATGGCATTACAAATGCGATGCCGATAATGATGATCGCCGTGATTACATGCACATACCATTTGCTGGGAACACGACGCTTTTCGGCCGTGTACTCAAAATGGGTACCGCCGCAATACGGGCAGATAATCACCGTTTCGTCGTTCTTTCTTTTATTGGGATTGGTTTTCTGGTTCTTTTTCTTGGAGCTCATCCAGCATCCCTCCATACAAATTCACCCAGCATGATTGCCATGCCGAATGCCCTCTCTCTACACGCACGCCATTTCCCCTTTGCTGCTTCGCTCTAAACGCAGAGCGCAGCCTCGCCACCAAAGGCAAAGCTCAACGATCCCTCTTCACTTTGCCACGCGCACACACTGCTTCGAATGTATGCTTCGCTTTAAACGCAGGGCAAACCCAAAAGGCGCGCGTTTTATACGATGTGCATAAGAATACCACCTGTACCACTGGGCATCTGCGCGGCGACACCATCCGTTACCTATCTATATTCGTAAGAAATGAATCCATAGAAATTGAATGGGATCGGCGAATAGATTCCCAATCGATCGAAAAATTATCCTCCTCTTCCTCGCATCATAGCTACAGGCTATCGGTTTCTATTTGAAAATGAATATTACCCATTCGTATCGAACATGTTCGGTTTTTTGCCGAGGGGTAGCATACACAGACGTTTGCGCATCCGTGCAATAGAACTCTACGAATCCAAGGCGTCATGAGTGGGCCCGAGGGAGGCTCCTTGCAGGGGATACCGTCTTCGTTTCAAACGAGCAGAATGTCCAAAGAATGTAAGGAGAACGAATTGTCTGCAGCAGCAGAAAAGGTAAAGCACTACGGCTTTGCGCTGGCAACGGTGTACATGTGCTATTTCACCTACGGCATCCAGGCCCTGATCCTGAGCCAGAATAAAGTTAACTTCTATACCCAATGGGGCATCACCGATCCCACCACAGGTTCCGCCGCGGTTTCGATGGCAATTGCCGCCATGGGATTCGGCAAACTGCTAAGCGTATGGATTGGCGGCGAGCTCTCTGACCGCGTCGGACGTAAGAAGTTCGCCGTCGCAGGCGCTGTTGCCTACATCATCTGCTTCACCATGATGCTGCTGGCAACCGATGCAACCGCTTGCTACATCGCCGCCTTCCTGTCCGGCGTTGCAACATCCGGCTTCTGGGATGCAGCACTCTACCCCGCCGCACAGGAAGCGGAGCCTAAATACGCTGCCTCTGGCGTTATCGGCATCAAGGCCGCCGTTTCCGTTATGGGCGTTATCTACCCTATCTTCGTTGCAGCATTCAGCGCGCCTCACATTTGGCACGTTAACATCTACCTGCCTATCGTGCTTTCCGTCGTATGCCTGATCATGACGATCATCACGCCCTTCCGCTACGACGACGAACGCGCCACCAAAACCGATGGCGACAACGGCATGGACGAAGCTCAAGCTGAAATCCAGGCAGCAAAAGACGCCATGCTCAAGAAGCCAGGCGTGCTGGTTCAGGTATTCACCCTTGTCATGGCATTTATCTGCATGTTTATCATGTACGGCGCACAGCAGTACACCAAAGCATTCGGCATGGCCAACCTTGGTCTCGACGAAATGGGCGGCGCAGCTCTTGCCTCCATTTACACCGTGGGCTCCATTACCGCTGTGTTCTTCTGGGCGGTAGTAATGGGCAAGCTCCGTTGGAACCCGCTAAAGGTTCTGCTGATCGACTTCGCCTTCTCCGCTTTGGCTCTGGCTTTGGTGTTGGTTGTTCCCAATGTTGCCATCGTATACGTTGCCATTGCACTGCTCGGCTTCTTCGCTGCTGGCGGCGCTTTGCAGACGGGCCTGGTTGTTCGCCAGAACTACTGCCCCGGCCCTAAGGGTCGCAACACCGGAATGTACATGACCTTCATGGGCGTTGGCGCAACCTTCTTGCCCTTCATCGTTGGCGCGATGACCACCGCCATGGGAGAAACCGGCGCACTGTACACCATGATGGGTCTGCTGCTCGCAGCGGCTATCGTTGGCCTGCTGTTCTGCATCTACCTGGCCATTCAGTCGAAGCCCCTGTTCGGCTACGGCATCAACCACAAGATGGATTAGCGCATAACGCTACAAGCAAGAACTTGCTCCAGGGGCTCGGCACTGTTGCCGAGCCCCTTTCTTTTCACTCGCTGATCGCCTCAAGTGCAGAGACGCAATCAGAATTCCGGCAGGGCAATCAAGCAGCGTCTTATTCGCTACGCTGTTTCACACGCTTCGCCGCGTTGTTTTGCACGCAGCTCGTGAGCGGCCCAGGTTATGCGGAGGGTGTTCATAGCATTATCGAGCGTGCTCGTGCATTCAGCGCCAGGCACACCGCGCAGGACATCGACGATGTCCTGAATCTGACCATTTCCCGGATAGCTCTCCACAGGCGGGCACAACTCTTCTTGCACCAGATCCGCCTCCTTGCGAACGCCACCCATCACGCCCTCATGCGCTACCGCATCGCCATCGGCAAGCGTCTCGATGCGAATCGGCGCAGCATTGTCGTAGTAGGAGAACTCGACACTTCCCTTGTCTCCGTAAATAAGGAATCGGTCGATGGCCTTATACGTGGCATAGCACCAAATCCCCGAAACCATAACGTGGTTTTCAGTCTCGCCCGAAAGAGCAACCGTATCTTCGCCGGGGTAAAATCCCGTGCGGTTGTCTACCTTCAGGCTGAAATCAGTGATGGTTCCTGCAAGAAACGCAATAAGGTCAAGCATATGTGCATCGCCCTCGAAGAAATGGCTGCCCCCAGAGACCTCAGGGCGAACACGCCAAGGCTTCTCCGCTTCAGGAAGCATCTCTTCAGCAGTTTGGCGCTGAGTACGAATAACCTGAACGCCGCGAACAGTGCCGATCTTGCCCGCATCAAGCACCTGCTTAAGCTCGCGATAACGTGGCATTCCACGACGATAATGAGCTACAAAGCAACGCTTCCCCGTCCTCTCGAACGCGGTTTTTATCTCTTGCGCCTCGTCCCATGAGAGCGCAATAGGCTTTTCGAGATAGCAGTCCTTGCCCGCCTCGGCCACGGCAATGGCATACTCTTTATGGCAGTTCGGCGTTGTGGCAACGTAGATAATATCTATGTCTGGGCAGTTCAGAAGCTCGTCCAGCGAATCAAATGCACGCCCATGACCGTGGCGTGCGCACCAGTCAACCGCTTTCTGCTTCGTGCGATTCCAGATACCAACCAATTCTGATCCGTCGGCCAAATATAGGCCAGGGCCATTTTTCGTTTCCACAACGTCACCGCAACCGATGACGCCCCACCTAATTGCCTCTTTCTGAGCCATGATGCCCTCCTCTCATACGCGCCCAAAACCCCACACACAATTGACCCCTCAACGCTGGGGCCAACCAAAAAAGGCACGCATTCCGTTGCATAAACTGTAGCATCGTCGCAAGCAAAGAGCGCAGCAAAATGGATGCGGACGGGTGCACCGCTTCGCGCTGAACCAGCCCTTTGTTCGATCTACCCTGCTGCGGCAACCCTCCCTTTGCGGGATATGCCCCGCTGTGACAGCCCACCCCTTGCGGGATCCGCCCCGTTGCAACGATCTATCCTTTGCAGAATCAGCCCCCACTGCGACGATTCATCTTTTGCAGAATCCGCCCCCCCCATTACGGCGATCCGCCCATCGCAAAAACAAAAAATCGAACTTTTTTGCAACATTTTTGCGATTACGGACTCTTCTCCGCCTTCGGAAAGCGAAAAATAGCCGCTTTACAACAGATCACCTGCGCTTTTGCGTCCTGATTTGCGATTAGAGGGACCCACAGTAATCCGTAATCGCAAAAAAGTTGCAGCACGTGCCGATTTTCTGTTTCCGGGCTCTCAGGAACAGCTTCGAGGCGATGCCGTTGTGGGAATCGATCCGATTCGGGGCTCTAGGGCGAGCCCATTGCGGCGCTGCGGAAGTGGCTAAGATGCAGCAGAGGGGGCAACAACATACAGCGTCGTAGCGCTGGGGGCACGGGCGCAGACGCAGCACCGTGGGTAGCGCGAGGTCGGCACCGTGGATCGGCGCGGCCGCGGGCGCAGCGTCATAGCGCCATGGGGCGCAGACGCAGCAACATGAATGGCATAAGAGGGGGACCGTAGAGCGGCAGGAAGCGTGAACGCGGCGAGGTGGCGCGGGCGAAGCGCCACAGCACTATGGGGGCGAGAAATCCAAGAGGCGAAAAAGCGGCAAAGCATACAGTCTAGGCACAAAACGCGTTCGCTCCGGCAATTGGTCTAATATCCAATCTATTGCGTTTTCGTTCGCGCTATTATCTGAAAAGAACGGTTTGCTTTTGGGGTTTGGGGGCCTTTGTCTTTTGGCAAGTTTGTTTTTGGCGTTGCTTGCCTTTTGGCTTGTTCGCCTTCGGCGTTACTTGCCACATGGTCTGCTCTCTCTTGGCGCTACATGCCATACGGCTTATTCGTTTTGGCTTCATCTTCCTTTTGGGAGCGCTGGCCTTTGGGGCTGTCCGCCTTTCGGATACCCAGCCTTCGGCCCGCCCCGCCCCGGACAGCTAAATCAAAAATATGCATACATCGAGGAGGCACCGTGGCCAACTCCCAGCCGAACATATGGCATGCCCCCATGCCGCTCATCTGCTCGTCTTTCGAGCCAGGGAACCTCGACGTCGTTATCGAGGCCATGCCCGACAACGACTACCGAACCATCGCGTTGGCAGAAGCCGCTTATTTTCGCGGCAACGCCGACGAAGCATGCCGCCTCGCAGAGCCCTTCCTTACCTCAGACATCTTGGCATTGCGCGTTTCATCATGTTTCATCTGCGGGTTCGCAAACCTATCACTCGACCACGCCCACGCCGCTCGCGCCTGTCTGCTCAACCTAGCGTCATCAGAAGAACACCTGAACGACGAATACGGCGACCAAGAACGTGCCGCCTATTTACTGTTCACGGCCTCATCGAGCGTCCTGCTGCACCTGAAGCCTCCCGTAACCGCAGATGATTTCTACAAAGTTGCGCCTCTGCTACCTGAAGGCCTTCGCCTATTCGCGACCTACGCCATGGCCCATCAGGCCTACCTTGTCGGCGATTACGGCCGCTGCATAGGAATGGCAGAAAACGCCCTGGGGATGAAGCAGGCGCGCTACCCCATCTCCGAAATGTTCCTTCACCTTGTGGCGGCAATGGGCTGGATGAGCAAACGGCAACCCGAAAAGGCAGAACGCCACTTCATGGAAGCTTGGAGCATAGCCCAAGCAGACGACCTGATCGAAACAATTGGGGAACACCACGGCCTTCTTCAGGGTCTGCCTGAAGCGTGCCTCAAAAAAGATTACCCGCGCGAATTTGCACGGGTAATCGAAATCACCTACCGATTCAGCCGCGGATGGCGGCATGTCCATAACCCCGCAGCACACAAAACCGTTGCCGACAGTCTTACCACAACGGAATTCGCCATTTCGATGCTGGCGTGCCGTGGTTGGTCTAACACTGAAATCGCAGATCATATGGGGATTTCACGCGGTACGGTGAAAAACAGGCTCTCAACAACGTATGCGAAGCTGGGAATAACCAGCCGATCGGGACTGAAGGAATTCATGCTGAAGTAGTGTGGCTGGCACCGCACTGGCACCAGCCACATTGAACAAATCGTCTGGGCGAAACGTGCGCTTCGCCCGAATCGCAGCCCTTATTCTCGCTTGCGGCGAGCGACGAACCCGACCAGCAGGGCGGCCAAACTAGCAAATGCCGCAGCCACGCCAGCGAAAGCTGTGGCAACAAGCCCTACAGGCGATGCGTCCCCCGTCGCAGGAAGGTTCTTCTTTGCCTCCGCAGGCTCGGCCTTGGTGCTCGTCACGAGCGTTTGCTGCTTGGCTGGCTTCGCCACGGGCGTGGTCTCCTCGGGATTAGCCTCGGGCTTGGTCTCCTCGGGAGGTGCGATTACCGCGCTCTTGGCGACGGCTTCGTCATAGGGGGAGTCGACTACAACATCGCCCGTGCCAATGGTTTGGCCTGCCTCGTAAACGATGCCGTCGCTGAGCTCTTCCTTGTTGCGATAGTCAATGACCTTGCCGCCTTCAGGTGTCAGGATGGTGGCGCCTTCGATTTCGATGGTGCCGATCGCCTTGCCGTCCGCGCTCATGGCAAGGGCGAAGATTGCCGCCGTGTCTCCCTCGGCCGTAACCTTGCTGCGGACGATCGAGATGGTCGCAGGTGTAATGCCCTCGCTGGTCTGGGCGAAGATGCCGATGTTCAGGCCCTCGCGCTCAGGGATGACCTCGCCGCCCTGGTCGTTGCTGTAGTGGTCGGGGCCGCCGCCACCGGTCTCGATATAGCGGGCTATAGCCTTGACAGCGGAGTCGCTGATGTAGATGTGGCCGCCTGACTCGCCGGGGTTGTAGTTTCTGCTGGCGATAGCCGCCGAGAACCCGCCTTCCGCGAGCGCGTCCACGATGGAACCATTTTTGATGACGATGTCGTCCCCGTCGGTGAAGAGTGCGGTAGCTTGGCCGCCGCCCCCGCTTGTACGGACCGTCACGGTCGCGTGGTCGAGCGCAATGCCCTTGTAGCCATAGACACCATATTCAACACCGCTTGCGTTAAGGGAGGCGTCCGCGACCGTGAGACTGCCATCGGTGTCGACGGCAAGAGTTTCCCTGGAGCTCGCCTCGACCTGGCTGCCGCCCGAGATGTTAATGCCGTCGTCAGCCCAAATCGCCGCTTCTCCTATAGAGCTTGCCTCTACCTTGCCGCCACCTTTGATGATCAGGTCACTGCCCGCGGCGATGCCGTAACCTTCGCCTCCGTTAGCGATCACTGTGCCAGAGGAATCGATAGTGGTCTTGCCCTTGGATTGGATGCCTTCGGTACCGCCCGTTGCATTCACGGTGCCCGAGCCCGTGATAGAGAGATCGCCCTTTGCCTCAATTCCGTCGGAAGCAGTGCTTGTGGTGTTCACAGTGCCTGGGCCGGAAATGGAGAGGTCGCCTGTGGATTTAATTGCATCGGCCTCGGCTGTCACATTGAGCTCATCCGTGCTATTCGAGCTCGTTATGTTCAACTCTGCTTTCTGGCTAGTGCCGTCCTGCGCCTTGATGGCGGCTCCGGTGTAATCAGGCTCGGTTTTCACGGTGTTCTTGCCCTCATAGGCAATGTTGAGCTTGCCCTCGGCCTTGATCTCGCCGCCGTTGTAGCCGTTGAGCTTCATGTCGTCGGTGCCGTCCCAGTTCCAGGTGCCGGCGTCGTCGCCCGCCGCGGTGCCGGCGTCGTACTGGGTGCCGCCGACGTTGACCCAATCCGCCGCGATCGCGGCACTGGGCACCATCAACGACCCCGCGGTTGCCACGGCGGCCACCCCGGCGACGACGCCCCACGTCACCTTGCGCCAGCCGCCCTGCGCGGTTACCACGCCAAAGCGCTCAGACGTCTTGGCGAAACCGCCTTCGGTGCAGCTTTCCGTTCTGTGCATGTTGTCCCTGGCATTCATGACCGCTCCCCTCGTTCATGTGTTCGTCAGATGGAAAAATCGTATCGGGCAGGCACGGGAAGCGGTAGTGCCATACGAACGGGAAAATGGCCAAACGGCAGGCCAGGCGCCCCACCGCACAAAAAGCGACGCCGCCCCGAACATGGGAACGGCGTCGCAAATCAGTGAAACAGGCGGACAAGGCAGCAAGGGCGAAAACTGCAGCCCTTCTATTCTTCAGAGAGGAAATCGAAGGCGTACTGCGCCGCGGCAAGCGAGCCACCCACCAGAACGCTTTCGTCGACATTGTAGAAACAACTGTGCTGCGGATACGTTGCACCCACTTCCGGATTACGGGCGCCAATAAACACGAGCACGCCGGGAACCTTTGCCAGGTACTCGGTGAAGTCTTCGCCCGAAAGCGTACCTTCGTAATGGCAAAGCGTTTCTTCACCAAGAACCTTTGCAATGGCGTTTTGCGCACGTGCGGCGCAAGCCTCGTCGTTCACCAGGCACGAATTGCCGTACGTCCACTCGAACTTCGCGGTTGCTCCATACGAAAGCGCCACCTCTTCAACCACGTGCGCCATGCGCTCCTTGATGTAATCGCGCACTTCGGGCGTGAACGAGCGAACCGTACCCGTTAGGTACGCTGTGCCCGCCATGATGTTTCGCGCAACACCGCCATGGAATTCCCCGATCGTGATAACCGCAGGATCAAACGGGGAAACGTCGCGGCTAACGATAACCTGTAGCGCGTCGATAACCGCTGCGCCCACAACGATGGCATCGACGCCCTTGTGGGGCATGGCACCATGCGCGCTAGCTCCCGCAACATCAATGCGGAACCAGTCACAATTCGCCATGCGCGGCCCCGCTTCGGCGGAAATGGTACCCGCTTCCACTTCGCTCCAAATATGGGCAGCGTAAATGGTATCCACCCCATCGAGCGCACCCTCGGCGATCATCTTGCGCGAACCGACCGATATCTCTTCCGCTGGCTGGAACAGAACACGCACCTCGCCATGCAGTTGGTCGCGAATGCCCAAAAGCAGATGAACAGCGCCGAGCATCATTGCCATGTGGCAGTCGTGGCCACAGGCATGCATAACCCCTTCGTTCCGCGACGCGAAGGGGAGCTTGGTCTGCTCCAAAACGGGCAACGCATCCATGTCGGTTCGAAGCGCAATGCGACGGCGCGGCTTGCCCTCTTCGTCATATGCATCGGGCGCGGTGCCTTTGATGGTAGCAATGAGCCCCGTTCCCCCCGCTCGCACATATTCGACACCAAGCTTATCGAGCTCTTCGGCAATCGTGCGCGAAGTGGAGACCTCGCGAGCGCTCAATTCGGGATACGCATGGAAGTGGCGCCGACGCTCGATAACGTAAGGCTCGAGCTCTCGCGCGTGGGCTTTCAACTTCTCGGTTACGTTTGCCGATTCGGTGGCATTCGGGTTGCTGCAGGTCATAATGGCCGCCTTTCGATTCTCCCCATCAGACTACCACGACTGGCACCTACGGCAGCATCGGAACGGTATGCGTAACACTCCGCGTAACACGAGCCGGCGCAATTGGCATCCAGACGAGCGCAGCCAACACCCGCCGCAATGTATGCAGCTTTAGAAAAAACGATGAACACAAGCATACTTCTTAATTTTCGTTTACAATTCTGAACGTATTGTCGTTTAGCGGTCGAACTTACCCTATGAACGGGCGTTTACCGCACGGTCGAAAGGCGCATCATCCCCATGATGAAGCGAACCAAGATCATCTGCACTCTGGGTCCCGCTGTAGACTCTGAGTCAGCATTGAAAAATCTTGTGCTAGCAGGCATGGACGTTGCCCGCTGCAACTTCTCACATGGCTCCCACGCCGAGCACAAAGCACGTATGGACCGCTTGAAAAAGGTCCGTCGCGAACTGGACGCACCCTGCGCCATTATGCTCGACACCAAAGGGCCTTCCATCCGCACCGGCAAGCTTGAGGGCAACAAGTCTGTGCTGCTCCGCGCGGGCGACAACTTTTTCCTCACCGAAGAAGACATTGCCGGCACTTCCCGCCGCGTGCACCAAACGTTCAAAGGGCTTTATAAGTATGTTGAACCCGGCACTATCATCCTTATCGACGACGGCCTGATCGAACTCGCCGTTGATCGTGTCCTGGGATCTGACATCCAGTGCACCGTTCAGAACTCCGGCATGCTCGGCGAATGCAAACAGTTGAACTTGCCTGGCACCAATGTGCCCCTGCCCGTTATGACCGAGCAGGACAAGGAAGACCTCCTGTTCGGCATTCAACAGGGCGTTGATTTCGTAGCAGCATCATTCGTAAGCTGCGGCGAAGACGTGCGCACCATTCGCGCTTTCCTCGCCGAGAACGGCGGCGAAAGCATTCGCATCGTGGCAAAAATCGAAAATGCGCACGCAGTAGATCACATCGAAGAAATCATCGAAGTCTCCGATGCCGTGATGGTAGCCCGCGGCGACTTGGGCGTAGAGGTTCCCTCCAACCAGGTTCCGCACCTTCAGAAAAAGATCATCAAAGCCTGCAACCGCGCTTACCGTCCGGTTATCACCGCCACGCAGATGCTCGATTCCATGATCCGCAACCCCCGCCCAACGCGCGCAGAGGTTGCCGACGTGGCAAACGCCATCTATGACGGCACCGATGCCGTTACCCTTTCCGGCGAAACCGCCATCGGCATGTACCCGGTTCCCGCAGTACAAACCATGGCACGCATTGCCGAGGCAAGCGAATCGCATATCTACGACGAAGGCTCCATCCCCAACCGCAACGCAGAGCAGAAGAGCATTTCCGCTGTTGTAGGCTTGGCTGCCGTAACCGCCGCAGAAAACGTGGGCGCTTGCTGCATCGTTACCCCTACGATGACTGGCCGCACGGCCCGCATCGTTTCCAATTACCGTCCGAAGATGCCCGTCTATGCGGTAACCACTTCGGAAGAATACCGACGCTCCTTGCAGCTGAACTGGGGCGTTACGCCGCTTTTGGGCAAAGTCGTTGGTGACGCCTCGTACGTTCTTGAGCAAGCTCGCAATGTCGTTGTGAAAAAGAACTTCGTGAACAAAGGCGATATCTGCGTATTCACTTTGGGAGATCGCACCACTTCTCCCCGCATCAGCCAAACGGGCGACGCTGTAAGCTTCGACCCAACTGCGCCTTCGCCGCGCCCCACCAACGTAATGCAGATCGTGCAAATCGGCGTTGAAGCAGAGGGGGATAACTAATGGAAATCAAAACCAACTGCTATGCCGCCGTCGATATCGGCGCCTCTTCCGGCCGCGTGGTAATCGGCGAGGTTACTCCGCGGGGAACCATCGAGCTTACCGAGATCCATCGCTTCGACAACATCCAGAAACGCTCCGGCGGTCACGACTGCTGGGACGTGGATATGCTGTTCCGCGAAACCGTTGCGGGCTTGGCAAAATGCAAAGAAGCAGGCTATGCGCCCAAAACCGTGGGTATCGACACCTGGGCGGTCGACTTCGTGCTGCTCGATGCCGAAGACAACATGCTCGGTGATGCGGTAGCCTACCGCGATGAGCGCACCAGCGGCATGTACGCCGTGGCAGATGCTATCGTTTCGCCTGATGAGGTGTATCGCCGCACGGGTATTCAGCGCCAGCCGTTCAATACCATCTATCAGCTACTGGCGCTCCAGCGTGAGCATCCCGAACAGATTGAAAACGCTGAAACGTTTTTGATGATCCCCGACTACCTGGCCTTCCTGCTAACCGGCACCAAGGCCAACGAATACACCAACGCTTCCACCACATGCCTGATGAACGCACGCACCCAGCAGTGGGATGAAACCATCCTGGAGGCATTCGACATTCCGCGCAGCATGTTCTGCGACGTGGTTATGCCCGGCACCGATTTGGGTGCCGTCACCGCTGAAATCGAAGAGAAGATCGGCTACCCCACGCATATCATCGCGCCTGCCACGCATGACACGGGCAGCGCTTACCTGGCTGTTCCCGCGCGCGACGCCGATGCGGTGTTCCTTTCTTCGGGCACCTGGAGCTTGCTGGGCGTTGAAAACGAAGGCCCCATCACCTCAGATGCCTCCCGTTTCCAGAACTTCACCAACGAAGGCGGCTTTGAACTGCGCTTTCGCTTCTTGAAGAACATCATGGGCCTGTGGATGATCCAGTCTATTCGCCGCGAGCTGAACGGCGTTTCCTACGTAGAGGGAAAAGACACCCATCAACAAGCCGGTGAAGATGAGCTGCCCCCCTTCACGCATGAGGCAATCGAGTGGGGCTTCCCCGACCTCATTGCCCACGCAAAAGAGGCAGACAGCTTCGAAGCCCACGTGAACGTGAACGACGACCGCTTCCTGGCGCCTGATTCCATGATCGACGAGATTCGCCGCGCCTGCTTCGAAACCGGGCAGGACGTGCCCCAAACCGTCGGTCAGCTTATGCGCTGCGTATATGTAAGCCTTTCCTCCTGCTATGCGGAATCCATTGCAGAAATGGCATCGCTTACCGGACGCACCTACACTTCCATCAACATCGTTGGAGGCGGTTGCCAAGATGCATATCTGAACGAACTCACCACCCGCGCATGCGGCATTCCCGTGTTCGCCGGTCCAGTTGAGGGAACAAGCTTGGGCAACCTTGCCGTGCAGATGATCGCCGATGGCGCATTCCCCGACCTCCAAAGCGTCCGCGACGCTATCGCAACGTCATTCGACGTGAAGCGATTCGAATAACAGCAACCAACCTTTTAGGTACAGATAAGGAGCATTCATGACCACTATGTACGAATTGGCGCGCGAAGCGTATGCCAAGCAGGGCATCGACACCGAGGCAGTGATCGAAACCCTGGCAAACAAGGCCATCTCCATGCACTGCTGGCAGGGCGACGATGTTGTCGGCTTCGATCAGGGCGACGATAATGCAGCTTCCGGTGGCATCATGACCACGGGCAACTACCCTGGCCGCGCCGCCACCCCCGAACAGCTCATGGCCGACTTCGAGAAGGCAGCAAGCCTGATCCCCGGCAAGAAGCGCATCAACCTGCACGCGAGCTACGCCATCTTCACCGAGGAAAACCCCTGGGTTGATCGCGACAAGCTCGAGTACAAGCACTTCGAGCCTTGGGTAACCTGGGCAAAGAAGAACGGCTTCGGCATCGACTTCAACCCCACCTTGTTCAGCCACCCGCTGGTAAAGGAAGGCCTTACCGTTTCCAGCCCCGAAAAAGAAGTGCGCGATTTCTGGATCCGTCACTGCATCGCCTGCCGCCAGATCGCAGAGCGCATCGGCGAGGAAATGGACGACATGGTCCTGAACAACTTCTGGATCCCAGACGGCTTGAAGGACTATGCCGCTGACGCCTATGGTCTGCGTGCACGCCTGAAGGATTCCCTCGATGAGATCTATTCCTTCGAAACCCCGCATGTTATCGATGCGGTTGAGCAGAAGGTATTCGGCATCGGTGTTGAAGGCTTCACCACCGGCAACCAGGAGTTCTACGTATCCTACGCTGCCAAGAAGGGCGGCAACCATGTAGTGCTCATCGATGCGGGTCACTTCAACCCCATGGAAAGCATTTCCGACAAGCTGCCCAGCCTGCTGCAGTTCTTCCCCTACGTGCCGCTGCACGTTACCCGCTCCATGCATTGGGACTCCGACCACGTTGTCCTGTTCGAGGATTCCATCAAGGACATCGCTGCTGAGGTTGTTCGCTGCCCCGAGGGCATGGAGAAGGTGCTTATCGGTATGGACTTCTTCGACGCTTCCATCAACCGCATCGGCGCTTGGGCTACCGGCATGCGCGCCATGGAAAAGTGCCTGCTGTTCGAGCTGCTGCAGCCATGGGATCGCCTGAAGGAGCTGCAGGATACCTACCAGTTCTCCGAGAAGATGATCGTTACCGAGCAGTTCAAGACCATGCCTTGGACCGCGGTTTGGGACGAGTACTGCGCACGTCAGGGCGTAGTTGCCGAAGACCAGCTGTGGGACGAGGTTAAGGCTTACGAAGACGAGGTGCTCTCCAAGCGCCAGTAAGCCCCTGCGCATTTTTCAGCGCCCCTCTTCTCGAGGGGCGCTTTCTGCGCCCAGAAGTCATGGCCGGGAACATCCGGCGCCGAGGGAGCCATGGCAGGGGGCGCATCGAGCACCGAACAGGCCTTCGCCAGGGCATCCGGCACCGAAAAGCCCCGCCGAAAGCATCTGGCGCCGAGCTTCAACTCCGCAAACATGCGCCGAATGCGTTTCGAAAAGGCCACTTGCCCGAGCGGCTTTTCCGAAACCGATCATTCGGTACTTCAGAACGAAAGGACAATGATGGATATTATCGACAGTGCTATGGATACGCTTAAAAGCGGCGTTTCCGCAGCTCGCGGCGCAGTTTCTGGCGTTGCCGTCGAGCAGCTGGCCTTCGTACGCGGCTTCTGCCGTCTGTGCGACGACGGTTGGCAGCAGGGCTGGCACGAGCGCAATGGCGGCAACCTTACCTACCGCATGAAAGAAGAGGAAGTAGAGCAGGCTCGCCCCTTCTTCAACGCAACTCCCGGCGAGTGGGTGAATATGGGCGTACAGGCAGATAGCCTGCGCGGCGCGTTCTTCCTTACCACCGGCTCTGGCCGCTATATGCGCAACGTCAAGAGCGACCCTTCCCACAACATCGGCATCGTCGAAATCAATGACGCCGGCGATTCTTGGCGCATCGTATGGGGCCTGACCGACGGCGGTAAGCCCACTTCCGAGTTCCCCACGCATTTCATGAACCACGCCGTGCGCATGGAGGCAACCAACAACGAATGCCGCGTGATTTACCACGCTCATCCTATCAACGTTATTGCCATGACGTTCGTATGCCCGCTTGATGCACGCTACTTCACGCGTGCCCTATGGAAGGCAATGACTGAATGCATCGTGGTATTCCCCTCTGGCGTTGGCGTTGTGCCTTGGATGGTTCCCGGCGGCGCTGAGATTGCGAAGGCAACCTCCGAGCTTATGAAGAAGTACGAGGCCGCCGTTTGGGCCCAGCACGGCCTGTTCGTTTCCGGCCCCGACTTCGACACCACCTTCGGTTTGATGCACACCATCGAAAAGGCTGCCGATGTATATCGCCGCGCTCGCCAGATGAATGGCGGCTCCGACGAATTCCTGAACACCATTTCCGACGAGGGCCTGCGCCAGATCGGCATCGATTTCGGCCTCACCGTCAACGATGAGTTCCTGGACTAAGGCGGCACTTCGATGACTATCCGCAAAACTGCTGATGGGCGCACTATCTCAGGCTTCAAGATGAAGCTCTATCCGGGCTTTGCCGAAGAGTACGAGAAGCGTCACAACGAATTGTGGCCCGAAATGGCCGACATGCTCCACGAATACGGTGGGCACAACTACTCCATTTTCATCGACGAGGAAACCAACATCCTCTTCGGATATATCGAGCTTGACGACCCCGAACGCTATGCCGAGTCCGCCAAGACCGATATTTGCAAGAAATGGTGGGATTTCATGGCAAGCGTCATGGAAACGAATGCGGACAATTCGCCCGTTTCCGTAGACCTGCCCTGCGCATTCCACCTCGACTAGAAAGGTAAAGCATTGGCGCTTTCCCAAGAACGCAAGGGAACCATGGCGGTTTCCCTGACCAACTTCCTTGACTCTGGCTGCATCGTAGCCAGCAGCCTTGCCCTTACTGCTTGGGCAGCTGCATTCAACTTCGGCTCCGCCTGGACCGCAATCCTGGGCGCTATCGGCGCAAACGCCTTCGGCGCTGCGGTTGGCGCACTGATTGGCGGCTTCCTGACCGACAAGTTCGGCCGTACCACTATTTATAAGTACAATCTGCTGGTTTACGCTGCCGGCGTATTCATCGCCATGGTTGCCGTAAACCTGCCCATGGTCGTAGTAGGCGTTGTGCTCTCCGGCCTTTCCGTAGGCGCTGGCGTTCCCGCTTCCTGGAGCTACATCTCCGAGACGTCTACCTCCACGAAGCGCGCTTCTAACATCGGCATCAGCCAGTTCGCATGGAGCTGCGGTCCTGCCATCATCTTCATCCTTTCGCTGGTTATGAGCTTCATCATCCCCGGCTTCGAGTCCGATGGCACCACCCTGCTCCCCGCAGGCACCTACGGCCCGTTTGACGGCATGCTGGCAACCCGCCTGCTGTTCCTGGTTCTGTTCATCGTTGCCCTTATCGCTTGGAACCTTCAGCGTCAGCTGCAGGAATCTGCCGACTGGGCCGAAAAGAACGCTTCCGCCACCGAGAAGCAGTCCTTCGGCAAGATGATGGCAACCGCTCTGAAAAACCCCGTGAACGTGAAGACCATCATCTTCCTGGTTGCCGTGTACCTGACCTGGAACCTGGCTGCAGGTACCAACGGTCAGTTCATGCCGTACCTCTACGCTGCTGCCGGCAACATCGACGCAACCGGCCAGAGCCTCCTGGGCGTAGTTCAGTGGGTACTGGTTGCGGTCTGCTCGCTGGCAATCTTCAGCCGCTTCGGCGACGTTATCTCTCACCGCGTACTGTTCGGCGCCTCTGCACTGTTGGCACTGCTATCCTGGATTGCTATTGCCGTATTCGGCCTTGCTATCCAGAGCGGTGACACCGAATCCATGGGTTGGGTTCTTTGGGTATACGTAATCCTGTGGGGTATTTCCGCTGGTTTCTCAGCCCAGTGCTTCTATGCTCTGTGGGGCACCGAGCTCTTCCCCACGCAGTACCGCGGCGGCGCGCAGGGCATCATGTTCTTCTTGGTTCGTGGCGCTTTGGGCATTTGGTCGCTCGTAGGCGTTGGAGCCATCATGGGCGACATCTCCACGAATCCTGCCGGCTTCTTCCCCGCAGCTGTTATTATGTGCGTCGTTCTTCTTATCTCCCTGGTTGTGGGCGTTATCTGGTGCCCCAAGACTCAGGGCAAGACGCTCGACCAGATCACCGAAGAGCGATACGGCAAAATCGAGTAGTTCTTCCACGATCGCGCCGGCGGTCTTCCGCTAAACGATCAGGCAGGCGGTCTTCCGCTAAATGATCACGCCAGCGGCCTTCCGCCAAACGATCACGCCGCCAAAAGGGAGTGGCCCTCGACCGACTTTTCGCCGAGGCGCCTCGAAACTGGTCCCTTGGCCCCTTTCTGCTGACTTCTTGCTGCAATAAGTCGCAAGAAGTCAGCCTGGCGTCGCCTGACGCC
Organism: uncultured Eggerthella sp.; assembly: GCA_900553605.1. Classification (GTDB taxonomy): domain Bacteria; phylum Actinomycetota; class Coriobacteriia; order Coriobacteriales; family Eggerthellaceae; genus Anaerotardibacter. The sequence goes on along the minus strand of USDX01000007.1, from coordinate 18,425 downwards.
GCAAATTGCATAGCATATGAAGAAAGCGCCCGAGGGCGCTTTCTTCATATCGAGGGAGGCTGACGCAGAGCATGGGCAGTCTGCATGCACATGCCCTCTTCCCACACGGCACGGGCCCTTATTCTGCCCACTGGAGCGAAGAGGCCCACGCAGCACCGAGCGCTGGCAAGATCTTAGCCCCATGCATGATTCCAGGACCCTCGGCACGAAAACGCCCCGGCAAGATTCGCGCGCTATGTATCCGAAATCGCCCGATTGCACCCCGAAACGGATACATGGGACGAAGATCTTGCCAGCTTCAGCGCGAAAAGCATGCATTTCGCGCGAATCTTGCCACATCAACCAAAACAACCTTATAGACACGACGAAGCAATAGGCAGACGTAGCACCAGCCCAAAGGAAGACCCTCGAACAACAGCCAAATCGCCCAACACCAAGGCGATACCCACGAGACCATCGTTCTTGGCACCCCGAAGCAGCGCTCAAATCAGCCTGACACCAAGGCGGTTGCCGCAAGGACGTCAACCCTCGCAACCTGAAACAATTAGCAAGGCGGCTCAACACCAGGGATCCTTAGAGAAAAGCTGCTTGCGCAAGCTCATTCGACGCTCATCAATGTCGGCATAGGCGATCCTGATGCGCTTTCCCATGAGGCTTGCCGCGGAATGGGCAATGGCATCGAACTTCACATGGTCGGCGACATGCGCTCGAGTAACAGCAAGGACATCAATCCCTGCAGCTTTGAGATTGTTGATGCGTGATGCATCCCGCTCTACGGCAAGTTCGTTCACATGGAACTCACGGCTGTTGTATTCGATGGCAACGTTCTGCTCAGACCAATATAGATCGCAGTGATATTCGCGATATGTGGTTCGCTTACTAAATTTTGCGGGGATCGGCACCTTAGCATTCATCTCCGGCACACCCAGCCCGTAACCACCGTAGCGAGAGGGCAAGCCCAGCAAGAGAGCCAAACATGTCTCCATCGGCGATGCCGAACCGTCGCGTACATAGCGTACAGCTGTTTTTGCTTTCCGAGGCACTTTACCGTGCATTTTGTCTATAAAGCGATTGATCGCCTCTGTGCTTGAAAGGGGTTGAGCAGACCGAAATCCAATGGGATTTGCGGGGTCTATTCGATAAGTTCCACATAGTTCAAATCCTAATTTGATCAGGTCGATCACGCTACACGACCGCGCAAGCTGCACAAAACAGAATTCGGGATTGCTTAAATATACCCCGCTTTCAAAGGAAAGAAAGCAAGGCGCCCTATCGGGAAGTTTCCAAATATTGTTGCGAAACTGCTTGGATTGACTTCTTGTTTTTCCCGATAAGACAACGACCTCCAGAGGGCGAGGCAGCGCTGCAAGGGCCGAACTCTCTCCGAACGATTTCGGCAACGTCGGAACATCCTTGGAAGACGGCATAGCCCGCGCAGCCCGAATGCTCTCAAAATCCTTGAGCGAGCGAAGCAACCTGATTGCACTTGAATGTCCGATGAAAAGCACCATGGGGGAATCTTATCGACCGAACCTTAAATAGATGCGAAAGCAGTCGCAAAAAAGCAATGGGGCCAGAGGAACGCCGGACGCACTCGACGTCAGCCTTCGAACTGCCTTCTGCATCCCGAACAAACAAGAGATGGGGCGGTCCACTTTCCTATTTACGACAGCAATTCCAAAAAGGTGGTTTGGCCTCCGCAACAACCTGGACCCATAGCGCCGAACAAGCCATCCGGAAAGGGGCTTATCCAAAGGCGAACCCAACGCTAGCCAGCGTTTCGCATGGCACTCGCGTTTCGGCTGGCACTCATGCTTACCCGGTGCGCATGTTCGTCCGGTGCCCACGTTTCACCCGTCGCCCATGCGCACCTGGCGCCCATACTTAACCGGCACTCCGTTTCGACTGGCGCCAATGCCCACCCGGTACCCATGCTTGCCTGGCGCCCCGTTTCGACCGGTACCCCGTTTCGGCTGGCACCCACGCCCACCCGATGCCATGTTTGCCTGGTGTCCTTGGTTTCACCTGGTGCTCATACCCGCTCGTCGCTCATGCTTGGCCCGATGTCTATGCTCGCCTGGCACTCATGCTTCGCCTGGCGCCCATGTTTGCCCGTCGCCCATGTTCGCCTGATGTCCACGTTTCGCCCAACGCTCATGCTTACCCGGTGCTCATGTTCCACCCGATACTCGAGGGAGATCGCAGCGGCACATACCGTGCACGAACCTTGGAAATAAATCCCCCATGGCAAGAAACGTGCAACATGCATGATTTCGGGACTCCCGACGCGAAATAGAGCCTTTGCTGGCAAGATTCTTACGCTATGTATTCCAAATTCCGTGATTGCATCCAGAAACGCATACACAGCGCGAGAATCTTGCCATCGCTAAGCCGAAATGCATACATATCGAACGAATTTTGCCAGGAAGGCGGCTATCCGCATGCATTCAGCGAAAAGAGAATACATACAAGGCGATTCTTGCCAATTCGAACCCTAAATCAGACACGTTTTTCTGCCTATAACCCCACACTTTTTGTCCTATAAGCCGCGGCCGCAATGCTCAGGGAGCGGAAGGGGTTCAATGAGCGACGATCAGCACCCAAATAGCACCCACGGGACAAAATGAACCCATGAAAACAAAAAACCACCGAGGAAAACCCTCGGTGGTTTGAAGTTTCGATGGTGCGCCGTGAGGGATTCGAACCCCCGACGTACTGATTCGTAGTCAGTCCCTCTATCCAGCTGAGGTAACGGCGCGTTTCGCAACGAAAATTAGTATCCTCGTTTGCCCTGTCTTCGTCAACACTTTTCTTTAAATATGAAGGAATTATGGACCACAAACCCGTTTCACCTGGTGAATGGCTCTTTTGCCGAAATGGGCTATAGCTCTAGCGAGCCAAATATAGTCCCTGCGCACCTTCTGCTGGCTATACGCACACCACTCGCCGCCCCTCCGCGTGCCGCGTCTGCCAGTCCCCTGCGCGCCACTCGCCGCCCCCCCCACGCGCCATCCGCTCGCTTCCGGCGCAGCATCCGCTCGCTTCCGGCGCAGCATCCGCTGACGCAAACCGATACCCTCATCCCCTTGTGCGCACAAGCCGTCGGCATTACGGGCGGCGGTTTGCTGGTATCGGCGCTCCTTACCCTCTGCTCACCATCCGCCTGCTTCCCGCGCAACATCCGTCGGCTCCCTGCATGCCATCTGCCCGCCAGCTCATCGCGAGCCATCCGTCATCGCACGGCGCAGCATCCGCCGACCCCTGCGCGCCATCCGCTGCCCCTTCAGGCAATCTGCTGGCACAAACCGATGTCCTTAACGACCCGCAGAACAAACCATCGTCACGAACCGTGCCCTAAGCCCCTGCAAAAACACGTTATGCACAATTGTTAACTGCCCTTTGCAGATAAAACCCGTTTTTTACTTTCTTTTCACCTCTACCGCGCCCCCTGCGCACCGCATTCGCGTAAAATCAAGTTTGCTGCGTTTAGGGCGCTCTTGCCTTGCGCTGCCATTTACACATTTAGGAAAGGACATTACTTGAAGGTTCGAAAATCGAAACCTCACAGTAATTAGCCTTCGGCCTCTGCATTTCACACCCGTCATGTAGTGGTCGAGGGACGACTGCGACATGAACGGATTGCGCCTGTCGGTATTGCTGTGCGCTGTGCAGATCAACTGCCCGCACAACAACGCTGACACACGGCGGCAATCCCAAGGGAGAATTGCATGCTCTATCTATCTCAAATGCTCGGTGAACCCGTCGTTGATGCAAATGGCGAAAAGATCGGCTCCGTATCCGACCTAGCCATCCAAACCGGCGAAGTGTTCCCCCGCATCACCAGCCTGGCATTCCTGGGCCCCGGCAAAACGCCTTTCATGATCTCTTGGCGTAAATACGTTGATAGCTTCGACGAAGACGAGGGCATTCGCCTGAAAGTCGACCGCACCGCCATCCGCTTCAGCTACCTCCAGCCCGCCGAAGTGCTCCTCGCACGCGACCTACTTGATAGGCAGATCGTAGACACACAGGGCATGAAAGTTGTGCGCGTAAACGACCTGAAGCTCTCCGTTTCCGGAACGCAATTGCGCCTTCTTGGTGCAGAAGTGGGCGTTCGCGGCATTCTGCGTGGCTTAGCTCCGTGGGTGGAAAAAGCCGCCTGCGGCATCGCCAAGGCGTTCGGCAAAAGCATCGACGAACGCATCATTGCATGGAACTACATGGAACTGCTCGACCGCGACCTTTCCAAGGTACAGCTCTCCGTCAGCCACACACGCCTGGAAGAGCTGCACCCTGCCGACGTGGCAGACATCTTGGAGCAACTCGATCCAAAGCAGCGCGCCAATGTGTTTCAGCACTTAGATGACGCGCAAGCCGGCGACGCCATTTCGGAAATGGAAGACGAATTTCAGGCCGACATCATCGAGGGCCTGGACGAAAAGCGCGCATCCCGCCTGCTACGCGACATGGACCCTGACGACGCCGCCGACATCGTGGGCGACTTGCCCTATGAGAAAGCCGAAACGCTGCTTCGCCTGATGGGCGTCGACAACGCCGCAGAGATTCGCAAACTGCTGGGATATAAGGAAGACACCGCCGGCGGTCTGATGACCACGCAGTTTGTGGCAATGCACACCTCCGACACCGTGCAGGAAACCACCGAAGTTCTTCGCGGCTTGGACGAAGACCATCCCACAGTGAACTACGTGTACGTGCTGGATGAATACGACAAGCTTGTGGGCGTGCTTTCGCTCCGCACTCTGGTACTCGCAAAAGACAATACCCCGCTTTCCGACATCATGTTCGATGAGCTCATCACTTCGCTGCCTGAAGAGCCCGAAGATGAAGTTGCAGCCGATATCTCCAAGTACGACCTGATGGCCATGCCCGTCGTCGACGAGAACGGACAGATGCTGGGCATCGTCACCGTCGACGACGCAATGGAGGTCATCGAAGACAACGTGGAGGAAGGCCGCACGCGCTGGGCATGGGGGCAGTTCGCCATCACGCTTGCCGTGTTTATCGTACTGATGATTCCCTATACCTTCTTTGTCCTCCGCATCTTCGGACACAACTAGGATCGAGGCTTTTACATGACACTTAAGGAAAGTACAGCGCAGGACACCGCCCTGGCAGCCAAGGCTTCCCCGCAAGTTCCTGATCAGGGCGGCGACAACGACGGCAAGAAGCAGCACTCGAAGGCGTTCCTGGTGCTGGCCGCTATGGGCCCTGGTATCGTAACCGCCATGGCGGGCAACGACGCCGGCGGCATTTCAACCTATTCCACCGTAGGCGCGAAGTTCGGTTACATGACGCTGTGGATCATTCCCGTCATGTGCATTTTGCTTATCGTGGTGCAAACCACGGCAACGCGCATGGGCGTTGTTACCGGCAAAGGTTTTTCCGCGCTGATCCGTGAAAGCTTCGGCATCCGCCTCACGGCGCTCGCTATGTTGGCGCTGCTCATCGGCAACGTTGCCACCACCTTTTCAGAATTTGCAGGCGTGGCTTCAGGCATGGAAATGTTCGGGGTGCCACGTTGGATATCGGTCCCCGTTGCCGCGGCAGCCGTTTGGGGCCTCATCGTGGGAGGCAGTTACAAACGCGTGCAGAACATCTTCCTGGTGCTTTCGTGCGTATTCGCCACCTACATCGTTGCGGCATTCTTGGCACAACCTGATTGGAATGAAACCTTCCAGCACACCCTGGTACCAGCGGCAAGTTCGGATTTGAGCTTCCTTTCGCTTACCATTGCGATGGTCGGCACCACCATCGCCCCCTGGATGATGTTCTTCGCCCAGAGCAACGTGGTTGAAAAAGGCGTGCGGGTACGCGATCTTCCCTATCAACGCATCGACGCAATAACCGGCGCCGTAGTGGGCTGTATTGTGGCGTGGTTCATCATCGTAACCACCGGTACCGTATTGTTCCCACAGGGCATCGAAGTAGAGAGCGCCGAAGCTGCCGCGGCGGCACTCGAGCCCTTCGCAGGCCAATACGCTAAAGCGCTGTTCGCCATCGGCCTGGTAGCCGCAAGTTTGCTGGCCGCCTGCGTCCTGCCCCTTACCACCGCTTTCGTAATCTGCGAGGCATTCGGCTGGGAGGCAGGCGTTTCGTTCACTTGGAAGGAAGCGCCCCTGTTCAAGGGCATCTTCACGTTTGTCATCGTCGTTTCAGCGGTGGTTATCCTTATTCCCAACATCGACCTGATGGGAATCATGCTCACCGCACAGTTCGTAAACGGCGTTATTCTGCCTGTTCTGCTGGTGTTCATGGCAATCATCTGCACCGACAAGCACGTTATGGGCAAATACGCAGTGGGCAAATTCACCCGCATAATCCTATGTTTCACCATCGTGGTGGTGGGCATTCTTTCCGCCATCTGCTTGGTTATGCAAGTACTGGGAATCGGCTAATTTGGCGCTGGCGCCATGTCTCGCAGGGAGCCTGCGACAGCAGCCTTGGGAGCATAAAGCTCCAACACCCTATCCATGAAAGTGGCCTCGGAGAAATCTCCCCGAAGCCACTTTTTTGCTGTTCGCCGCCACAAACAAGCAGGGTATCCGCCTTAACGACAAGCATGGTTGCTAAACGTGCGCCAGCACAAGCAAAGAGGGCATCCGTTTTAACGACGAACTGACCACCGAACTCGCACCCAGAGCAAGCGACAAGGACAGTAGCGACTGTTGGACTCGCAGCCAAAGAGACAAGGGCTGATGCATCCGCTGGGCTCACAGCCAAAGAAGGCAGCAAGAGCAGTAGCGCCCTCCAAGTCAGCCCTTCGCATCCAGCCCTGCGCGTACAGACCATAGCGTATGCTCGATACGAGGAGAACCCTCGCGCAAATCCAGCCCCTGCGCGCACAGCCCATAGTAGCGGTTTTTGTTTCCACAAGAAGAAACCGAGCCGTAAGCGCGTCTTTGTTGCGCAATAATGAATCAACAGGGAAAAACAAAGAGGGGAGCACGCCGAAGGCACGTGTCAAAACACGTCTTTTGCCCTTCGGAAGGACACCATGGAGTCGAAGCCCAAAGCACATCTTTTCACGTTTGCCGTTATGGCATTGTTCGTCTTCGTGTTTTTGGGCAGCGAATATCACTTCGACATCGCTTATGGCGAGCTCGCCGGCCCCGATTCGGTAGTCGGCGCACAGGCATCCATCCTTGCCACAAGCGCCATAGGGCTTGTGGGCTATTCATTGGTGAATCGAACGGCAGCCGCAAGGCATCGAAGCATTCTTGCCGGCGTGCTGGGAACCGTTTCCGCCTTGCTCCTTGTCGCAACCCAGCTAACGCAAAACGCCAACGCCTTGCTGTCGCTGGGATGCTTATTGTTCTTGATTTTGGGTATGTTGGGGAACGCCACCTACTTTTCCGTTGCGCAAACCCACTATGCCAGCAACTCCCTTTCCCGTCTGGTGGGCACCTCATATGCCGCAGGATTGCTCGCTCAGTTCCTGCTTCATTCTTTGGCGCCAAACAGCGTTATCGAAGCCGCGATTATCGGAGCTTCGATCATCGCACTTGGCTTCGCTCTTGCAGCGCGCCGCAACGTGCTGCACGTAGTCCCCGTCAGAAGCACACTTCCCGAAAAAGACCAGCGAACCGCCAACGAACGCGATGCCCTCAAGGAAGCAATCCTGCTGCTCGCCTGCGTCTCCCTAATTGCCTGCGTTTTCAGCACGCTCGACAACATGGTTACCCTGGCAAACGCGCAAGGCATGTTCGACCTTTCAACCTGGCCTCGCCTGCTTCTTGCCGTCAGCGGCATTGCAGCTGGCTTCATCTTCGACCTCACTAAGCATCGCTATTCCACTGTTACCATACTGTGTGTAGCCATGTTTTCCCTGGTTTCCGCCCTTGCCATCCAAACCGGCTCCGAAGTTCTTCTGGGTTTGGTAATTTTTTACCTTTCATCGGGCTTTTTCGTGGTCTTTTTCACCTCGTCGTTTTTGCGCATTGCAATGCGCTGTGCAAACCCATCGCTTTGGGCGGGCATGGGACGCGCCGCCAACAACGCCTGCGCCGCACTTGTAGCCATGCCTTCCATGGCCTTAATCTCGTCGGGCGATGTCATGCTTATCTCGTCGATAACCATTGCGCTAGCCATGGTTACCCTCCTTGTTGCCCACGCGCTCGAAAACGTGCGTCGCACCGCGCGGCATAAGGCCGAGATTGAAGCCATAAAGCTAGCGGAGCTCACCGCCGCGCAAGTGCAAACCGCCAAGCCCCAAGAAGAACCGGAAGCCAATGCTCCCGCCGATAAAAGCACTCCCAAAAAGCACCTTGCGGCATTCTCGGAGCGGTATAGCCTTACCCCACGCGAACGCGACGTTCTTTCCGCGGTATGTTCGAGCGAGGAAACGCTCCAGTGCATCGCCGATGACATGGGAATATCCCTTCGCGCGTTGCAGAAGCACTTGACCTCCATATACCGCAAGTCAGACACACAATCGCGCGCAGGACTCTGCTCCGCCGCACTCACCGAGCCCCTTGAGCACTAGCGAGCGCAAGCCTCATTCAAAGGAATACCTCGGCCGCCGCCTTTCCTTTTGCGGCTTTTGCCAACACGTTTCCCTATTGCGCCCACCAGGCGTACACTCACCAGCGCGTTTCCCTTATCACGCCCACCAAGCGTACAATGCCCGATATGAGCACCAACAGCAAACATACCCCCACGCCCAACAACGAAACCCCCAAGGAAATCCGCAGCCGCCTAAGGGCCCAAGCAAAGAAAGCGCGCTCCGCTCTTGCACCCGAAACGCGTGCGAGCAAGAGCAGGCAGATCTGCGCGAAGCTGGCCCAACACCTTGATGCCTTGATAGCCGAAACGCCTCAGGGCAAACCCGTTGTCGGCGTATACTCCGCATTCCCATGGGAAGTTGACCTGGGCAGCTTCATCGACTATGCCTACCTGCGAGGCTGCACTGTTGCCTTTCCCTGCATGATGCCCGATGCACATGGCATTCCCGATGCTCCTGGGCGCGGGATGCGCAAACCCGGGTCGGGCCCCAACGCCCAGCATGTCACTCAGCAAACTATGGAAATGCGCTCGGTTAGCGCCGAGGCATTCTGCAGCAACGGCGTGCCGTTCCTGAATGACCCGCTAAAGGAATATCGCCACAACAGCCCCGAACTTACCCCCATGCCCTACCTTGCCGCCGACGAGTTCGCCTTCATTGTGGTTCCCGCTGTGGGGTTCGACGCGCACGGCAACCGCCTAGGATACGGGGCAGGCAACTACGACCGCTACCTTTGCCAGCTTACTGATGCATGTCGTGTTGTCGGCGTCGCCTTTACCGAACAGGAGGTTGCCCCCATCCCCGTAGAAGACCACGACATCCCCCTTCCTTTCGTTACCGCTTAGGGGAAAGCTTCGCTTCAGGGCGGCTCAGGGCGGGTGGCAAAAAATGCCGGAAGCATCAACCGAGAGCAGCGATGGGGCAAAACCCCCACTCGCGCTCGTGTTGTTTCATTTCCCTTACATACGCCCTCACCTGCAGCAAAGCGCACTACAATGAAGAAAACGCCAACATAGAGGGGTTACCATGAACACGAAAACCGAACGGAACTGGCAGCTTATTGTTGCTGGCATATTGTTTATCATCTTTGGCTTGGTATGCGCATTTTTCCCAGGTCTCACTCTTGCATCTATCGCCTTTATTGTTGGTGCCGCCTTTGTGGTTTCCGGCATAGTCAATATCGCAACGTTCATTCGCGACCGCGATCTTCTGGGCTTTTCGGGATGGATCTTAGCATACGGCATCCTTGACGTGCTCATTGGTGCCATGTTCGTGATTCACCCCTTCGCTTTTGCGGCAGTGCTGCCTTGGGTTATCGGCGCGTTCGTTCTGGTTTTCGGCATATATGAAGTTGTGGCAACCTTCATGGTCAAGCACGCAGGCCTTCCCCTTTGGGGCTGGATGCTGTTCTCGGGCGTCATTTCTATCGTTATCGGATTCATGTTCTTCTCCATGCCCGAAATGCTCGCGTTGTTCATTGCGCTGTTCGCTCTTCTTCGAGGCGTTGATCTTATTGTTATGGGAGCAAATGCAAGAAAGTATTTCCTGTAACCGCCCGTCTTAACGCGCCGCCCACCCGTTACGCCCTCCACCGCTCATAAATGAAACACCGCGGCAACGAAGCTAGCCTATAATCGGCACAGTTAAAAAAGCGCATGCAAGGCTGCGCTGGAAACGCATCATGCGCGGCTTCGCTAGCCGCCGCCTTCCCAGCGCAGCATCGCCTGCGCCCTATTTACAGTAAGGAGACTGTACATGGAAGGCTTCGAGCTTCTTTCCACCGGTGCTTGGTCTATCCTGCCGCCGCTTCTGGCGCTAGGCCTTGCCCTAATTACCAAGGAGGTGTATTCCTCCCTGCTGGTTGGCGTGTTCTCAGGCCTGATCATTTACGAGTTCTGCCTTGAAGGTGTCGGCTTCGACCAGCTCATCACTGCGTTTACGCTCATCCCTCAGGTTATGGCGGAGCAAATCTCGTCGAATGCGGCGCTTATCTTGTTCTTGGCATTATTGGGCGCGTTAGTCGTCATCATCGCCATTGCTGGCGGTTCGCGCGCATACGCTGAATGGGCCGCGAAGCACATCAAGAGCGCACGCATGGCAACCGTTATGACGGCTCTTTTGGGCATCGTGGTATTCGTTGACGACTACTTCAACTGCCTCACTGTTGGTGCCGTCATGCGCCCCGTAACCGACAAGTTCCGCATCAGCCACGAAAAGCTGGCGTGGATCATCGACTCCACCGCAGCTCCGGTGTGCATTATTGCCCCTGTTTCCTCGTGGGCGGTTGCCATGGGTGGCTACATGGGTGAAAACGGCTTCAACACGTTCGTCGCCTCGATTCCGTACAACTTCTATGCTCTGGTCACCATTGTGTTTGTGTTCGCTATGTGCGGTTTCGGCAAAGACTTCTTCAGCATGGGCAAGGCCCAGCGCGACTGTGACGCTCATACCTACAGTCACATTCCTCCCCATGCCTCCGCTCTGGAAACGGTATCCAAGGCAGGCGTTCCCAGCAATCCTGAAGCCGTCGAAACCGTTATCACCGAGCAGTCCGACCTGGAAGGCGCCACGAAAGCGGTCGAGCAGTTCAAGGGTCTGGACGTTTCCCCCAATGGCAGGGTATTCGACCTGGTTATCCCTATCGTGGTGCTTATCGTATTCTCCATCACGGGCATGCTGTATGTTGGCGGCTTCTTTGAGGGCGTAGATTTCGCAACAGCTGTTGGCGAAAACCCCATCGGCGGATTGTGCATCGGCGCCGCCGTGGCATTGGTGGTTGCCGCGTGCATGTTCCTGCCCCGCAAGCTCACCACTCTGGTTGGCTTTACCGAAGGCGCTTCCGAAGGCGTTCGCTCTATGGTTGGCGCTATCATGATCCTTGTTTTGGCATGGAGCCTGGGCGGCGCATGCCGCTACATGCTGGGCACGGGCGAATTCGTTTCCAACTTCCTTACCACCATGGGCTTTGAACTTTCGTTCCTGCCTGCCGTTATCTTCGTGGTTTCCGGCTTCATCGGATTCGCCATGGGCACTTCCTGGGGCACCGCTGCCTTGATCCTGCCCATCGTTTTGGGCGTATTCCCCGAAAGCGACCCGCTGTTCCTGGTCACCATTGGCGCAACGCTTGCCGGCGCAGTATATGGCGACCACATCTCGCCCATTTCCGACACCACCATCCTTTCTTCTGCTGGTGCGGAATGTAACCACCTGCGCCACGTGGCAACCCAGCTGCCCTACGCTTCTCTGGTTGCCGTCATCTGCCTGTTTGGATATCTGGTTGCCGGCTTCACCGGTTCGCCTTGGCCTTCGCTTATCGGCGGTATCGCTGTTGCCCTCGTGGCTGTTATTGCAACACGCGTGTTCGGCAACAAGGAAGCTGCATAGGCATATCGCATCTCCAATCTTGGAACTGAGCAACGAGCGCTTTGCACCTTCGGCTCTAAGTTAGATAGGCGGCGCATCGCACCCACGGCGCCAAAAGCAGCCGCGCGCTTTGCACTCCCGCACCAAGGGCAGCAAGGCGTATTGCGCCAAAGCGCATCACAAGGGGGGTCCTTCGGGACTCCCCTTTCTTTTACCCGACAATTACAAGGTCCAAATATACGAACTCACAACCTGAGACATCAGTCATTGCGCCCTAACAAAACATGCAGGCATACCACCTCGCTGTTTCGGGGAACCCCAAACAAGACATGGCAACAAGCAAACAAAAAGGCCCCGAGGGGGCCTTTTTGTTTGTGCCTGCAGATACGACCAGCAAGAAATGCTTAGCGCTCTTCGATAGGCTTGTATTCGCGAGCCTTCACACCCGTCTTGTATGCGGGGCGGATGATACGCTTGCCGCTTACCAGTTCCTCGAAACGGTGGGCAGCCCAACCTGCCATACGAGAGCAGGCAAACAGCGGAGTGATCATATCCTGCGGAATGCCCATCATGGAGTACACGAATCCAGAATACATATCAACGTTTGCGCACATATCCTTCTTAGTGCCTTTTTCCTGCAGGATAACTTCAGGGCTTAGGCGCTCGATGAGCTTGAGCAAATTCAGCTCCGCTTCAAACTCAGTACCCTTGGCAAGCCTTGTTGCAAAGTTCTTGCAGATAACTGCGCGCGGATCGGAAAGAGTGTACACCGCATGACCCATACCGTAGATCAATCCGGTATGATCGTATGCCTGCTTGTTCACGATCTTGGCAATATAGGAAGCTACTTCGTCTTCATCTTCCCAATTCTTAACGTTTTCCTTGATTTCCTTCTGCATGGCCAGAACCTTATGGTTTGCACCACCATGCTTGCTGCCCTTCAACGAACCGATAGCAGCCGCATAGGCAGCATACGGATCGGTGTCGGCAGAGGAAAGAACACGACAAGTGAAGGTGGAGTTGTTGCCGCCACCATGCTCAGCGTGCAGAGACATCATGATGTCGAGCATGCGCGCTTCTTCAGGAGTGAACTCGCGGTTGGGACGCAGCATGGAAAGGATGGTTTCAGAAGTGGACTGCCCCGGAATGAAGCGATGCATGATCATCGACTCATTATAGAACGCAGCACGCTTGGCATAGTGAGCCAGCACCATGATGCGTGGCAGTCGAGAGATAAGCGAAATTGCCGTGCTGATCTCGTGTTCGAAGGAGCGATCTTCCGCCTTTGGATCGTCGGCATACAGCATGAGCACCGAACGCTGCAAGAGGTTCATGATATTTCGGGAAGGCGTGCTCATGATCTTCGAAGCAGTGAAGCCATCGGGCAGATTGCGCTGAGCATCAAGCGCCTCAACAAGCACATCGAGCTGGCTTGATGTGGGAAGTTCCCCCATAAGCAGCAGATACACGATCTCTTCAAAGCCGCGGCGCTTGGTGGCGTCGCCGCCAACAAGATCGTAGATGCTGTAACCACGGAAGGTGAGCTTGCCTTCGTCGGGAACCTTATCGCCTTCATTCATCAGATAACCGTGCACGTTAGAAATATTCGTAACGCCCGCGATTACGCCAGAACCATCGCTGTTGCGCAAGCCGCGCTTTACGGGGTAACGCTCGTACAGTTCCGGATCGACGGCATTGACCTTTGCGATGTTGTCGTACAGGGAAAGCTTATGGTCTTCCATGGATATTCCTTTCAACTACGAGATTAGATAGTACACCCCGTTTACGCATCAAAATGCGCACTTTGGCGAACGATAACAAACTTGAAACAAACGGATTCTGTTATGCAACAAAAATTCTTTGTGTGATTAGTTCTAAAACAACGGGAGTCGAAAAGCAATAGACACGCCCCCTGTGGGCCCACTTCTCCATTTTATTCCAGCAAAGGCACGCTCTGGTATTCAAAGCAGCCACAGATTCGATAGCTGACAGCGCACCGCGTCGAGCATTTGTTGATGCGGGATACGACCCGCATTTCGTCTTCGCCTAGGGGACGCCAGGCGGCACATGCCTTTTCGGCTCCGAAGGGACATCGAGCAGCGCATGCCTTTGCGACTTCAGGGAAACGCCAAGTGCCGCACGCCTCTACGAATTCAGAGAAGCACCAAATTGCGTACGCCTTTGCACTAACAAAAATCCTGGCAAACACCCCTACGGTTCCAGAAACAACCCAGGCAGCATGTGCCTTTACGGCTCCGAGGGGGCACCGGGCAGCGCACTCCTTTACGGCTCTGGGGAAAGTCAGGCAGCGTACGCCTTTGCAATGCCGAAAAAAAAATATCGGAAGCAAAACCTGCACCCCATGCCGTAATCAGGCTATTTGCCGGTAAACCCTTACGACTATAGTTATCCGCAATAGCTTGAATGCATCAATATAGAAGCGCAATGATAGAATCCAAGCAAGGATTGATACGTTTTTTAGCAGGAAAACGAGCCCGGCCATCGGATCGCCTTCGGCAACCCGCCGAGGTGCTGCCCTGGCGCCCGTTATTCGAGGAGAGAGAAGCCACCATGACGCAAGACATCAATGGCGCAACGCGTCTTATTTGCCTGTTCGGCGACCCTGTCGCACACAGCAAATCGCCCCACCTTCACAACCGAGCATTCGAACGCGCCGGCCTGAATTACGCTTATATGGCCTTCCGCGTTCCCGGCGAAGATATGAAGCAGGCAACCGACGCAATTCGCCTTCTGAATATGCGCGGCTGCAACCTTACCATGCCGAACAAGATTGCGGTTATCCCGTTCCTGGACAAGCTTGATCCTATTGCCGAAATGGTAGGCGCCGTCAACACCATCGTCAACGAAGACGGCGTTCTCACCGGGTACAGCACCGATGGCTACGGCTTCATGAAGTCATTCGAAGAGCACGGCGTCGATGCCAAAGGAAAGAAAATGGTCCTGATGGGCATGGGTGGCGCCGGTACCCCCATCGCCGCGCAGGCAGCACTCGACGGCGTAGGCGAAATCGTGGTATTCAGCCCTAGCACGGGCAAATCATGGGACCGCGTTGCTGAAGAAGTTGCCCTTGTTGCCGAGAAAACCGGCTGCAAAATCAGCCGTCACGATGCAAACGATTTGGACGACTTGCGTGCGCAGCTGGCCGACGCCGACCTTCTGGCAAACGCCACCCCCATCGGCATGGGCAAGCTCGAAGGACAGTCTCCCATCCCCGACGCATCGTTCTTGCACCCAGGCTTGGTAATCCAAGACGCTATTTACCAGCCAGCAGAAACCGCATTGTTGAAAATGGGCAAAGAGGCTGGCTGCACCACCATCAACGGCGAAGGAATGCTGTTCTTCCAGGGCGCCCGCGCCTTCGAGATCTGGACGGGCGTAGATTTCCCGCTCTCACCAGACGAAATGTAACAGAGCAAACAGCGCTACAATTAAACGGCGGCGTGCAATGGGGATTGCGCGACCGCCGTTTTCTTATATTCAGGGGGCTTGGGCTTTTCCGTCCAAGCAAAAAATGAAACTACCAGGAGGGACCATGGACTGGCAGGATGAATACGAGCGCAAGAAAATAACCGTAAACCAGGTATTCGAGCAACATCTAACCGGCAACCAGAAAATTTACACGGGCGGCCTTCACGTACCCACCGCCATCATCAATGCGCTTATCGACAGGGTTGCAAAGGGCGCCCTTACCGGCATTGATCTCTACGGCAACTGGATGAACGGCAACATCACCTTCACGGGGCTCGATGTAACCCCCGAACAGTTCCGCTACCACACCTACTTCGCCGGCCCCAACGAACGAACCGGCTTTGCTAACGGCTCAAAGTGCGTTGCGCACATTCCCGTTCATTTCTCGGACACCAATCGCATGCTGGAAGAAGTTGGGCTCGATTACGCCGTAGTCCAAATGACGCCGCCCGACGCTCAAGGCAACTGCAACATTGGACCCCTGGGATTCGAACAGGGCGCATTGCGCGGCGCAAAGCACATCATTGCGCAGATCAACCCACGTCTTCCCCGTGTGTTCGGCGACTCCCACAACTACCACGTAAGCGCCATCGATGCCTTTGTGCTGCAAGAAGAGCTGCTCGAAGATGTCCAGGTACCCGCACCTACGCCCGAAGAAGCAAAGGTTGCGGAGTTCATCGTCGACCGCGTAAACGATGGCGACACCATTCAGCTGGGCATTGGCGGCATCATCAACGCTATCGCCGCCGGTTTGGAAAGCAAACAGCACCTGGGGTGCTTCACCGAAATGTTCTCGGACGCTTTTGTTGAACTTCAGCAAAAAGGCGTCATCGACAACTCGCGAAAGAACTTCATGCCGGGCGTTTCAGTTGCAGGGTATTCGACTGGCACACAGCGCCTGTACGATTTCATTCATGAAAACCCCAGCATGTACTACACATCCTACGAAACGGTGTGCAATCCCGCCCTTATCGCGAAGAACGACAACCTGGTTTCAGTGAACACCGCCGTAAGCATCGACCTTACCGGTCAAGTGTGCGCTGAGAGCATCGGTGCACGCCAGTACTCTGCAAGCGGCGGGCAGTTCGACTTCGTACGAGGCGTGAAAAACTCAAAGGGCGGTCGTGGCTTTATCGCCGTAACGAGCGTGGCGCACACTAAGAACGGTCCTGTTTCGAAGATCGTGCCCACCTTGGCGCCAGGCAGCGCCATAACCAGTCTGCGTAACGATATACATTTTATTGCGACCGAATACGGTGTCGTCGATCTGCGCTGGGCCGACATCCCCACCCGCGCACAGCGCCTTATCAGCATCGCCCATCCCGATTTCCGCGACGAGCTTACTTACGAAGCAAAGAAGCTCGGCTTCCTGTACTAGCAGCGCCCTCTGAGCGCAATTCGCGAACCGCAGATTCGTCCAACCAACTCGCAAAATAAAAAAGGGCCACCCCGATGCCAATGGGAACGCCCCTGTTTCCCACTTCGAAGAAACAGGGGCGTTCAATACAGCGTCAGGGTGGCCCTTCGCAGTTCACTATTTTTTCACGCGGCAGACCTCTTGAATCGGCTGCTGCGTACAGGGTAGCGCTCTTTTCGCGGCACTTTCCTACTGCGCGGTTTCGCGCTTGCGGCTTTCCGGCTGCAAGATCAGCACAGCAGCAACAGCGGCAACAACTGCGAACAGAGCGCCCACTGGGCCCGCCCATACAAAACCAGGGCCTGAAGCTACCACGCCGCCAAGGAACGATCCTGCAGCGATTCCCAAGTCGGAAGAAGTGGGCATAACGGCAGACGCAAGGGTAAGCGCCTTCGGATAATCCTTAGCTGAGGTTTGCAGCAGAAAAGTTTGCAGCGGAGAATTCATGTGGTAGATGAACACGCCCGTGAGCACCACGTTAATCACAGCAAGCGCGGTATTGCCCGAAGCAAGGCTGGGGCCAAGCAGCAGAAGCACAAGGGCCTGCAAGGCGAACATGAGGGGCATTTTCGCCAAGCCATAATGCTGAGCGATGGAGCCGCTGCCAAGATTGGAAACGATGGTTGCGGCTCCGTAGAAGAACAGCACGATACTTACCATCCACACCGAAAGGCCCACGCCATCTTCCAAGATTGGCGTTACGTACACGTAGAACACGTACGTTGCCGCCATGCCGAATCCCTTCATGATGAGCACCAAGATGATGCGACGATCCTTCAGGATCACCAGCTGATCGCGCACACGGGAAGAAACATCGGTAGAACCGGAACGCGGCATAGAGACAAGCAGCAGCACCGTAACAACGAGCGCTACAGCTTCTACCGCTATAAACGCAGCTTTGATGCCAAACGCATCGGCAAGCAGCGTGCCAACAGGCGTGCCTAAAACGCTGGCAACAGAAAAGCCCGCGTAAACGAACGAGATAATGCGAGCCGATTTTTCTCGAGGAATAATGTCGTTGATAAATGTCATTACCGTAGACAACAGCACACCCGAAACCACGGCAGTAAGCACGCGGGCAACCAGCAGCGTTTCATACGTGGGAGCCACGATGGCCAGAAGGTTGCCCACGTTGAATACTGCAAGGAACGTCACGAACAGGGGGAACCTGCGAAAACGCCCGGTGGAAAGCACGATAATCGGCGTCGACACCGCATAGGAAATAGCGAAGAAGCCCACCAGGTTGCCTGCAGAAGCAAGGGAGATACCGTATTCCTCAGCGATATCGGGCGTGATACCGATAACGATGAACTCTGCAAAACCCAAGGCAAAACCCACGATAACCAATGCAACCGTTGCAAGTTTTGTGCGCGCTGAACCCTCTGCCACGAAAGCCATCCTTCTTCACGAGCGGCCGCACAAGCGCAGCCGCTACTTAAATAATGTTAAACCAAGCATGCTTAATTTGATTCTTCCCAACAGTATCAAAATCTAGCAAAGGGAGCAGCAAGAAACGCAAGCCTTCAAAAGCCCCGCCGCGAAGAAGGTAGTGCAGGGCAGGTGCCGTTTTCTCATTTAGCGGGTTATAGGCAGAAAAACGTGTCTGGATACGCTATAAATCACCAGTTCAAGTAT
>USDX01000006.1 GCA_900553605.1 uncultured Eggerthella sp. | reverse complement strand
CGAACCCGCGGCCTTGGGATTAAAAGTCCCCTGCTCTACCAGCTGAGCTAACGGCGCACATGCATAAAATGCAAGTATGTATTTTAACGGGCAAGTCCCTTTGGGTCAACTTGCCATTTTTCGAGCCTGCCTCATTTACCCATTTCGCCTATTATTACCATTCCCTAGCCGCACAGACGGGAGTGCCGCCTCATCTATTCCCATGTTACGAATTCGACGTCTGCAACCTTACCAACATCGATGGTAAGACGAGCAATGCCCCGCTTGCTGCCGCCACGCGGCTTGCTAGCACTTCCCGGGTTCAGGTACAGAACTCCCTCTATGCTCTCTTCGCGGGGAATATGAGTATGACCATGCACCACCACACGCACATCTTCGGCAACGGTGCCAATGTCTTCGGGGCGATGCGTCATGAAAAAGCGCACCCCGCCAATACGAGGAGACGCCGTGAAGGGAATATCCATCCCCCGCAGACTGGAATCGCAATTGCCCAGCACCGCAACCGTTGGGGCGATGGCATCGAGCTCCATAAGGATGGTCGGGCGCTCAACGTCACCAGCACACAGAATCATGTCACACGGCTGCAAGGCATCGTATGCCTGCTCACTCAAATGGCCATGAATATCGGAGATCACGCCAACAAGCATGTTCAGCTCCTTCGTTTTGACGGGAATGAAAGCACCCTTCCTGGGCGGGATGGGAAGAAGGCGGGACAAGAAATGGCCCGCACGATCCAGCTGCCGGCGCATAAGGCCGCACCGCAGCAGTCCGCGCTGCGGGCGGGACCGCGGTTGCCACGCCGCAAACGGAATTGCAGTTGCCGCTGGCAGGACCGCAATTCCCGGCCCTCAAGACAAAACCCAAGGTGCGGGGCAACTCGGCAAATGTGGGGAAAGCCAGGCGGAAGAAGCTCCGCCCTTTACAAGACCTCAGGATTCAGGCAGTCCTTCGGGCGCACACCCGTAACCACATCGATAGCAGCCTGCATGGCGCGCGTGCGCAGTTCGATGCCCGATTCCTCAGACCAATACGCCACATGCGGGCTGAGCACCGTATGAGGGGCCCTCATCAGCGGATGACCCGGATCGACCGGCTCTCCTTCGAACACATCGACGCCCGCACCCCACAGCTTGCCCTCCTCAAGCGCTTCGGCCAAGGCAAGGGTATCGACAACCGCACCGCGCGAAGTGTTCACCACCACCGCGCTATCCTTCATAAGCGATATGCGGCGTGCATCAAGCAGATGATGGGTGTCAGGAGTGAGAGCCGTATGGAAGCTGACCACATCGGCACACTTCAGCAGCTCTTCGTACTCCAGGATGTCGTAGCCTTCGGGCGTGCGGCGACCTGGCGTAAGGGAACGCGAACAGCACACCACCTTAAAACCCAGTCCAGAAGCCTTACGGGCGGTAGCGCGGCCGATTTCGCCCATACCCACCACGCCGAACACGCGGCCGAACACCTGGCCATAAGGACGATGGCGCGTATAGTCCCAAATACCGGCGCGCATATCCGCATCGGTTTCGTTCAAGCGACGCAGCACACAAAGCGCCAGCGTAATAGCGTGGTCGGAAACCACTTCAGTACCGTAACCAGGCACTACGCAGACAGCAGTACCGTTCTTCGTTGCCGCAGGCACGTCGATGCTGTCGTACCCAATGCCCGTTCGGCTTACCACGCGCAAATTCGGAAGCGCCTCAAACACCTCGGGAGAGAACTCGCCATAGGAAGTAACCACGCCGTCGGCATCGGAGGCATTGCGAATAATGGCTTCGGGTTCGCGCTCGTTGAACAGGGCAATGTCAACGCTTGCGTCCTTCGCCATACGCACTTCGAAATCATTGTTTTCGAAGTCGGTGTCAACAATAACGATTTTCGGCATTGCTGCCCCTTTCTACCACCATTGGGTAACGGTCCCCGATTGATTGAGGGAAACCGGCTCGCTTTTCGTTTGCGGCTCCATCTTGGTGATGATGCCGAAGAAGTCTTTGATGCGCGCAAAGAATTCCCGTTGCTCGTAGGAATCCTTATTGGAGTAGTCGCTCAGATCGCTTGCAACACCACGTGCGTCGATTCCGAAACCGCGCGCATCGTACACAGCACGATACAAATGGTACTCCTGCGTGACGATGACGCAGCGCTGCACGTTGAACACATTCTTCAAGCGGTACATGCTGTCGTATGTGGAAAGACCCGCATGATCGCAGAAGATATCTTCGGCAGGAATGCCGTTGGCCTTTGCGTACTTCGCCATAGCCATGACCTCGTTGTACGAAGAATCGCTGTTGTCGCCGCTCATGATGATCTTCGGAGCAACCCCAGCATTGTATAGGTTGTCAGCCACATCAAGGCGGTCTTTCAGAACGGCCGAGGGGCTGCCGTCCCAGTTGATGCCAGCGCCCAACACCACAATGGCATCGGCTTCGAAGGCATCCGCAGTAGCGGCTGCCTGAGCTTGAGATTCAAAGGCAGGGCGCGTGCTTGCACAAACCCAAGCATTGACCCCCAGAGGAACACCCACCACTACAAGTGCAACAAACAGCACGAAGCCGATAACGGCTTCGATTAAGCGGCGGAGGCATCCTTTTTTACGTTTAGTTCCCATAGGCATCGATCATAGCAAACGCACGTAAGAGTTTCGGAACCTCCACGTTGTCCGCGTGTTTTGTTCGTACAGTCCCTACCCCTCCGCCCCCTCGCCGCGCGAAAGAGCGAGATAGGCTGAACCGTGCTCTTGCCGATGCAGCCAAGAACCCCAGGCAAAAGGAACGGAGCACGAGAATGGCAAGGCCGACACGTTATGGATCCTCAGGCAGAACAAGGGAGCCTTTCTGGCGGAATACCATCAGAAAGGCTCCCTTGGCTGCGCAAGAGCGCAGAATGTTCGTTTCTTACCATGGCTGCGCCCGGGACCTTCATCTAGGGCCTTCGTCCGCACCCGCTTGGCGCACCGAGCAAAAACAGCATGCGCTATAAAACAAAGGACCCGACCTGCTTAGCAGATCGGGTCCTTCCAAAAGCACATTCTGGCTATTTAGCTACCACATTGACCAAACGGCCCGGGATAACAATGACTTTCTTAATATCCTTGCCCGCGGTCGCATCGGCGATGGCCTCCAAAGCCGTTTCGCGAATGGCATCTTCCGCAGCATCAGCAGCAACGGTGATCTTGGCCTTCACCTTGCCGTTAACCTGCACTGCCAGCTCAACCTCGGAAGCCTTAGCGGCATTCGGGTCGAACTCGGGCCAAGCTTCCTTGTGCACGGAAGTTTCGTTGCCCAAAACATCCTGCCACAGCTCTTCGGCCCAATGGGGAGCCATCGGAGCCAGCAGCTTCACGATAACCTCGGCAACTTCCTTGTCGAAAGCAGCGAGCTCGGCATTGGCAGCGCGATCCTCGGCGGAGTTCTTACGCAGGTAATCGCCCGTAGCGTTTACCAATTCCATAATGGCTGCAATAGCCGTGTTGAAATTGTTGCGAGCGAAGTCGTCGATAACCTTGCCAACCACGCGATGGCGTTCGCGAAGAAGTTCATCATGGGCCTTCTTTGCCTCTTCCGCCTTTGCGCCAGCCTGGAAGGAAGTTTCCTCCCCGGCCTTCCCTGCAAGATCGTTCACCATGCGCCAAGCACGATTCAGGAACTTGTACATGCCCGCCAGGCCGTCTTCATTCCACTGCAATTCCTTATCAGGCGGAGCCATGAACAAGATGTAAGCACGTACTGCGTCGGCGCCGTATCCGGCAATCATGTCTTCGGGGCTGATAACGTTGCCCTTCGACTTAGACATTACCTCGCCGTTTTCGTCGAGCACCATGCCCTGGCACAGCAAGTTCGTGAAAGGCTCGTCAAAGTCGAGCATGCCCATGTCGCGCAGCACCTTCGTGAAGAAGCGGCTGTACAGCAGATGCAAAATGGCGTGCTCGATACCACCAATATACTGGTCGACCGGCATCCAGCGGTTTACGCGGCCGGAAGAGAAAGGCAGCTCGGTGTTGTGCGGATCGGTATAACGCATGTAATACCAGCTAGAGCACGTAAAAGTGTCCATGGTGTCGGTTTCACGACGCGCGGGCTTACCGCACTTCGGGCAGGTGCACTGAGCGAACTGCTCATGCGTTGCAAGCGTTTCCCCAGCGGCCAAATCGATGTCCTTGGGCAGCGTAACGGGCAGCTGATCCTCGGGAACGGGCACGATGCCGCAGTCGTCGCAGTAAACAATCGGGATAGGATTGCCCCAATAGCGCTGACGGGAAATGAGCCAGTCGCGCAAACGGAACTGAACCGACTTCTTGCCCTTGCCCTGAGCTTCCAGGTCGCCGATGATGGCGTCGACAGCAGGAGAATGCTTGCCGCCCACCATACCGGTGTACTTGCCGGACTGAACCAACACGCCTTCAGCCTCGTAGGACTTTTCCCAATCGACGGTGGTAACCTTGCGCTCCTGCACGCCGTTGAGCTCGGGATACAGCGGGTCTTCTTCGCCCAAGATAATGGGGATGATAGGCAGGTCGTACTTGCGAGCAAACTCGAAGTCACGCTGATCGCCGCAGGGAACAGCCATTACAGCACCGGTGCCGTAATCGGCAACGATGTAGTCGGCAACCCATACAGGAACCTTTTCGCCGTTAACAGGATTGATAACGTAGCGGCCAGTGAAGGCACCATGCTTTTCACGGTCGCCCTGGGCGCGCTCCACGGCACTTACCTTGGCAGCACCCTCAACCAAGGCCATAACCTCGGCTTCATATTCAGTGCCGCATACCAGGTCGTGCACCAGCGGACTTTCGGGAGCCAGCAAGAAGAAGCTGCAGCCGAACAGGGTGTCGGGGCGCGTGGTGAATACCGTGATGGTCTGGCCGTCGTCCTTGCCCTCGGCGGGAATCAGCTCAAAATCAACTTCGGCACCTTCGGAGCGACCGATCCAGTTTGCCTGCATCTGCTTAACAGGCTCAGGCCAGCCTTCCAGCTGGTCAAGATCGTCCAGCAATTCCTGGGCGTAATCGGTGATCTTGTAGTACCACTGGGTAAGATCGCGCTTTTCAACAGCGCCATGGCAGCGCCAGCATTCGCCTTCGGTTACCTGCTCGTTTGCCAAAACCGTTTTGCAGTTGGGGCACCAGTTAACAGGGCTGTTGCGACGCTCCACCAAACCGCGCTTGTACATCTGCAGGAAGATCCACTGACCCCAGCGATAGTACTCAGGGTCGCAAGCAACAACGGTGCGATCCCAGTCATAGGAAAAGCCCATGCGCTTGAAGCTAGCCTTCTGCGTTTCGATGTTGGCATACGTCCACTTAGCGGGATGGGAATTGTGCTTGATGGCGGCGTTTTCTGCAGGCAGGCCAAACGCGTCCCAACCCATTGGATGCAGCACGTCGTAACCGCGCATAGCGTAATAGCGGGCCGTTACGTCACCGATGGTGTAATTGCGAACGTGGCCCATGTGAATGTCGCCCGAAGGGTACGGGAACATCTCGAGCACATAGCGCTTCGGCTTGCTGGTATCCTCCGTTGCCTTATGTGCGCCCGTTTCAGCCCACACCTTTTGCCAACGAGGTTCAATCTCGTGAGGATTGTATTCTTTCATGAGGCAAAATCCTTTTCCGATACTTCATGCGCGCAGAGCCCGTTGGCCCAAACAGACGAACCTTCGAGCGCTGAATATACATACGGTTTGACATTATATCGTGTTGGCGTTGCGCCTGTGTTTCCACGCACAATTTCCCCTAAGCGGTTGCGGGAATATAGGGACAGATACCAGATTCCCACTTTGCAGATCAAATCCCCTTTGCAATGAAAAATGCGCGTAAGGCTCGACATCAACCGCCATGACGCAAGTGGGAATCTGGTACCTGTCCCTATATTCCCAACGAAAAGGGCCTCGTCTGCGACGGAATTCGCAAACGAGGCCCTGTTTTTGCTTTATGGCGTAAGTGGGAAAATGGGACCTGTCCCTATATTCCCACTTACAGGAAGCGGTAGCTTACGGTGCGGACGCCCCAGGCTTGGCAGGTACTGAACCCGAAAGCTTTGAATACACCCGGCTGCAGGTCGAGCGCGCGCGAACCGCCACCCATGTTACCGCAGTCGTTGACGGTAGCGATTACTGTCTTACCGCCATATTTGATTTCGACAGCGCGCCCAAGGTACGAGCGGTAATTCGGCCAAGACATGGGAACGGCAACGCCCATGGAAGAATCATTGCATACCGCGCCCGTTGCCGTAGTGCCTGGGTTAGGGGTGCTTGCGTCGCTGCTGCCACCATAAGCGGAAGCAGCACCCGTCCTCCAGCCAGCGCTTACGCTGCCAGAATTGGAATTTGAGGAATTGTTGCTGGAAGAATTGGAATTGGTATTGGCCGACTGGTTGCGGTCGGTGTTGGTGTTCCAATTGGAATTGGGCTGCGATGCATTCGAGGCAGCTTGCTGCTTGGCCTCTTCCTTCTTCTGCATTTCCGCTGCCTGTGCTTGGAGGGCTGCCAGCTGGGCCTGAGCCTGCTCTTCCTTGATGGAAGAAACCTTAGCGGAAGCGTCAGACACTACCTTTTCAGCCTGGCTCTTCTTCTGCTCAGCCTCGTCGATCAGCTTCTGCTGCTCATCGCGCTGGGTGTCGAGCTCGCTGAGAGCCGAAGAAAAGATATCGCGCAGCTGTTCCTGTTCGGCAACCTTCTCCGCCTGGTCTTCCTGAATGGAAGAGTAGTACGTCAGGTTCTTCGTGAACTCTGAGATATCTTCCGAGGAAAGGACGATATTCACCAGCGAAAGAGAGCCATCTCCCTTGTACTGGGAAAGAATGCTGTCGGACAGTGTTTCGCGGCCCTCAAGCATCTTCTGCTGAGCGTCCTGCACCTTCTGGGTGGTTTCGCTGATTTGAGAATCAAGACCACTCAGCTGCGCCTGCAGGGCATCATATTCTTTATTAAGGGAATCAAGCTCAGCCGAAGCCTGGGACAACATTGCCTGGGCGTCGGAAAGCTCGTCTGCGTGTGCTTCACGCACAGCACCAGTTGCCGGCAGGGCCATAGAAAGAGCCAATGCCAAGCTAACGGGGACTGCGGTAAGCGCTTTATGTACTCGTGTAGCCATAACAAGAAGTTTAGCGTACCCGTCAGTTTTGACCTAATCGTCCACTTTCTCGGATTGGAACACGTTTTGTCTGTGAACGCTGTTATCCCAGTTCATATATAAAAAATCTCCCCGATTCGCACAGGGCGAAACGGGGAGATTTTATGAAGAGCCGTAAATGGTAAGCCAGACGAAACGTTTTCGTCAGCGCCCTAAAACTCTAGCGCGTGTTGCTAACGAAAGGAGTCTTGTCCTTCAGCAGAACGTCATGTGCGCCGCCCTCAACGATGGAAGTGGAGCTAATAACCGTGAGCTTTGCCTTGTCCTGCAGCTCGGGAATGGTGAGCGCGCCGCAGTTGCACATGGTGGAACGAACCTTGGAAAGCGTAAGATCCACGTTGTCCTTCAAGGGACCAGCGTAGGGAACGTAGGAATCTACGCCCTCTTCGAAGGTCATGCCCTTCTTGTTGCCGCCCAGGTCGTAGCGCTGCCAGTTGCGTGCACGGCTGGAACCTTCGCCCCAGTATTCCTTCATGTGCTGGCCATTTACCACAACCTTGTTGTTGGGAGCCTCGTCAAAACGAGCGAAGTAGCGGCCCAGCATGATGAAGTCGGCGCCCATGGCAAGTGCCAGGGTGATGTGATGGTCGTATACCGTACCGCCGTCGGAGCAAACGGGAACGTACACGCCCGTTTCGCGGAAGTATTCGTCACGAGCCTTTGCAACCTCGATAAGCGCGGTTGCCTGGCCACGGCCAATACCCTTGGTTTCACGCGTAATGCAGATGGAACCGCCGCCGATGCCAACCTTGATGAAGTCAGCGCCGGCCTCAGCCAAGAAGCGGAAGCCCTCGGTGTCTACTACGTTACCAGCACCAACCTTTACGGAATCGCCGTAGTGAGCGCGGATCCATGCGATGGTGCGGGACTGCCACTCAGAGAAACCTTCAGAAGAGTCGATGCACAGAACGTCTGCGCCAGCCTCAATCAGAGCAGGAACACGCTCTGCAAAATCGCGCGTGTTGATGCCAGCACCAACGATGTAACGCTTGTGAGCGTCGAGCAGTTCGTGCGGGTTGGACTTGTGCTGCTCATAGTCCTTACGGAACACCATGTACATAAGGTTATCGTTGTCGTCAACGATGGGCAGCGAGTTCAGCTTGTTGTCCCAAATAATGTCGTTGGCTTCCTTCAGCGTGGTGCTTGCGGTGCCTACGATGAGCTTTTCGCGAGGGGTCATGAACTCAGATACGGGCGTATCGAGGTCCATGCGGGAAAGACGATAATCGCGACCGGTAACGATGCCCAGCAGCTTGCCCTGGCCCTGGCCGTTTTCGGTAACGGGCATGGTGGTGTGACCGCTCTTTTCCTTCAGCGCAACAACATCGCGAAGCGTTGCGTTGGGGGTGAGGTTGGAATCGCTGCGCACGAAACCAGCCTTGTGGTCCTTTACGCGGCGAACCATTGCGGCCTGGTCTTCGATGGACTGGGAACCGTAGATGAAAGAAACGCCGCCCTGCTGAGCCAAAGCTACAGCCATACCATCGTCGGAAACGGCCTGCATGATTGCAGAAACCATGGGGATAGAAAGCTTCAGAGCAGGCTCTTCACCCTTCTTGTATCGTACAAGCGGAGTGGAAAGGTCAACCTTTTCGGGGATGCACTCCGAAGAAGAGTAACCCGGTACAAGCAGGTACTCATTAAAAGTACGAGAGGGTTCGTCGAAATAATGTGCCATGTAGCGCTCCTTGAATTGAGTCTCATTTTCCGATCCCCCGCTCCTTGCCGGTTCCCTTTCGTACCCGGAGGGTTTCCGCGAGGTTAATTCATTATAGACACGTGCGCGACAAAAAAGTGACAAAAAGGAGCGAGGCTCCTTTTTGTCACTTGGTGCACACGTAAATGCTGAAAATCAAAGGATTTATGGCTCGCTTTCGAGCGCTTCAACCGGATGAAAACTCAGCCCCTTGGAATCTCGCGCTTCAGTGTCGGAAACACCCCGCAATTCAGTGCCAGAGCGCCCTGCAAGAGAATGTTTCCCATTTCCGCTCTAGGCTTCGAGGAAGGCACGGTATCCACGATACGCCTCGAAGATGTCGGCCTTGGAGGTAACTTCCCACGGAGCATGCATCGAAAGCACGGCAACGCCGGAATCGATGACGTCCATGCCGTACTTTGCGGGAATGTAGGCAATGGTGCCGCCGCCGCCCGCATCGACCTTACCAAGCTCGGCAGTTTGGAAGGAAACCTCGGCGTCGTCCATCACGCGGCGTACATACGCCACGTATTCGGCACGCGCATCGTTGGAGCCGCTTTTTCCGCGCGCTCCCGTGTACTTGTTGAACACCAGGCCCTTGCCAAGATATGCAGCGTTCTTCGTTTCGAATACCGAAGCATACGCAGGATCAAAGCCGGCAGACACGTCGGAGGAAAGCATGCGCGATGCAGCCAAAATGCGACGCAGCACCAAGGGGCTTTCCGATCCAGTAAGTGCGGCAATTTCTGCAATGGTATTCTCGAAGAACAGGGAGCCCATGCCCGTTGCGCCAACGCTGCCGATTTCTTCCTTGTCAACCAGCACGGTAACGGCGGTTTTCTTCGGCGTCTCGATAGCGAGCTGAGCCTCGAGCGAAGTGTAAGCGCATACGCGATCGTCCTGGCCATAGCCGATAACCATACTGCGGTCGAAGCCCAATTCGCGGGCGCGGCCTGCAGGCACTACCTCGATTTCGGCGGAAAGGAAGTCTTCTTCCGTAATGCCGTACTTTTCTTCCAGCAGCTTAAGGGCGAAAGCCTTTACCGGGTCCTTTGCGGCGGCCTTCTCCTCGTCGGAGGCGTCGTCGGCGGGCTCAACCACCAGGGGACGATTGCCGATAAGCACATCGAGGTTTTCGCCTTCAACTACTTCGCTGCCCTTCTTGGCCATTTGCTGGTTGCCCAAATGAGGCAGAAGATCGGTTACGCAAAATACGGGGTCGCCGGCGTCGTCACCCACATTCACATCAACCACGGTGCCGTCAGTCTTGGCCACCACACCATGCAGCGCCAATGGCAGCGTTACCCACTGGTAGTGCTTGATGCCACCATAGTAGTGAGTGTCGAGGAAAGCGAATCCGTTGTTTTCGTATACCGGATTCTGCTTCAAGTCCAGACGGGGGCTGTCGATGTGAGCGCCCAAGATATTCAGGCCCGCTTCAAGCGACTCGGTGCCGATGTGAGCCAAAATGAGCGACTTTCCATGCACGCCAGCCCATACCTTGCTGCCCGCTTCGAGCGTGCGGCCCTCGCGAACCACATTATCAAGCGATTCGTAGCCCGCAGCTTCTGCCTGCTTAACGGCAGCCGTAAAACAACGGCGCTCGGTTTTGTTATTGGAGATGTAGTCAATATAGCGGGAAGCCAAGCCGTCGAGCTCTTCGAGTTGGTCGGCGCTGTAGCCTTCCCATGCGTTCTTGCGTTCCAAGAAAACCACCTTTCACGGAAACTTGTTTATCGCAGGAAAGGATAGCACGCCCCGATGGGCGACGTGCCACCCGAAACGAAGCGGCTACTTTCGACGGGGGCGCGCGGGCGTACCTGAGGGAAGGCGCACTTTGGCGCCTTCCCTGCCAGCCATATTGCGCGGGGAGATAATTCCTGCGCCTACCTATCGAGCTTCCTGCGCGCAACCGCCACGCCGCTTGCCGCCGCTACCGCAAGTGCAGCAGCTGCCCCAAGGGGAGCCGCATCGCCCGTTGCAGGGAGATTGGCGGTTTGCGAAGAGCCTTCATTGCCGCTGGCCTTTTCGCCTTCGCTATTTGCATTGGATCCGTTGCCGTCGCCGGAACCGTTAGCGGTATCGCTGCCGTTTTCACCAGAACCGTTGTCGGAATCGGAGCCAGAACCGGAGTCGGAGCCGGCTCCTCCGTTGTTTCCGGAACCCGATCCTGAACCGTTTTCAGAACCGTTGTCGGAACCAGGCCCCTTATCGCCATCGGAACCCGATCCGCCGCCAGCATTCTCTTCGTAAACGTTGTACTCGCTGCTTCCTGGGTTCACGCCCGTTCCACCCTTCGATTCAACCTGAGTAGCCTTCGAAACCAGAACCTTCGAGTCGATGCCGTTACCCGCATTGCCCGGGGCGCCCATGGCCGCATCGTTTTCGCCAACCGTATTTCCACCCGTTGCCTTCAGCACGAAAACCGCAACCATGCCTTCGCCGGCGATACCTGCGCCGCCGTTTCCTCCGCCCATGCCAACAGAGCCGCCCTGAGCCTCAAGCTGACCGTCGCCAATAATAGAGCCGCCGTTAAGTACGATGCCTGCACCGCCGTTTCCATTGTCAAGGTCAACGCTGCCGCCAGTCGCTTTCAACGTGGCACCTTGGTCGATAACCAACTTGCCCCCATTAACGATCAGGCCAGTTTGGGCGTCTTTGCTAGACACGATGCCTTCACCTTCAATGGAGCACGTGCCCTTGACCGTCACCGTGCCATTTGTCTGCACGGGAGCCATCGGCGCTTCGACTTTGTAATTTCCGTCGGTAAGGTAGTTAGCGTGGGATCTGATTTCGGCATTTTCAAGGGCAGACCCGTCATTCAGCGTGATCTGATTAACGAACGAAGAGCTATTTCGGGCGCTCAAAGTACCTCCGTTTACTTCCACAGCGCCATAAGCAACCGAATCGTCGAGGGTCAACTTGCCGCCCTTTTCCACAACGATCTTCACGCTCGAATAGATCTTCATGTTGTGAAGAGTGACATCCGCCCCTGCGGGAATAGTGAGCGTTTCAGTGCCGAAATTGCCGTTTTCACCCTTGCCGATAATGCCGTACACGCCCGATTCGTGCGAGCCGTAAATATCGTGCAGGCCAACGGGCACAACCGCATTTCCCGTCTCAGAGATCTCATAGGGCTCCATATCCCACGAGCTGGTTCCTTCGGAAAGGGCATCCATCCGCTGCTGAAGGGTTTGATCGTCCGCATAGATGCGCATTTCCACCGGGCTGCTTTGCTGGCTGCGCGCACCAGAGGTTACCGTTGCCGTTATATGGTAGGTGCCTGGGGTCTGCGGCGTTCCCGTAACGTAGACGGTATCGTAGGCAACAGGGCTTACCTCCATGCCGCTTCCTTCGGGGCTGATGGAAAAACTGATCTCAGCATCAGAATTCCTGGTTGCAAAGGTGTTCCAGTCCTCCCATTCGCCGTTCCCCTCTTTGACCTCAGGCTTCAGGCAATTCGACTGGCTCGTGCTCGACGATCCGCCACCACCTGTCGAGGTCGCCATAACCTCGTATTCACTGCTCTGGGCAGATGTGCCGTTCACAACGAAGCACTGCAGATCGCCCGAAAGCTTAACCTGAATCTGCTCCTGCACCACAAAGCTCAACGTTTCACTTGCCGAATCTGTCGAGCCGTCCTCCTTGGCCGCAGAGGCAGAAACCGCAACGGAATACGAACCGGCGGCAGGTGCCGTTCCGGTCAGGGAGACTTTCCCGTCCGAAACAGAAGCGTTCAAGCCCTCAACCTCTGCGCCATCCTGACCAAGAACCTTGGCAGCAACCTTGGCGTCGGCAGCTTTCGTTCCCTTCAGCTCAAAGGGCAGCGTTTGGCTGACCTGGCTGCCCTGAACGGCAGCAGAGAATTCCTTGCCCGATACAAAACTGAATGCAAGACCTTGGTAGGCTTCAGCAGGCTTGCCAATGTTCTCAGGCTCTTTCGTGCTGCCGGTGTACGTTACGGAGCCATTGTTTTCGATCTTTCCCGTCGCGAAAGTACAGTTTTCGAACACCGCTGTGCCGTTCACAACGGGCGTATTGGAAAACGAGCAATTCGAAAAATGAACCACAGCACCTTTCTGCACTTCAACATAGGCGCCTTCGGCATCTGAGCTATTGCGCTTGTAGAAGTTAATGCGATCGACCGCGATATCCGAACCGGAGGGGAATACAACCGTCATCTTGTAGGAATAGCCGAAATCAACCGTTTTCGGGCCAGAGCTGAACCAACCTTCGGAATATCCCGAAAGTTCAGCGATGGACGACGGAATGGTTACCGTGCCCTTGTCGGTAAAGCTGGTTCCCACATGAATTTTCGTGCACCCTTGGGCAACGGCTTCAGAAAGATAGGTGCTCAGCCCATAGGAACTATCGCCAATGTAGTAGTAGCTATCGCTCGCGTTTTCAGAGGCGGCACTCACGTCCTGGTTTTCCCCTGTCGCAAATGCGGTAGTCGGAGTGGCTATGGCCATGCCAGCAGCCAAGGCAGCCGCCATGCCAACCTTCGCCGCAGAGGCCGCGGGCGTACGAAGTGACTGAGAATCTTTCATGTTCTCCCTTTCCGAAGTTATTTCTGCACATTTAAAGTTAGACGTAGCTAATTTACATGCGGGAGTTTACCATAGGTAACAATTTAGTTGCAGACAAATTCTCGGGGATACGTCTTTCGGCCATCTGCAGGCTGCAGCGCCTCCCCGCCCTATCGCAAAGAAGGACCTGTGAACGCAAGAAACGCTCAGCTGGAAACAAGCCTCCTCAAAACAGACGCGAACGAAAATGCCGAGCTTGAAATAAGAAGCAGAAGCTTCTTCGCCTTCAACACAAATTGCTGCATAAAGGCAGCGGTCGAAACCGATGGGACGCAGCCCTCATCAGGGAAATTGCTGGAAAAGGCTCTCAATGATGCGGTGGGTCTCTGCTACCGCTACGAAAAGCTTTGGGGTCACACCCGAAAAGGAAGTGATATCTGGCGCTTGAACCACGCACAGGGGGAATCCGTGCCCATCGATTCCGAAACCGCAAAGATTCTGCAGCTTTCCAGACACTACCGCGAGGAAACCGCAGGGCTGTTCGATGTTTCCATGGCTCCCGTTGCAGAACTCTGGAACTTCCGCAAAGCCCAAGTTTCCAAGCCAGCAGAAATAGCACACGCCCTTGAAATTGCAAAAACCGGGCACCCCCGCATAATGGAAGACCACGCCCAGCTCCCTACCCCAGAAAGCAAGGTTTCCCTGGGAGGCATCGCAAAGGGATACATCGCCGATCAGGTTAGCGAGTTCCTGGAAGACCGCAACGTCCACGATGCCCTTATCAACCTTGGAGGAAATATCGTGGTAAAGGGGCGCCCCTTCTTGGCCGAGACACCGCAGCGGCACTGGCGCGTTGGCATCCGATCTCCGAAACATGCTTCGCAAAGAAAAGCCGCAGAAGAGCGCGCCGCCGCCCTAGCGCGCAGCCCCCACGGGACCGACCTTCGAGCGCTCAGAAACTACACGCTGCCCAACGAAGAGCCCGCCTGCATTCTCGAGCTGAACGACTGCTCCATAGTTACCAGCAGTATCTATGAGCGCTGCTTTACCGATGAATACGGAAACGTCCATCATCATATTGTCGACCCACGCACCGGGTACCCCTCGGACAGCGACCTCGCAAGCGCAACGGTGATAGCGAAGCAGTCGATAGACGGCGATGGCTTTTCGACGGCCCTTTTGCTTATGGGAAGCTATTGGGCGAAAAACTACGCAGAAGGGCACCCCAACCTCGAAGCCGTGCTTATCACCCGTGACGGGCGAATCGAGGCAACAAGCGGGATACATGGAGCAATGGCCTACAACGCAGGACGCGCTGAAAGCCGCATGCTCCTTTAAAAGTATGGGATATGGGCAGGAATGCGGCTTAGGCACTATTCGGCCATAGCACTATTCCAGCGTCGACTTGCGGCACCACGTGCCCCATGCTTCTGCCTCATGGGCCTATCCTCAAAGTCCACCCAGCGCTACACCCAAGCTCATTCTGCCCAGCACCGCGCTCGTACCGTCCCACCCATAGCGCCACATCAAGGTTCACCCAGGCCTTTAGGGGTTATGGGACAAAAAGTGTGTCTGGCTAGTCGATCGAGGGCATCTCGCAGCACCGTTCTGGATCGACCTTGACAACAAAACCACCCTGAACTTCAAACCGACCGTCGCCGACGACAGAATAACCGGTAAGCGAGACTCCCGCACCGCAGAAAGGCGAAGCGCATCGAGATCCGAAAAAGCCCCTATCAACCAGCCCTTCTTGAGCTCCATTTTTTCGCGATTTTTCGGCCAGCATCCATTGCGGGCTTCTCCACAAGGAACCATGAGGCAATTGCAAACAGTAAAGTTACGACAAAGGAAATCGCCGAGCAGGAAAGATACGCATAGGGCAGCGATACGCCGCCAAGCCAAACAACGCATTGC
Source organism: uncultured Eggerthella sp. (assembly GCA_900553605.1). Lineage (GTDB taxonomy): Bacteria > Actinomycetota > Coriobacteriia > Coriobacteriales > Eggerthellaceae > Anaerotardibacter. Next base: position 81,879 of record USDX01000006.1, on the reverse strand, counting down.
TGAATGGGGAACGCATATATGTAGATGCCATACGAATAGTCGTTCTTCTTGAAGCATGGCGCAAAGCGAGGGTTGCTAGTCAGCGAGAAACCAAGGGTAAACGTGCACACGCACACGAACATGATCAAGGACGAGAAAAAACCAACCTCATCACGGAACACGATTATCACCAGCAGTGCAACCACGGCAAACTGACTGTCGCAGTACTTATCAAGACCAAGCTCGAACACGGCAACGCCAGCCATATAGTAAGCAAAAAGTCTAAAGAGATTGTCGAGCACCTTGGGAAGCGGAAACACGCCTGAATACGAAAGGAAATGGACAAGAACCAAGGCAAAGAGTACTGCCGCAAAAACAAGCTTTCGCCCCTTCCCCAGGCGCTTGGTTACCACATACAACAAAGGTGTAAGCAGGTAAGCCAAGAACTCGTAGCGCAATGTCCAAAGCGAACCGTTAACCGCATAGGGGAGAAGGTTTGTGTCGAAAACACCCGGCAGGGCATTTTCGATAGGGGCCAGAACAATCAGGGAAAGGTACTTCCAGGTGTCGGGGTCTCCGAAGTAATCGCCCATTGAAAGGCTTGTAACCGCCGGCCCCATAACGAAAACGGAAAGGAGAACAACAACGGCGAGACCAGGAAAGATGCGAGCAATCCTTCGAATCAAATAGCTTCCGAAGCTCGACGAGCGGCTCCAACTCTTCGCAATAAGATAGCCGCTCAAAACAAAGAAGATGTTAACAGCGATGGGTCCCAATCCCTGACCCATGATATAGGGCTCGGGGATGACCAACAACGAAGCCATGTGGAACCAGATCACCAAACTTGCGGCGATAAAACGCAGGAAGTTGATGTTGTTGTCGCGCGATGGGACGGAATAAGTTTTGTTTGCTGAAGCCAAAAAGCTTTCCTTCATTAGGTTGAACGACTGGAAATTATACGAAAAAAAAGCCCATGTAGGCATTTACAAACAATAGATACGGGCAAACAACAAAGAAGGCAGCCGGAGCCGCCTTCTTGAAAGCTATTTCCAATCTTGGCCAACAACCACCAAGATATCGCCCGAGAACGAATATCTTCCATCGTTCTTCTTCACGGTTCCGCACCCTAGCAAGTCGGCAACCTTCTGGGCCTTGTCGGCATTGTTGCCGTCGTAAATCACCAAAGTATTCGCGTAATTGTAATCATCAGCATTGCCTGTCTCGCACACAGCCCCCTGTGGGGTCAGTTTTGCGGCGGCATCGCTCGCACATCCCTGCATGCCACTGCCGTTCTTCACTGCAATCTTCACCCCAGAAAGCGAAACGCTAGAGGAACCCGACGAACCAGCAGAGCTAGAATCACCGGACCCAGAGCCCCCACTACCAGATGAAGCCATCACAGTTCCCGTTGCCTCATCCATTACATCTTCCTCGGTAGGCGACAAACCCTGCTTTACGCGGCTCATCATCTTGTTCCACTCAGAGGTGTTCACTTTCTCATACCATATATCGTTTTCATACGATGAGGTTGTGGGAACAGCAGCGGAGTACAAATCCTTGTCAATATCGATACCAAACATCCGCTGCGCCAAAGCAAGGATATCCCCAACAGAATAATCAGTGGTGATGTACTGGGCCAATGTGTTTACCGTGTTGGTTAGGGTACCGACATCCGAGCTCATGAGTTTCTTCATGATGGCTGAAATCATAGTGCGTTGATTGGCGGAACGAATTGCGTCGCCGTCTCCGATGGCATCGTAAGCGTGACGGCTGCGGCAATAAATGAGAGCCTGCTCTCCGTTCAGCGTTTGCTGGCCAGCCGCAAGATATCCCATGTAATTCGGGTCATCGATTTCGTACTGAACATTAATGTCGATACCGCCAAGAGCATCGACCACAGCAGCAAAGCCATCAAGATCAATTTCCGCATAATGGCTGATAGGGACTCCAGCCAAGTCCTCAACGGCCTTGATTGCGCCCGAAGGACCGCCAAAAGCATAGGCCGCGTTGATCTTTTGCGTTCCATGAGTGCCGATTGTCACCTGGGTATCACGCGGAATAGAGATAAGGGTAACTTGCTTATCTTTAGGATCGATGCGAGCAAGAATCATGGAGTCGGTTCGATACGAGCCACCGTATTCGTCCGATGACTCACGTCCCTCATCCTTGTCGATGCCGATAAGTAGCATGTAGAACGGGTCGGATGCCGAATCGGTAACCGTGAGCGAGTTTAGAAGGTCGGCGTCAACATCTTTGTTCAGCGCCTTGTCAAGGTTATTGAGGTAAGCCCAGGCAGCACCTACGCCGCCAAGCACCAAAGCCAAGCAAACGGCAACCGCGCCGAGCGCAATGCGCTTGCGACGCTTCTTGGTGCGCTCGCGCTTAGCACGAAGGATCTCGCGATCATGTGCGTTGCGAGGAGTGTACGGGCCGCGCTTGGTGGGCGAACCGTAAGCGCCAACCGAGCGGTAATTGCTCTTTTGCTGCGTGTGAACAGGGGAAACATGCGTGGACGAGCCATAGTTGCTGGCTCCATACGCATTCGTGCTCGAACCATTAGGGCGGCGCGAAGCATGCGACGCGCGAGACGTACGAGCATACGGGTCAGAAGCACTTCCCGCTGAGCGATGCGGCGTGCGCGAGGAGGAAGCGTGCGCCGCCTTCCTTTCAGCACGAGCCGATCGTTTTGATGGCTTGTTATTCGAAGCAAACATGCAATAAATGATGAAAGAAACGTTAATGCCATGCAAATTAATTCGGCGAAAACCACAGTATGCGCGAATGAAAATGAGGCAAGTCACTCATTTTTAGTACAAACCTATACTATTTGTTGAGTTTTTTGTGAGCAAAACGTGAAGCGCTTCAGCTCGGACACAACACGGAAAAGGAACGGCGCCCCAGGCAACCTAAAGGGCAATGGTCTCGGCAAAGGTAGCGCGAATTAGCGACCTCTCTGTCCTAGCGCCTGCCACGAAACCCACAGCCTCCTATTTATGCCCCAGGCACATCAAGGCGCTTTGCCATATACGCATTCGCGGCGAGCTCGACTTCGTCTTCGAGAGTAACAAGCTCCACTTTGCTGCCCAAACGGCGCTCCATCGCCGCGGCAATAAGGTGATCGGCAATAGCCGGGTTCTTGCCCAGAAGCGGACCATGCAGATAGGTGCCAATGCAATTGCGATACAAGGCACCGTCGCAACCCGAATCGTCGTCGTTGCCGTGGCCCACGTTGGAAACCACTTTGCCAAATGGCTTCAAGGACGCGCCGAGCTTCGTACGACCAGCATGGTTTTCGTATCCCACCACCGGCTGCGGGGAAAGCTCGGACTCCAAAGCAATGTTTTCAATAAGGCGATCGAAGCCGGCGCCAGCACGAACCGTCTTCAAGTCGAGGATGGAAAGGCCTTCCACCGACTCATCACCCATAAGCCAATTACTGCCTAGAATCTGGTAGCCGCCGCAAATAGCCAGAAGCGCCCCATTGGCTTCTACGTAGGTGCGCAGTTCATCGCGCATGTCCAGCAATACCTCGGATGCCAGCTTCTGCTCGCGGTCGGGGCCGCCGCCCAAGAACACGATGTCGGCCGAAGAAAGATCAACCGATTCCCCGTAGTGAACTGCTTCCACCTGTGCGGGGATGCCACGCCATGCGCAACGCTGGGCAAGCACGCGCACGTTGCCGCCATCGCCGTACAAATTAAGAAGGTCGGGGAACAGATGCACGATGCGCAGCGGCTGCTCGTCGAACTTGGCAGCTTCAGCTTGATGCACATAAGCACCCGAAACCCACTTCTTACTGCACTTCGGCTCGGCATCGCCCGATGTCGGGTTGGCGGGTACCGCTTTATCGGCGCGCGCCATCAGGGCAGAACGCACTGAGGGGAGCGAGGTGTAATTGGCAATAGCGTAGATATTCCATTCGGAAGGCAGCTTCAGCGCCGCATTCACCACTTCGTTGACGCTATCGACGGTCTTAGCGTCGATGCCCGCATACTTCAGACGCAGCTGCAGATCGTTTTTGCGGATTCCACCAGCGAACACCATGACGTCTTCCTGGCTGGCTAGCTCCTCAAAGTCGCAGTCCCAAATCCAGGAAATGTCACGGCCATCAGCTTCGTTGTCGTTAATAAAGAACGCCGCAACCTTCTTTCCCGGTGCCTGGGTGATGAGCTTCATGTTCTGGTTGAAGCCCGTCGGGTTCTTCGCCAGGTTCAAAAGGACAGGGCGCCCTTCGATGGTAAGCGACTGCAAGCGTCCGTTCTGGGGGTCGAACAGATCGACCGCCCTCTGGAACACCGCGTCGGAAACGCCAGCGCAATGGGAGGCCAGCCAAGCGGCCATAACGTTGTACACCATGTATGACCCCGCGCGCTGCGCGTGAAGATCGACGCTTTTGCCCGTTGCCGTTTCTTCAACCGAAAACGTGATTTCGTCTCCAAACACTACGCTCTTGGCGGCGAAATCCAAATCGGGGCGGCTGAATCCGCAGTTCGGGCATGAATACGTGCCCAGCTGACCGTACTGTCGGTAGCCATAGGTGAACATAGCCGAACAGCGCTGACACATCTGAGCGTCTGCCACGACGTTTTGACGCTGATGCATGTCTTCGCCCACGCCAAACGCAACAGACTTGTTGGGCACGCGCTGCGCGATGATAGCGCACAGCGGATCGTCGGCGTTATAAAGCAGGGTGGTGTTGGGCGACTGCTCCAGGGCAGTAGCGATAGCGTCTTGCACTCGATCGATTTCACCGCAACGATCAAGCTGATCGCGGAAGAGGTTCAGCAGCAAAACGTAATCTGCTTGCACCTGCGGCAAGGTGTGGGCCAGCCACAACTCGTCCGATTCGAACACGCCCCATTCCACGGTGCCCTTGGTTTGCAGCAACGTGGTAGCCACGCCGTAGGCAAGGTTGGCTCCCGTGCGATTGCACGCGATGCTCTTGCCCTGGCGCTCCAGTGCATCGGCAATCATATTAGTAATGGTGGTTTTGCCGTTGGTGCCCACCACAACAATGGAGCCTTCGGTGATCTTGTCCATGGACTCAGCGATAATACGTGGATCGATTTTCAGGGCAATTTTGCCAGGCATATTAGCGGCAGGCCTGTGCGCCAGGTGACGCAAACCCCACGTGCTCAGCGAGCTTGCCATATTTCCCATTGCCTTGCGAACGCCCATGACATCCCTTCCACAACATTTGCTAGCCTTATATAAAGGCCAAAGCGCTTTTTGCTTCAGCCCATGATACGGCACAGCTCCGCAGAACGCGAAGTGGGCTCATGGTTGCCCACTGAAACAGCGCAGACTCGAAGCTGTTCCTGGCAATTGAACCCCGAAAAGGCGAAATGTCCGATTCCACCCCGCGCCCCGGCGGCCGCGCGTACCAATGCCCCGCCCCGCAGCCGACAGTCCGCACCAATGACACCCCGCGCTTCGGCGGGCACCGCGGCAATATGGCGACGCTATGCGCTCTCAAGCACCTGGCCATGGCAAGATATCGACGCTATGCGCTCTCGGATGCCTGGCAATGGCAGGATTTCGCCGCGATGCGTTCTCGGGCGGCAATCCGTGGCAATTTTTTCGCTCCATGCATCCCCGAAGGGGCCCCGGACGGGAAAAGCGCCCCTCCCTGGCAAGATTCGCGCGCCATGCATCCAAAACGAGCTGGCTTTGGCAAGATATGCGCGCCGTGTATCCGAAAAGCCCCGCAAATCGCCTTTCAGGAATACACCGCGCGAAGATCTCGCCAGGAAGGGGCCCCTTTCGCTGCACTGACCCCTCGAATCATGCACGGCGCGCGAATCTTGCCATCCGACGTCGACGAACCGCCCTGGCGCTCGCAACCCCTATGCCGCCGAACAGCGCGAGCCGCCCGCAACCACGGCGCCGCCCTCATGGCGCGGCAGCCTTCGGAACGCGCCACCCGACACAACGCCAAACCGCCCGAGCACTCGCAACCTCGGTGCCGCCGAACAGCGCCAAGCCGCCCGCAACCGCTACGCCGAAGCGCAACTCGAGAGCCAACGGCATGGATTGGCTGCACTATGTTGGACGGTTTTGCGAGAATCGCGAGAGCGGGGAGGGATCGGGCAGAGCTGAAAATGCCGACGTTTTAGCAAAAACGAACCAAAAAGGAAAAATCTGAGCCCTAAAGCACTCACTAGTTTTTAATCGCATGGAAATCTGGTGGCTAAAAGTCAAATTCTGTCCAATAAAAGTATCTAAATGCAGCGGCACCAGAACTGCATTTCGCACTTTCGCGACAGTTTATGCCACAAAATATCGGTTTCGTGTTCCGCGCAGTGAAATATGCGACAAAACAGACCTTAAAGCCCATTTCAGGCACCCAGGCACAGCACCCAACCCCCTGAAGATTAGCGCTATACTTTGGGTTGAGCGCGCCTGCTCACGTAAGCAGGAATTTACGCTGGGTTACATGTGCGCTTGTAGGGGGAGGTTCGTTCCGAGGAACCAGGCAGCCACAAATCCGTGGGTCTGCCTCATGAAGCGAGGAATCATGATTACGGACTTGAAGGTCAACGAAAAGAACAAGAAAGAGTATTACGAGAAGGGGTACTGGACCGAACGTACCTTAAACGACATCTGGAATACCCAGGTTGCCGCTTTCCCTGATCGCGAATACGTAAGCGACAATCTAGGCGTACGCTACACCTACGCCGAAATCGACGACAAAGCATCGCGCCTGGCAGCTTGGCTCCACGAAGTTGGCGTGAAAAACGGTGATGTAGTTTCTTACCAGATGCCACCTTGGTCAGAATTCTGCATCCTTTACGTCGCCTGCTTGAAGGTTGGAGCGGTAAGCAATCCGCTTCCCGTCACTTTTAACGACGAAGACTTGATCTACTCCATGAATCTGGTGGAAAGCAAGGCATTCATGTGCCCCACCTTCCATCACAAGACCAACTTCGAAGACCAGATTCTTTCCGCAGTCGATCGCATTCCCACGCTTTCCAAAGACGCTATTTGCGTTCACGACAAAACAGTCGAATCGCACGGCACCATCACGTTAAAGCAGATCTGCGAAACGTATGAGCCCTATCGCGAAAACCCTGGCAGCAAATCAGACGATGTGGTCTTGATCCTTTCCACTTCTGGCACCACCGGTCGTCCGAAAGCGGTTCTGATCTCTCACAACGCACTCATTTTCTCTGAAACCACGTTTAGCCGCGGCCTGCACCTTACGCAGGACGACGTCATGTTCATGCCTGCACCGCTGAACCACGCCACTGGCTTTAACCATGGTCTTATCACGCCGCTGCTTCTGGGCGGCCGCGTTGTTCTGCAGCAAGAATTCCGCGCTCGCGAGGCAATCGAAATCATGAACAACGAAGGCGTAACCTGGTCGATGGGCGCCACTCCGTTCATCTTCGACCTGCTTAACTGCGCCGAAGAAAACGATCTGAAGTTCGAAACGCTGAAGCTCTACATCTGCGGCGGCGCTCCCGTACCGGGCACCATGGTACAGCGCGCACACGAGCACGGCTTGAAACTGTGCGAATGCTACGGCTCTACCGAAAGCTGCCCCCACCTGGCAGTTCCCCCCGAGCATTGTCTGGAATGGAATGGCAACTGGTCGGGCGTTGCCTTTGAGGGCATCGAGGTCAAAGTTGTCGACGAGCACGGCAACGAAGTGCCGCACGGCACCCAGGGCGAAGAAATCTCCCGCGGGCCTCATATGTTCAGCGGCTACCTGAAGAATCCTGAAGCAACTGCGAAAGATCTGAATGACGACGGCTGGTTCTTCTCGGGCGACCTGTGCATTCAGGACGAAGAAGGCCGCGTAAAGATCAACGGCCGCAAGAAGGAAATCCTCATTCGCGGCGGCATCAACATCTCCGCAAACGAAGTGGACAACAACCTGGACGGCTGCCCTGGCGTTGGCGCCCATGCCACCATCGGCCTGCCCGACGATCGTTTGGGCGAGCGCATCTGCACCTTCATCGTGCAAACCGGCGACGTTACGCCAACGCTCGATTCCATCGCGGAATACCTTGACTCCATCGGCGTAGCTAAGCGCTTACGTCCCGAGCACATCGAGTTCATCGACGCTATTCCCATGACGGAATCCGGCAAGGTCAAGCGCCATCAGCTGGCCGACGAGCTCGATCGTCGCCTGAAGGAACGCGCTGAATAATCTACACATAATTCGCGAACTGTCAAAGCGACAAATTGCCAAAGCGACCAGCGTTCAGCTGGTCGCTTTTTTGTGCGCTGCGTCGAGGGAAGTCGCTACCGACCAAAGGGAGTACGGGCGGCTGCTGAGGAGCAGGATGCGCCATGGGGCATGCAGCTGCCATTGGGCGCACGGCACCGTGGGGAACGGATGCCGAGAAGTGCCGGCAGCGAGGGCTGCTGCGGGGCGGGCGCAGCTCGGGCGGACATACGCGCCACCGCACTAACTGCCCACCAGGCGCGGGGGCTGCCACAGGCGGGCGGTCACGTCGCGGGGTGGAACCGTCGGCGGCAATGCGAAGTGCACTTGCAAGACCCAGTTCATCTTGCCTTCCGCGCGCAATACCTTGCGAACGCTGAATCGTGGAAAGATTCGCGCGCCGTGCATGATTCGAGGGGTCAGTGCAGCGAAAAGGGCCCCTTCCTGGCAAGATCTTCGCGCGGTGTATTCCTGAAAGGCGATTTGCAGGGCTTTTCGGACACACGGCGCGCATATCTTGCCAAAGCCAGCTCGTTTTGGATGCATGGCGCGCGAATCTTGCCAGGAAGGGGCACTTTTCCCGTCCGGGGCCCCTTCGGGGGTGCATGGAGCGAAAAAATTGCCACGGATTGCTGCCGGGAACGCATCGCGCGAGAATATTGCCACTGCCAGTCGGCCGAGAGCGCATTGCAGGCACGCGTTACTATGCTCCAGCCTCCGGAGGATGCATCTCAGGCGTATGCTGCCATGCCCGACTGCCCGAGGACGCACCGCGGCATCTTGCCAACTAAGCCGCACTTCCAGCTGCGAAAGAGTTCAGGAGCTCGTTCCCGTCACGTCTCACCCGAGCCCATCCGCGGGATGAGGCGGCATCGTCGGCCGCGGGCAACGCCGGTCGCGAGGTGGAGCCGTCGGCAGCGGGTAACACCGGCTGCGGGGCTAACTGCGCCGCGAGGGGACTAATGAACCCGTTCACTCCGACATTTCCCCGCTACGGTGCTGTTATCGAAATTAATTGTTACGTAACAAATAATTAGTTTTAGAATCAACCCACTTGTGAAAAAGTAGAGGAGATCGATTCTTTCGGAGAATTGATGGCCCCTCGTGATGCGGAAGGAGGCTTGCTGTGACGACGGAAGACATGCGCACAGACATGTTGGAACGCGTCCTTGCAGCTCACAAGTCTTTTTACGACATCAGGAGAGACTATCTTTTTGAAGGTCGCACCTTCCCCGCCTTCGCGGAATACCACACCTACGGCGAAAAATATGTGCTGGTAAAACGCGCAAAGCTTTGGGAAGTGAACACGCACGATTTCATGTTCTTCGAATGTGTTGACGAGCTCGACGAAGCACAGCTTGCTGAAGAGATTTCCTTCATGCAGGAAAAGGCCCTTCGCAAAGTTGATGCCGGACCGAACCATATGTCCTCTGCCCTTTCGCTCGTGATCATCGCCAACCGCACAACCGAAGCAGCGCGCAAACTCGCAAAGAAAACGCGCTTCCACAAGGAATACCGCTTCGGGTTTCGCGGTTGGACCGACCTCCGCCTAGCCGTGGTAGACCTTTCCCTGCCTACGGACAAAAGCGTGGTTGTCAACAACGCTGGAAAGCAGCTGAAAGAAGTTCTTTCCAGCAACTTGGCATTGATCAAGTAAGGCCCCATAACAAGAAAGGTTCAGAGATGAACGCAATGATCGTCCTTCTGGGCGGCCTTGCCATCCTCGTAATCGGCTACGTGCTGTACGGCGGATGGCTGGCAAAGCAGTGGGGTGTTGACCCCAGCCGCCCTACCCCCGCGCAAGAAATGCACGACGGCGTAGACTACGTGCCCACCAAGCCCTACATCTTGCTTGGCCACCACTTTTCCTCGATTGCCGGCGCTGGCCCCATCAACGGCCCCATTCAGGCTGCCGTATTTGGCTGGGTTCCCGTTCTGCTGTGGGTATTGATTGGCGGCATCTTCTTCGGCGCCGTTCATGACTTTGGCGCTCTGTTCGCATCTTTGCGCCACAAGGGCCAGACCATCGCAACGGTTATCGCCGAAAACATCGACGATACCGCGAAGAAGCTCTTCTGCATCTTTGCTTACCTGACCCTGGTCCTGGTTGTTGCCGCGTTCGCTTCCATCGTTGCCAATACCTTCGCCGTTAATTTGGCAAACGCAACCGAGGCTTCTAACCTGGCAAATCAGCGCACTGCAATGATTTCTGTGCTGTTCATCGTTGTGGCAATCGTATACGGCCTGGCTACCCGCGGCCGTGAGATCCCCACCGCCGCCAACATCATCATCGCCATCGCGATCATCGTTGTCCTGGTTGCCGTCGGCTACAACTTCCCCCTGATCTCGCTCGACTACACCACATGGATGATCCTGCTGGGCGTATACATCATGGTTGCTGCCGTTGCCCCCGTTTGGATCCTGCTTCAGCCCCGCGACTTCCTGAGCTCGTTCTTGCTGTACGGCATGATCGCCCTTTCGCTCGTCGGCATTGTGGGCGCTTCCATCACCGGCGATGCCTCCAACCTGCAGATCCCCGCATTCACCGACTTCTACGCAACGAATGCTGCAGTTGACGCAAACGGCAACGCCATCATCGACCCCGCCACCGGCAAGGCCGTGATGAACAAGGCTGCCGCATCCGGCTTCCTGTTCCCCGCCCTGTTCATCACCATCGCTTGCGGTGCAATCTCCGGCTTCCACAGCCTGGTTGCCTCCGGCACCACTTCCAAGCAGCTGGACAACGAAAAGAACGCTCGCCCCATCGCTTACGGCGGCATGCTGATCGAATGCCTGCTGGCAATCATTTCCCTCTGCGCCGTTGGTTTCGTTTGGACGAAGTACTGCGCAGGCGGCTATGCATCCCCGACCGCTGTTTTCGCAGGTGGCCTTTCCCAGATGCTGGCTTGCATCCCTGGCCTCGAAAATATTGAGGGCATTGCCTACACCCTGCTGATCCTGGCTGTTTCCGCCTTCTGCCTCACCTCGCTCGACACGGCAACCCGTTTGGGCCGCTACATGTTCCAGGAGCTGTGGGTTCCCGCTGGCAAGTCTATGGACGAAGCCACCGGCGCTCGCAAGGTTCTGACCAACGCCTACGTTGCAACCCTCGTTACCGTAGTTCTGGGCGTTGGCCTTGGTATGACCGGCTACACCATCATCTGGCCTCTGTTCGGCGCCGCCAACCAGCTGCTTGCCGCCCTTGCTCTTCTGGCAGTATGCGCATGGCTGGGCAACGCAGGCCGCAACAACAAGATGTTCTACATCCCCATGGTATTCATGCTGGTTGTTACGCTCACTTCGCTGGTCATGACGCTGCAGGCCAAGTGCACCGCACTTATGGCTGGCGCCGGCGATCCGTTCGCCGCTGGCGTTCAGGCAGTACTTGCTGCCGTGCTCTTCGTACTGGCTGTTGTCTTGGCTGTTAAGGGCGCGAAGACCATCTTCGGCAAGAAGAAGGCCGCTGCAGAATAACGCTGCAAACTGGGATAATAGGAAATACCCTTTCCCACCTAACAAACAGGGCCTTGCTTGTGATTGGATTCGCAAGCAAGGCCCTTTCTTTATGCGCTATGGCTAAGCGGGAAAATGGGACCTGTCCCTATATTCCCAAAAACTTCAATTGCGCGCGGATGCTTCGAATGGAAGGCATACGCAAAGCAGGGTTCACGCCCTGATACACCACGTCAAACAACGCATCGGGTTCGGCAGGCGTGCCCGCATTCAGCGCCTCTTTCACCTGGTCAAGGCGGTCGACGCGATGCTTTCGCGTAGCTTCGATGATAGGCAGAGGATCGTCGATGGGATACCCATGCCCGGGATAGAAGCACTTCACCCGACCTTCGCGAACCAACTGCTCAAGCGTATCAAGGCTGGCAAAATAGCTGGCCAGTACCCCATCAGGATGAAACACCACCGTGGGTCCATGGCGAAACAGCACATCACCCGTAAACAGAGATTGCTCTGCGGGAAGAAGCAAGCCCACCGAATCTTCCGAATGGCCAGGAAGAGCGATTACCTCAAACTCCGGCGCCCCTTCAAAGGGACGGAATGAACCCTCGGGAAGCGTTTGGACGCCAGCATCCCAGCCAACTTTTTCCTCGCAAGAATGAGGCGAACTCCCCGAATCAGATTCAGCCGTTGCCGCAACTTCGACCGCACCTGTGTCCTCGGCACCTTCCGAGCACGCGCACTTCGCGCCAACACGCTTCGCAGACTCATACTTCTGCAGCAACTGCTCGATACGGCTCGTGCGCGGCGCGTACACCGGGGCGCCCGTTGCCACAACAAGTTCGGGAATTCCCTCGATATGATCGGGATGGTCGTGCGTGGCAACAATAGCCCCAATTCGCAGCCCCGCCTCTTCACATGCCGCCAAGATGCGCTGAACCTGCTCGCCGGCAGGAGCGGGGTCTATCACCACGCATTCCTTGGCACCTGACTCGGCCACGATCCACGAATTGGTTCCCACGTACGTCATGGGGCTGGGGTTGTTCGCGCGCATGCAACGAACGTGCGCGCTTACACGCCCACCGCACCAGGGCGTTTCATCCTCTACAAAGCCCACCGCTCAACTCCTTTTCTCGCAAGCCGGCAAGAAAACACCCGCTTTGCCGCGTTGCCTATTTTCGCTTCGGGAAATCGCAATGCAGCATGAACGTGCCGTCTTCCTTCTTGATGGGATACGACATGAAGCGCGTAAGTCGGCAACGCGTCTCGACAAATTCTTTCGCGTTTTGAGCCGAAGCAATGCAGGTGAGATTGTAGACGGTCGGCGCTAACACCAGCCAATTGCCTGCATCGCCTGCGCGCATAGCGTACGCGGGAGTTACCCAGTCGGCGATCTGCGCTTCGCTTGTTTCGCCATCGGCAACCTGGCCTTCTGGCATAAGGGCAGAAAAGAAGAATGTGTCGTATCGCTTCGTTTCAAATTCAGGCGTGCAGAAGTTCGAGATAAGGCCCAGCAAGTCGGTGCGCAAAACCAATCCACGCAGGATGAGCATGTCGGCAAAAGCAATCTCGTGGTTTTCCAGAGCGGTGCGATCTTCCTGCCAGGAAGGGTCGCTCAAATCCTGCACCACCGAATGCTCGTCGGGGCCTGCCAGCAAAACGCCGCACTCTTCGAACACCTCGCGCGCAGCAGCAACAACCACGCGTCGCGCCACATCCTCGGTGCAGCCCATAAGCTCAGCCCATTCGGCGGGAGCGGGCCCGCACCACGGGAGATTAGGGTTTGAATCACGATCGTCAACCCTGCCACCAGGGAAAACAACGGCATCAGGAACGAATTCCATCGTTTTTACGCGACGGAGCATAAACACTTCCAGTTCCTGACCAGTTGGGAAATCGGGCGGAAAATGATCGCTTTCGATGCGATATTCCGTCTGGAACGGTGCCGAATCACGCACCAGCATTACCGTTGCCGCATATTTGGGCTGCACCGGCTCAAACCCCGGCTGAAGCGAAGCCTCGATCTTCGAAAGCACGCTTTCCCTCGCCTTGAACTCCACCGAACCACCCTGCAAATCCACTCGCATAGCGCCCTCCTTTTCGCCGCTTCCTGTTACGGCGCGTCGTTCGCTTTCTATGATACGGTGCGCGCTGGCCTTGCGCCAGAATCAGGATACGAGGGGCCCATATCAACAAGCCATGCGCGATGCAGCGAATGGGGGAAACAGGCAACCCTCTCCGGCAAACGGGGAAGCAGGCAACCCTCTCCGTCAGGCAAGAGCTGTCAGCAAGCAAAACAAGGCAGCCTGCGCTTTATTGGGCGCCGTTTAGCGAGCCGGACAATCGGTTCGCTAAATTGGGGCACTGCCAAATGAGCTGGGCGACTGGTTCGCCAGATTGAGGCGCGCCAACCGAGTCAAGCGCACCTGCTCACCTGAGCCCGCTCGCAAAACACGCCACGCCCCGCAACCACGCAGCTACGCAGCTACACGACAAAACTGAACACTTCGCCCCAGTTTCGCCGCAAGACGAAATCGGCAGTGCAGTTGATGTTGTCATACACGATGGACCATTGCGTATTGCTGGTGATGTCTTCCGGGTTCGGTTCCTGCGAAGAATCACGCAGCGCCTTCCAGGCAACTTCCTTCGTTTGCGGCTGCGCGTTATCAAGCACCTCGGCAATGGCGAGCGCACGTTCCTTGCCATGTCCCAAAGCGCCATTCTTCTGATTCGGCATAACCTCGTTGGCGTAGCACGCGTAGTAGTTGGTGATTTCGCGCGCATGCGTAACAACCATAGGGCGCGCGGGATTTTGCGGGTCGTATTCAACAACGCGGCTGTCGCCAGAAGCATCGTTGATGAAAAAGTGGTAGTCACGGCCAGCCATGGCGACCATATCGTACGAGCCCAGCAAGTCTACCGCTTCCTGCGTGCTTGCCGCCCTATCGAGCACCAAACGAATGGCCAGCGAGGTATTGATTTTCGGCTTGCCATTGTTTTGCCTGGTAGGAGAGCTATCAAGCGTAAGCACCGCTATGGAAACGCCCTTTTCGTTGATACCATCAAGACTTGCGAAGGGCCCCAGCATCGCCGCGATTTTGCCTTTCAGGCTTTCCTCGGGCATATTGGCGCCCAAATTGTTCAGCGCCGAAAAGGCAATGGACGCATACCCGCCCTTCGGATGCGTGCGGACCAAAAGCGCAGAGGTGTCGTCCTTGAAATCGTAGTTGCGGCCCATCAGAACGCTCCCTGGTGCTTCGGCGCAAAATGCACTGCAGGCGAACTTCGGTGCCTCGACCTTTACGGGAATGCCGGGAAATACCTGTTTGCACACCGCGTCGATATAGGCTTGGTCGTCTTCAACCCCCGCCTTAATAATGGCATCAAGGTCGTAACGATACGCAACCGTGCTTTCGTACAGATTGTACGACCCGGCAAAACTGGACAACTTCTTCAGCGAACTAAGCGTTCTGATGCGCGAAGCAGCTAACGCCCCAACTGCAACCACAGCTACCGCACCGGCAGACGCTGCGAACAGCAAACCCGCCTTCGCTGTTTTGGAATTACCTGCGAAAACACCCATGCGAGCTCCTATCCCCCAAGAATGACAGAACCCTTTTGCCGCCACCACGCCAGCAGTTGCGCAAACCGGACCAAAGTTCGGCGGATTCCCCTTCTTCATTCTAGGGCAACCAGCAAAGCATCCACCCCGCCACTCCGCATGAGGGGCAACAACTGCACCATTAGGGGATGCGGGAGCCCGTCTGGTTCTGTCACCCCGCTAGATGGCAGCAATTGGCACCCGACGCTCGCAAGCAGCCGCTTGGCGGTTCCGTTGCCCCACAGATGGGCAACAATTACGCTCGCAAGCCGCCGCGCAGCGATACTGCCACCCCGCAAGAGGGCAGCAAGCCTACGCCTTTCGGGCTGCTATTCGGAGCGCTCTTTACCCGGCGGACTCTTCCTCGCCGAATATTTGCGCCTGGATCTCAAGGTCAAAGGTGTCGGACAGCACATCGAAAAGTTGCTTCACAGCAGCCTTTGCAATGGAACGCAAATCTTGCTGTTTTATGCCCTCAATGATGGCAACGCGCTCTTCCGCCGGCACATTCAGCACGGAAAGGCTCATCTGCAGATAGCGTTCGATTTTCTCGTCTAGCGGAAAATCGTCGCTGCACGGGCGCAGCATGAAGCCAAACATCAAGCCCGATGTTCCGATGTCCATCTGGTAGAAATCTTCTTCATCGAATGAGGGGTTGTACTGCTGGAACATTTTTTGAAGATGCTTCGCGGTATTGCGGCGAATGTACTCCAGGGAACGTTCGCTGATATATGCCTGCAGATACAGACCGCGAATGATTTCGCTTAATTCGGCAATGGTGAGCTGAATAGACGTCTCGAGCGCATACGTAAAAGCCGGGCTAGCATTGGGACCCAGCAAAGCGACAGCCGAATCAGCCGCCGAAAACTGCCCCGAGAACATAAGCTTCATCAGCTCATACATGACTCCGTCTTTGTTTCCGAAGACGTTTTGGAACGAACTCGAGGAAACATCGGCTTCTTTTAGGATGGCCGCCATGGTAGTGCCGTGGTATCCACGCTCCAAGAACAGGCGAACGCTCGCCGAAAGCACGCGATTTCGTACCGCTTCGCTATCGTACCTACGGGCCATAGGGTATCCTCTTCTCTGCCTCAAAAATTACTTCAATAACGACTAAGTGCGTCTATTTCAACATCAGCAAGCGCTTTCGTCAAATAGTCTTAAAAAATATGCACAGTTTGCAAAAAATTAGCTGCCCAACAGAGGTTATTATCTTCTTCAATCATGTCTGAACAGATTTATTTTTTGCCTTATGGGAGCCTCTGCCCAAAGCTTGATAATCCTCACTTCCCGCCGCGTAAGGCCAACGCGAGGCCCTCTGCCTGCGTTGCCGCCGCCTAACCCAATGCTGCAAGGCCCAGGGGCTGCTCCATCCGATCGATAGCCCCAGGCGTTGCTGCCTGCGCTGCCGCTCTACTCGGCTAGCCGCAAGGCCCCTCTGCTCGCGCCGCCGCTCCACTTGGCCAGCCCCTCCCAATGCGGCAAGGCACAGGCTGCCGCTCCGTCTGATGGTAACCCTAACCCCGACCGCGATGCTGCCAACGAGAATCCGCACATCTGCATGATTTGCCCTGTTTCGGCGATCCGCCCATTGCGAAATCTACCCGTTAGGGCAATCCGCCCACCGTGAAAACAAAAATTGAGGCGTTTTTGCAACTTTTTTGCGATTACGGACTCTCTTCCGTCCCCACAAAGCGAAAACAGGCCGTCATGCAACCGATTACCTGCGCTTTTGCGCCTCAATCCGCAATTGGGAAGCTCGCCTCAATCCGCAATCGCAAAAAAGTTGCAAAAACGTCGAGATTTTTGTTTCTGGACTCTCGGAGCGGCTTTGGAATAGCGATTTGATCAGGGCGGACCCAGCTTAGCATCGTAATCAGCTTCTCGGCGGCTCCCATGCGCGGCAACCGCATACTGCGCAGCGTGGCGCCATGGGCGGGCGGCGCGTACCGTACAGCGTGGCGGCTCCCGTGGGCACCGCCACGCCTCCCCAAACAAAAAAAGCGGCACCCAATTGGGTGCCGCTCTGATGGCAATCTTTCGTTCAGCACCGCTCCTATAGCAGCACCTTCGAAAGAAAACTTACATGTTGGAGAAGGCGAAGTTCTCGGGATGAGCCTTAACCTCGTCGCGCAGTTTCGGATTCATCTTGCGAACGCCACGACGGTTGTCCTCGGTCTGAGAAGCCAGAACCTGGTTGCGGTTCTCCATCTTGATCTGAGACTCGAAGGAGTTGTCGAGGGAAACCTGCAGGGATTCCTTGGTAAGGCGAAGACCCAGAGGAGCAGAGTTCTTAACCATAGCCTCTGCCATCTTTACGGCCTCTTCTACAACATCCTCGTCAGCAACAACCTTGTTGGCGAAGCCCCATTCCTTCAGCTCTTCTGCGCCAATGCGGCGAGCAGTCATCAGAGCCTCAGCAGCGCGAGCGTAGCCCACGATGCGGGGGAGATAGTAAGAACCGGACATGTCGGTACCGGTAAGGCCGATGTTCAGGTAGCCTGCCTGCATCTTGAAGGACTCACCGCAAACGCGCAGGTCGCAAGCGCAAGCCAGGGAGAGGCCGCCGCCTACTGCATGGCCCTTGAGAGCACCGATGATGGGCTGCATAGCGTTGCGCATGTTAACAGCCTGGTCGGAGCAGATGGTCTGCATGATGCAGTGATCGCGCTGAGCGCGGCCCATGTCTGCAGGGGGCTCGAAGTTGAGCTCGTTCAGGTTGAAGCCTGCGCAGAAGGACTTGCCCTCGCCGGTGAGAACGATTACGCGGCACTCGGGGTCCATACGGACCTTCTTCAGATAGTCGTTGAAGTCGGCCATCTGCTGGTAAGACATTGCATTCAAGTTAGCAGCATCGTCGAAGGAAACAACGTGGATCGGGCCACGGACGTCAACCTTGAGGCGCTCATACTCATACTTGAATTCGGGCAACTTGTATGCCTCCTGATATACGCTCATGCGCACTTCCCCTTCCATATTGGAAATCTCGTATAAGATAGATAAATCGTAGTTTTTCAAAGCGTCCCTTGTCAAGGACAGCAAGGGGCTTTCAACTTCGTATTTACTGGCTCATACTGCCGAAAGAAGGGGGAACAATGGCAGAATTTAGCCCGACCCGAACCCATGCGACCTGGAAGCCGCGCGTCAGCTCAGCGCACCTTCCCTACTATCGCTGCAGCGAATGCGGCGCCATTCTTGCCGGCATCGACGGCAATGTCGAAATCACCTGCACCAACGACGGCGAGCGTTCGCTTCTGTTCGAACCGCCGTATGCCCATGTCGATTTCAAGCCGAACTGCTGCGGCAAGCCTATGGATCGCATCGAACTCGTAGATGCAGCCGACGTCGAAGACCGCTTCAAGCTGACCTACCAGATTCTTGGCGGCATGAACAACAACTGCATCAACGTGAACTGGCGTTCCATCGATTCCACGTGCAAACCCCGCTGGTTTGGACTCAAGACGTTCACGGGCATGCAGTACAAGTACGTCACTCCCAAGAAGTGGCCTCCTGTGGTGTTTGCCCTGGCAGATGAAGACGCATTCGCCTACTGCGACAAGAACCCCTGCGTGCAGTGCACCTTCCGCTGCAAGCGCGAGTTCGAGATCTACGCCTACGTTGAGAACATCGGCATGGTGGTTAAGCATCTCGACGAATGGGTAGCGCCCGGCAGCGCCAGCACCGACGACTTCGATTCGCCAACCGAAATCATGGAAAAGGCCCGCAAGGCCAGGGCGGAAAAGGGCGAATAGCTCTCACGCACCAACTACTCCTGCTCCTGATACGAGGAACAAACACGGAGCCTGCCAGCTGGCAGGCTCCGTGCCGTTTTGCTAGCACTACAGCATTTCTGCTTCGAAACCCTTTTCAATCACAGCTCCGACAAGCACTTCATTGGGCACGGAATCGCTAAGATGCACCGTGGCCTGCTTACCTTCGAGATCGACTTCGGCGCTTTGTACGCCAGGCACCACCTCCAACGCTCCACGCACACGACCTGCGCATTTGTGGCATTTCATGCCTTCGATGCGCAGGTGCCTTTCGCTGAATGAGGAAGGGTGCGAATTTGTAGCGAATGCGTTCGCGCTCGGGTTCGACAGCACCCCACCGCTTGGGGAAACGCCACCGACAACTTCATTGGCTGAGGTTAGACTGCTCGCTATCTCGCCAGCGGCATCAGCGCTTGCCGCCGCTCCGCTCGCAGCTCCGCCGTCCGCAACCGCAACGGCCGCGGCGCCAGCGCCCGTTGGCGCCAACAAACGCTGCGGCTTCCAGCCGCGCAAGCGCAAAGCGTTGGTCACCACGCACACCGAGCTTACGCTCATGGCCGCCGCCGCAATCATCGGATTCAGGCTGAAGCCCACCCACGCGAACACGCCCGCCGCCACAGGGATGCAGATGGCGTTGTAGAACAGCGCCCAAAACAGGTTCTGCTTGATGTTGCGCATGGTGGCGCGCGAAAGATCAAGGGCCGCCGGCACGTCGGCCAAGTCGCTATGCATCAGCACGATATCGGCGCTCGAAAGCGCAATATCGGTACCCGCGCCAATGGCAATGCCCACATCCGCGCGAGCCAACGCCGGGGCATCATTGATGCCGTCGCCCACCATAGCAACGGGAGCCTTCGCAGAAAGCTGACGCACGATGCGCTCTTTTTCGGCGGGCAGCACGCCGGCAATAACCTCGTCGGTGCCCACCTGACGCTGCACCGCAAGAGCGGTTCGCTCGGCATCGCCCGTGAGCATCACTGTGCGAATGCCCATCGCCCGCAACTGCGCAATGGCGACAGCGCTGGTTGCCTTCGGCACATCAGCCACCGCAATAACGCCCACCAACTTGCCATCGCAAGCGAAATAGGTAACGGTTTTGCCTTCGTCAGCGAGTCCTTCAGCCTGCGAAGCGTCCACCGCAATGCCGCATTCGGCCATCATGCGCGCATTGCCCGCATAGCACACCACACCCGAAACGCAGGCAGAAACGCCCTGACCAGGAACCTGCTTGAACCCGGAAACCAGCTCGGCAGACTCTTTTACCGCATCAGCCCCGATGCCGCCTGCTGCATACAGCATCATCGCGCGGGCCAACGGATGCTCAGAAGGCTTTTCGAGCGCATAGGCAAGCCGCAGCAGTTCTTCGGCCCGCACGCCCTCTGCCGGCAAAACATCGGTCACCTGCGGGGCGCCCTTGGTGATGGTGCCCGTTTTGTCCAGCACCACCGTCTTCACGCCACGCGCCGTTTCCAGCGCCTCGGCCGACTTCACCAGAATGCCGTTCGCGGCACCACGACCTGTGCCCACCATGATGGCGGTAGGCGTTGCCAGCCCCAGTGCGCAGGGGCACGAAATTACCAGCACGGAAATCGCGTAGGTAAGCGCCACGGAAAGCTCCGCCCCCACAGCGAGCCACACCGCGAACACCACCACCGCGATGGCAATAACCACGGGCACGAACACGCCGCTGATTTTGTCGGCCATCTTTTCGATGGGCGCTTTGGAGCTGGTAGCTTCATCGACCAGGCGAATGATGCCCGCGAGCACGGTTTCCTCGCCCACGCGTTCGGCACGCATCGTAAACCAGCCCGCCGTGTTCACGGTGGCGCCCGTCACCGCGCTGCCAGCGTGCACGCTCTTCGGCAGAGGTTCGCCCGTAATGACGGATTCGTCGACCGAGCCCTCGCCCTCCAGCACTACGCCGTCAACCGGCACCGATTCGCCCGTACGCACCATGAGCACATCCCCAACGCGCACGCTTGCGGCAGGAACCTGCGCCTCGACGCCGTCTTCCACGCGCGTTGCCATTTTGGGCGAAAGATCCATGAGTTTCGAAAGAGAGCTGGTGGTTTTGCCCTTCGCGCGCGCTTCCAGATACTTGCCCAACGTAATAAGCGTCAGGATCATGGCTGCCGATTCGAAGTAAAGGTTCATGGCGAAATGATGAGCGGCCTCCATGTCGGAATGCCCCATGAAGAATGCCATGTTGAACAGCGCATATACGCCGTAGACCGTAGCAGCGCCCGAGCCCAAGGCAATGAGCGAATCCATGTTGGGGGCACGGTTCACTAAGGAGCGAAAGCCCACGCGGAAGAACTTGAAGTTGATGAAAATGACAGGCACCAGCAGCACAAACAGGGTAAGCCCGTACACCATCATGTTTTCCATGCCAGTGAGCACGCCAGGTAACGGCCAGCCGAACATGTCGCCCATAGAGATGTAGAACAGCGGCACCGTAAACACGAGCGAGGCAATCAGACGATGCAACATGCTCTTCTGCTCGGCTTCGGCGGTGGCATTCGGATTATCCGCAGCGGAGCCTGAGCCTACAGCGGCAGCCGCGCCCGACCCAGCGGATGCGCCTGCCTGGCCTTTGGGGCTAGCCCCGTAGCCCGCCTTCTTCACGGCTGCCTCAATGGCGGCTGCAACTTCGGCGGCATTGGCGTCGGCGGCAAGCTGCACTTCCATTGAATTCTTCAGCAGATTCACGGCAACGCTCGCCACGCCAGCAACCGCGCTGGTGGCTTTCTCGACGCGCGCCGAGCAGGCAGCGCATGTCATTCCTTGGATGTTGAAAGATATCTTCATGGTGTATCTCCTCTTGGAGTTTCGTAATTGGGGGGCTTCGGGGGGGCCAGCGGGCGGTCGGACATCGATTGGGCGAAAGGCAGTCGGCGTTCACCAAACTTTGAGCGGGCAGGCTGCGACGAGCGTCGGGGTGGAACGGCGAACGACAGGGGGGCCAGGCAAGCAAGCCGCCGAACGACCGACAAACGGTCCGCCGAGTGGCAAGCCGCCAACCACACTGGCTGCAGCCGGGAACCCCACGGACGCCAATTGGACAGGGTGCGGGAAACCGCAGACGGAATGCCAACTGGGCTAACAGGCCGACATTGCTTAAGCGATCGAACGAAGGGCGGTCGGCATTCGGTCGGACACCAGCCGAACTGGCGGCAGTCGGACCACGCGAACCCCGGCTTGGCAGGCTGCTGCTGGAAAACTGCCGAACAAACCCGCCCTTAGCGGGCGAAGCGTTTGATGAGCTGCATGGCCTCGTCGATTACTTCGCTGTCACCTTCGCGTACGCGTTCGGTTACGCACGTTTCCAGGTGGTCGCGTAGCAGCATTTCGGACACGGTATGCACGGCGCTTTCCGCAGCGGAAAGCTGAATGAGCACATCACCGCAATAGCGGTTGTCCTCGATCATGCTTTTCACGCCATTCAACTGACCGATGGCGCGGTTCAGGCGCTTTTGCAATTCGCTTTGGAATTCGGTACTACGTTCCGTCACTTTATGACGGCACGCGCATGTACGCTTTGGCGCTTCCGCTTTTTCCGAGCAGCACGCTTTGGGCAATTCTTCGCTCATAGTGACCCTTTTCGCTGGTAAGACTGGGGGTCTTGCTTCCCCTTCTTTGTTTTACGCTGCTACTATATACCCCCAGGGGGTATTGTCAATGCAAAAAGTACCAACGGGCTAACTTTTTCATCGAGCGGAATGCTGGAGGTTCCGAGCGCGCGAACGGCGCGTCTTAGAAGTTGGCGGCATAGCTTGTGCGGAGCCGAAACAACCTTTCCACAGGCAGCGAGCAACCCTCGCTCGGCGGGGCCGCTTGATAGGCGCCTCCTTGCCGCCGCCCCACCCTGAGCCCTCCCCGCGAATGCTGGCTCTCAAGATTCGGCGAGATTATCGGCGTCAGAGGCTTGCGCGGAGCTTCACTGATGCCAGCTTTGCCGCCAGCGCCAGACACCCCACAACACCACGCACTCCTTTGGCAGCGTCACCCCGCCCGACAAGAAGCCGCCCGTGCCCCGTTCCGCCGCCCATAAGGGCGGCGCCGTGGTTGCAATCGCTCGCGCTGTTCGGCGGCGCAGGGGGCTGCGAGCGCTCGGGCGGTTCGGAGGCGGCAGAGTTGCGGGAGCTGGAGCGGTTCGGCGGCGCGGGGGATGGCAAGATTCGCGCCCCATGCATGATTCGAGGGGTCCGTGCAGCGAAAAGGGCCCCTTCCCGGCAAGAACTGCGCGCTATGCATTCCCGAAAGGCGATTTGCGGGGCTTTTCGGATACATGGCGCGCATATCTTGCCAAAGCCAGCTCATTTCGGATGCATGGCGCGCGAATCTTGCCACGAACTGGCGATTTTCCCGTCCGAGGCCCCTTTTGGGATACATAGAGTGAAAAAATTGCCACGGATTGCCGCCCGGGAACGCACCGCGGCGAAATCTTGCCACGGCAAAGCGCCCGGGAACGCATCGCGCGAGAACCTTGTCACCGTCGAACGCCGGGGGAACGCATTTCGCGGGCATTTTGCCATCGGCGAGTGCCAGGGAACGCATCAGGGCGCAATCTTGCCATCGCCAGGCGCCCGGAAACACATCAATGAAGAACTTGCATAACCGGCATCTAACAATTGTGTATAAAGCCCTCACCCATAACCAAGCCGAGTACAATAAGGAGATTGGATTTTAGGGAGTTTTAGAATACATATGACCAATTCAAACGAACCACCGCGCCGACCGGCGCGTCGCCAACCACCCCGCCGTTCCACCACGCCCCGCACTTCCGTGCCCAGCGCACGTGACGAGCTTGAGCGCGAACGCGAGTTATATAGCCAGCACGACCCCACGGCTTCGTTCATGCACGAACGTATGCAGAACAAATCAGCAGGTCAGGAGCGTGGCACATCGTCCGCATTCCCCGCGTATGCAGGTGCTGGCAACGATCATATTGCTCATTCGCGTGTTGCCGCGAACCAGCCCGCCCGAACAAACCAGGGACGCACTGCCAATGGCAACATGTCCAACGTGTCGGCCTGGGATCAGCGCGCGTCCGCAAGCGCAAGTCAGCGCATGCCGCGGGTCGAAGGGCAACGCCCTTCCGCAAGCGCAAGCCAGCGCATGCCGCGGGTCGAGGGCCAGCGCCCCAACATGCAGGGCAGTCAGCGGATGCCGCGCGTTGCAATGCCACAAGATGCCAACCAGCACGTAGGCGCAGGCGACCCTTCCACAAGCCAGCGCATGCCGCGCATGCAGCAAAACGGCAACGAGCAGGCGCGCCCATCCCGCCGCACTGTCAACAGCCAGCGCGGTCAGCGCCCCAGCGCCCAGGCAAGCCAGCGCATGCCGCGCGTTGAAGGTCAGCGCCCCTCCGCGGCTCAACGCCAGCAGCACCCCGTTCGTCGCGGTGCCGCAGCTTCGCAACCCAGCCAGAGCATGCGCGTTCAGGCAGCACAGCCGCAGCAAAGCCAGCCTTCGCAACAGATACCAGTAGTGCAAAACATGCGCGGCAACGACCCGTCTGCCTATTCGCGCGCTAAATACCAGCGCACCAAAGAAGGCGCCCAAAAGGCTTCGCCCACCAACGCATCCACATACCAGGCAGCTCGCTACCTGGGCAACAACAACTATGCGCCCAAGCAGAAGGCCGACTTCTTTACGCGCGGCAGCCTTATCGCCGTTGCCGTTGTTGTGGTGCTTGCCATCGTTGGCATATTCGCCTTCAACAACTGGATGGGGTCGAAGCCGGTTGAGGTCACGCTAAACGGCGACCAGGTAACCATTTCGGGCGCCGAGCGCAGCGTTGGCGGCCTTCTGGACAACAACGTGGTTTCGGTAACGCCTGGCAACTACGTAGCCGTCGATGGCAGCACCATCCGTCAAGGTGAAGGCACCCGCTGCACCGCAAAGGTGAACGGAAACGACACCGACGATATGGGCATGCACTTGAACGGCGGCGACAAGATCGAGATCTCCAATGGCACCGACATCACCGAGCCCTACACCGACAGCGAACCCCAAACCCTTCCGCACAAAACGGAACTGAAGGGCGTTGGCGCAGTTCACCTGTACAGCAACAATGCCCAGGACGGCGAGCAGGTAACGCGCACAGGCAAGGAATCGGGCATCACCGCCACGGTTACCACCAAAGAACCGATCGACAACATCGTTCAGTACTACAACGTGAACAGCAACGGCGACAAGGTTATTGCGCTCACGTTCGACGACGGCCCATGGGATAAGCAAACCGACGAGATCCTGGACATCCTTGAACAGAACGATGCCAAGGCTACCTTCTTTACCGTTGGCCAATGCATTAGCGGGCACGAAAAGGAATTGCAGCGCGCCGCAAGCATGGGCTGCGAAATTGGCACTCACACGTGGGACCACGCAGAGGGCGGTGGCGAAGGCGTAAGCCTTATCAAGATGTCGACTGACGAACGCAAGCAGGAAGTGCAGAAGGGCCTGGAGGCAATCAGGAACGCCACCGGCCAGGAAGCAAGCACTATTTTCCGTTGCCCAGGCGGTAATTTCGACACTTCTGTTGCCACCGATCTTGAAGGCATTGTAACGGCAGAAATTGGCTGGAACGTTGACACCACCGACTGGAAGAAGCCCGGCGCCGATGTTATTGCCCAGCGCATCCAGAGCGCCGGCCCCGGCAACATCATCCTGATGCACGACGGCGGCGGCGACCGCAGCCAGACCATCGAAGGCCTTCGCCAGGCGCTCCCTAAGTTGAAGGAACAAGGCTACAGCTTCATCACCGTACAGGAACTGCTGGAAAAGTACCCCTATCAAGAGGGCCAAACGAATTAGAGAAAATCAGCATAAAAAAGAATAAGAAATATACCACTGCGATCGAGCCGTGGTACAAAAAGATAGTATGGGGAACAATCGAGATGAAAGATTGTTCCCCATTTTTTATATTTTCGATAAGTAGATTTACTTTTCGACTGCATAAACGCTGTACGTAATTTTTACGGTCATGTCAGACTCAGCGATGATTGCATCGAAGATGAGCTGTGTTTTATAGCTCGATACCTGTTCCACACGGGGTGCTAAGTGGTATGTCGTTTCAATGGCAGCAGTATCAGATTCCACCATGCAGTCCATGGCTGTGTATGCTGACATTTCGGTAGGGAACGGATGTGCTGTGTAGCCGGATTCGTTGCTGGATTCACGGATTAAGATATACGTAGGTTTTGTCATAATGGATACGTCCTTTCTGGAATGTGAAATATGGTTTTACACAGACCTGCACTCGGATGAGGTGCCGTATTGAACCGCTCTCCCTGTTCCTCGGGCACGGGAAGCAAGGAGGGCGGTTCCTCTTCGCCTATGGCATAGCGGCTGACGCCGAACCTCGTACGCACGCTTCATTGCAAACGGGATCGAACCGCAAAGTGGGAATCTGGGACCTGTCCCTATTTTCCCAACTTACTTGCGGATCTCTACTGACTTCGCGATATAGGCAGGGCGGCGCTTGGTTTCGATGTAGATGCGCGCGATGTATTCGCCGATTACGCCCAACGTAACCAAAATGAGCCCGCCCATCAAAAGGAGCACGCACAAAAGCGTAGGGTAACCCGACGGCATGGCAGGGTTGATAAACTGCTCAACGATAACTTCGACTAGCAGCACCAACCCGGCAAGCGTGGCAAGAAGGCCCGCCACCGCGGCTATCTTCAGCGGAAACGTGGTAAACGAAAGCACCCCGCCGATGCCGTAGCGCATCAGCTTGCGGAACGACCACTTGGTTTCGCCCTCAACGCGATTCGCGGGTGTGTACGGGAACGGCAACGTCTCGAAACCTACCCAGGCAAACATGCCTTTCGAAAAGCGGAAGCTTTCCGGCATAGAAAGAAGCGCATCGGCCACCCTGCGGTGGAACACGCGAAAATCGGAGGCATCGGGCATGACATTGAGCCGAGAAGTTGCATCGAACGTTTTGTAGAACGCGTGCTTGAAGAAGCTCAGCACCGCACCTTCGTTTCGATGCTCTTGGAATGCGGCTACGCAATCGGCGCTAGGGTTGGCCTGCAGCATGCGGTACATTTCAAGCAACGTTGCAGGAGGCTGTTGCAAGTCTGCGTCCATCAGGCCAACCGCATCCCCTTCGGCATGCTGAAGGCCTGCGAGCAGGGCGCTTTCCTTGCCGAAGTTGCGGGAAAAATCGACCACGACGATACGTTCGGCCGATGCAGGAGTGGGCAGCTCATGCAGCAGGTGCGACGTACCATCGGAGCTGCCGTCATTCACCAAAACCAGCTCATACGACACTCCCGAGGTGGCAAAAGCATCATCTACCGCGCCGAACAGCAGCGGCAGCGATCCTTCTTCGTTGTAGCATGGCACGACAATGGAAAGATCCACCGCAAGCCCCCTTTTCGCTTGATTACCGCGTCCGATTGTACGCCTAGCAGCAAAACAAACCCAGCGTGTTGCCGAAATGCAACATCCTAGAAAAATAGGGGCGGCTATCGTTTTCCCGCTTTCGATTCGGCGTCAGGTTGCAATGGAACCTGCGCGTGGGGTTCAATACCAGCCACTATGCCACAAGCGAAAAAACGGAACCTGCCCCTATTTTCTCATCTGCCGGATTTCAGTTTCACAAACACGTTGTGCAAGGCGCCGTTCTTGGCAGCATGAATAGCACCGCCTAGCGCCAGGCACTTCGACGCATTACGCTGTTGCAGGGGCTTCAAGCACAGGCGCAACGCCTGACTGTCGGCTTGCGCACAGGGCACCAACTCGTTGAACAACTCATCGGCGAACACACCTTGCAGCCATTCCTTCTGCGCAGAGCCGCTCATGCCGCTTTCCTTCTGCTTGTTGCGCTCCAACGCCGAAAGAATGTAGCGAGCATACAGCGCACCAAGCGTGGCCTTGGCGCCGACATCAAGCAAGCCCCATGAATCCAGCTGGTTGCGCAACATTTCAATGCGCGCGCGATGCACCTCGTAGTAACGCGGTACAAACTTGCTGGTTAGGTTGCCCGTCTCGCGCTTGGCGTAGCGATATAGCGGTGCGCCAATCACGTTCAGGCCAGGCAAATCTTGGAACACGCGGATGTTGAATTCAATATCTTCGATAAGCGGCAAACCTTCGGTAAAGGTAAAGCCGCCCTGTTGCAGGTAGCTGCGCTCGTACACCTTGTTCCAGGCGTAGCCGTAATGCGTACCCTTTTCGAACTCCAACACGTGCTTACGCAGCTTGGTTTTGCCCAAATGCGCCGATTCCTGGCTGAAGGTGAATTCCTGTACGCGTTCTACCTTGCCGTTGGCGTCGTAGAATTCTTCCACATGCCCCACCATAACCACTGGCGCCTCGTACTGTTGAAGCGAGTTGAACACGCTTTGCAGGAAGGTGAAATCATAGCGATCGTCGGGGTCAGGAAACCACACGTAGCGCCCCTGGGCAGCGGCAAGGCCAGTATTGCGTGCCGCCGAAAGCCCTCGGTTCACTTCGTGCGAAACAACGTGAATGCGCGCATCTTCAGCGGCAAAGCGCTGCGCTATGGCCAAGCTGCCGTCAGGCGAGCAGTCGTTCACCACAATGGCTTCCCAGTCAGTGAAAAGCTGGTCTTGCAAATCGCCCAAGGCGGCGGCAAGGTAGGGCTCGGAGCTATACGTGGGCAGAACAACCGAAAAGAACGGAGCATCGGAGGGTTGGGCTGCGGCATGCGCGGCGCTCGCAGCATCCGTCGAGGCCGCAGATGCCTCGCCTGCTAAGCCCACCGCGCCCGTAGCTTCTGCCGCGTGCGCGTCATCACGCGCAGCACCGTCATGCGCAGCGGCAACGCCCACGACACCGACGTTCACAGCCGCACCATCGCGCACCCGCGAGGCGGATGCACTGTTCGCTTCGCCCTTGCCGTGATGTCGTTTTCCCATATGCCCAGCGCCCCTCATGAACTCTATACGCTTCGGCTGCAGCGCGCGCCGCTATTCCGAATACTTACTTATGTCAGATATCTTAACAACTACAACGCCGTCGATGGTTGCCACCGAATCATTGGCAGGATACAGTGACATGCTCGCGAATTCACTGGAGCGAATAGTCTTGGCGCATTCGTCGAATGAGCAGTAGTTGAAACTCTGGCCCGCGAATTGCTTCATTATCACGTCCCAAGAACGCATGTTGTTCTGGTAGTGGTTGTCCCAAACCATGCCCCACTTCGCATAGCTGCTTGCATGAGCATAGGAATCGCTGGTGTTTGGATAGTTTCCCGCCTCGGGTTTTCCGGCAATCAGCACCTTCGCGCCCGTCTGCACATCGGGGTTTGCATCGAGCGCGCCGGCAATTCGGGTGGCCAAAGAAACGGTCTGGTTCTGGCATGCCTGCATAACCTCGGCATCCGCATTCGACTGCAGCGCATACGACCATGCCCCCACAGCAATAAGACAACAGCAGCCGATGGACATCGCTTTCGCGGGCACGCGCGGGCGCGCATTGCCCCGATTGGGCAAATCGAGCAGAAGTTGCACCAACAGGGGCAGAAGCAGAAACGAAGTCATGAAACCGCCCAGCATAAGCGGGGTGGGATACCCGTAGCTGGGAACAATAACCAGGATAACGTTGGCGGCAAAGGGAATAAGCACAACGCAGAGCAACGCCATAGCGCTCGGCCCCAAACGCTTCGCACCATTGATCGCAACAAGACAGGCAAACGCAACTGTCGTAACAATCAAGCATGCAGCCGCCACGTACGCCCAGCCGAAATGGTTTCCGAAAACGCCGTGGCTGAAGAAGCCGTCAGAAAAGGCAACGTATGCACTGGGGACAGACGACGTCAAAGAACCAAGAATGCTGCCAGCGCCAACCGAGGAAGCTCCGCCATAGGAGGAAAGGCCAATGCCCAGCACAAACAACGAAAGCTCGGTAAGCGCGTAGTACAGGACAGCACCCGCCGCGCACACCACTACGGCAACGCCGAAGAACACCGCGAGCTGCTTGGCGCTGAAGGAGGAGCTGGCGCTGCAGCCTTCTTCGCAACAAGGGCTTTGAACTTCGACGCCGCGGCTCTCTTCACGGCACGAGAGCCGCCCTTCAGCGCCACGAGCGTCGCATGCCAGCGACGCCAGCGGTTCGGAGCCGTCACCCATAAGAGCACGAATCATCACCAACAGCACCGCAACGCAAAACACGCCCAGGCTCGCCTGATAGCAGCCGAGCGAAAACGCCAGCAGCGCAACCGCCCCAACAAGAGCAACCGGCTTGCCAACAGCCCCAACGCGCCCGATCAGGCATGCGGCAAGCACCGCGCACAAAAACGAAAGCGCATACGAATTCGAGCAGTAGTAGTACGTGATGCAGCAAGAAACGAAGGGTGAAGCGATGAACAGAACCGAAGAGGCATACCGCAAACAAGCGTTCCTGATGCCAAGCTTGTCTATCAGCGCAACGATGCCAAGCGTAAACAGCACGATGGTAATCGTAGAAGTAAGAATAGGCGAGCACAGACCAAACTTGGCGTAGGCCGCAAACAGCAAGCCCCAACGCCCCAGGCTCATATCCCAGGCATGAGGGATGAAACTTCCGTATCCATTGGGGTTGCTCAGGGAAACAACCGCATCGGGGTTGGAAAGACCATTCAGGTACATCTGGGCGTGACAAATCATACCCACCGCAAAGCATGCCACCAGCAGTTTTGCGTTGTGGACGAACCATTTTTTCACCTCGGGAAACCCCGTTTTCTCTGCCAACAATTCTCCTTTTTGCCCCAAAACAACCTCCCGATGCTTTGGGAAAATAGGGACAGGTACCAGATTCCCACTTACAGCATGGCGGTTGATACCGTGCCCTCATATGCAAGCTTCATTGCAGGCAGATGCCAGCTCGAAAAGTGGGAATCTGGTACCTGTCCCTATTTTCCCACCACAGAAAGTCTACTCCCCTTCAAGGCTGTTCACCTCGAGTTTCAGAATCCTGTTACCGACAAAGCACCTACGCGCAACGGAGAAGACGATGTTCGCCTAGCACACCACGGCACATAAGCCCATCAACCCAGCCCGGTTTTATCTCTTTTTGCCAAAGACGCACCGACGGAACAGGCAACCCGATCCATAACCTTTATCATAGAAATGTTGAACAAAAACGCACGCTGCGCAGCAATAGCGAAAGGATCCGCCGTGCCCGCAATTAGCTTGCTTATACCCATTTACAACGTGGAGAAATATCTGCGTGAATGTCTGGATTCCGTGCTGGCCCAAAGCTTCACCGATTTTGAGGCAATCTGCATTAACGACGGCAGCACCGACAGCTCCCGTGCCATCGTGCAGGAATACCTTGATGCGGACAGCCGCTTTCGCGTAATTGACAAGGCAAATTCCGGCTATGGGGCATCCATGAACCAAGGGCTTGATGCTGCAACGGGCGAATACGTAGCCATCTTGGAATCCGACGACGCCTTCACGCCCGACGCACTGGAAGTGCTGCATAACCTGGCAAGCGTGCACAGCGCGCAAGCGGTAAAGGCCGACTTCTGGTTCTACTGGAGCAAGAACGAAAAGCTGGAGCCCTGCCATGTTATAAGCGAAGGGCTCTGTGGCAAGCTGGTTAACCCCCAGGAAGCATTCGAGCCTTTCTATGCAAAGCCCTCTATTTGGTCGGGCATGTACAACCGCGCCTTCCTGCAGGAAAACGACGTTCGCTTCCTGGAAACGCCGGGAGCATCGTACCAGGATGCTGGCTTTGCCTTTAAGGTATGGGCAGCGGCAGAGTGCGCTGCGTTCAGCTCTACACAGATTTTGAAATATCGTCAGGATAACGAAGCTTCATCGGTAAACTCCCCCGGCAAGGTGTATTGCGTATGCGACGAGTACGCCGAAATGCAACGATGGCTTGATGAGCGCCCGGCAAAGAAGCAACATCTACAAGGCGTGCTGGAGCGCATGAAATTCAACAGCTACCTATGGAACTACGATCGCCTTTCCGCTGAACTGCGCGCTGAATTCCTAAAGCACGCCGCGCAGGACCTGAAGGCCGACTTGGACGCTGGTCGCGTTGACCTGGCGCTGTTTGAGCCTTGGGCCGAAGCCGACCTTCGCGCGCTCATCAAAGATCCCGAAACATTTGCAAAGTGCCGCACTGAATACGCAGCGCCCGGCAAGCTGAACACCTTCAAGCACTACTACCGCTTTGGCGGCCTGCCGCTTATTGCGAAGCTGTTAAAGAACAAGGTGGCGAAATAGCAATGGCGGTCGAAGAACCAATGGTCATCCGCGCTGAAGGCGCCCCCGAGCACCCCGTTCTTTCCATAATCGTGCCCGTATATAACGTGGAATACTATCTGAATGCCTGCCTTGATTCGCTGCAGGCACAGACCTTCGACGATATCGAAATAGTTTGCGTAAACGACGGCAGCCCCGACGGCTCACGCGAAATCCTGGCAAAACGTCAGAAGGAAGATGCGCGCATCGTTATCGTGGACAAGCCAAACGGCGGCCTTTCCTCTGCGCGCAACGCGGGAATTAATGCGGCATGCGGAACCTACATTGGTTTCCTTGATGCGGACGACCGCTTCACGCCCAATGCCTGCCAACGCATTGCCGAAGCATTCGCCGAAACCGATGCCGACGTGGTGACCTTTGGCGGTTATTGTAACCCCGCAGAAGCCGCAACCCCCTGGATTACGCTGAAGCTTAGCCCAAGAGATATGGTGTATGACGGCTTCCAGCCTGCCCTAATGTTCGAAGAGCAGAGCACCCCCTACATTCGCACCGCTTGCCGCAAAGCATTCCTAGACGAATGCGGCATTCGCTTCGAAGAGGCGCTGCCCTTCGGCGAAGACCAGGTGTTTTTCTTCGACATCTACCCCAATTCAAGGAAAACTGCGTTGATAAGCGACAAGCTGTACGAGTATCGCATCGAACGCGAAGGCTCACTCACCTCGAAGACTAACGACGACCTGGAAGTAAAAAGCCGCAAGCACCTGCCCATGACCAAACGCATTTTCAGCGCATGGAAGAAACGCTTTGGGTTAGAGAAATACAGTTCCGAGATTGTAAGCTGGTCCATTGAATTCGTGCTGTACGGACTGTTTTGCTTGCCAGAAGATGTGCGCAATGAGCTGTTGCCCGAATACGCCCGTATTTTTCGTGAGTTCTGGGGCAACGGAAGCACCAGCGCATTGCAGCTGAAGAAGCACGATCGCAAGTTGCTGGAAGTTGCCCTAAGCGGAGAACCCATAAGCAATGCCCAAGCAATACGCCTTCGAGCAGGCTGGTTCCTGGAGAAATACGGAGTAAAAGCCGTTGTGGGGAAAGTGCTGGGGATGAATTAACGAGAAAAGGGTCCGATACATCGGACCCTTTTGGTTTTTTCAGATGCCACCTATAGGGCTGGCACCAGATCAACGTTGTTGTGGATTGATCTTCTCTTTTCCGACTCTTTCGAACAGCTGGAAAAGGGAATCAGCAAGCACCCAAAGTCATAAGGCTACATAGCCTTATAGGCCTCGCAGACTTCTTCCACTGGGCCGTCCATACGCATATGGCCCTTTTCGATCCAAACGGCCTTCTTGCACACGCGCTCTACCTGGTTGATATCATGGGACACAAACAGCAAGGTGGTACCGTGGTTTTCAACCAGATCATTAATGCGAGCCTCGCACTTTTCCTGGAAACGGAAATCGCCGACCGAAAGAGCTTCATCAACAACCAAGATATCGGGCGTGGTGGCGGTAGCGATAGCAAATGCGATACGCGCAACCATGCCGGAAGAGTAATTCTTCAACGGCATGTCAATGAAATCGCCCACTTCAGCAAAGTCAACAATAGCGTCAAACTGTTCATCGATAAACTTCTTGCTATAACCAAGGAGCGCACCGTTTAAGTACACATTTTCACGTGCGGTAAGCTCATGATCAAAACCAGCACCGAGTTCGATAAGTGGCGCAATGGTGCCATTGATGGAGCACTTGCCGTGGGTAGGTTCCAGCACACCAGCAATAATCTTCAACAGTGTAGATTTGCCTGAACCGTTGGTTCCCACAATTCCGTAAACATCGCCGCGATTAATCGTAATATTGATATCTTCAAGAGCTTTGAACTCACGGAAAAATAGCTGTCTGCGCACAAGCGCAATAAGATATTCCTTCAAACTATTGAGCTGCTGGTTTGCGATGTTGAAAACCATGTCCACATGGTCGACGACGATCATGGGTTCCGTAGTGTCGATAGAAGAATCCGTCATATCAATTCCTATATAGGGAGACTAAACGTAGAGAATGAATTTATGTTCGGTTTTGCGGAACGCAATAAGGCCCACTAGGAACGTTATAGCAGCCATTCCAAAACAGATAAGATGCGTTTCCAAGCTAGGCGTGACGCCATTCATCATGATGTCTCGGAAGTAGGTGATGTACTGATACATCGGGTTCCACACCATGAGATTCTGCAGAGTGTCCGGCAGTAGCTCGAGGGGGTAAAAAATAGGCGTTGCATACATCCACGCCGTAGTAACAACTCCCCAAAGATGGATAACGTCGCGGAAAAAAACCGCCAGGGAAGACAGCAGGAGGCCAAGCCCCACACAGAATAGAGAAACGAATATAAGCATCACTGGAATTAGCAGCACACGCCAAGTGGGAATGACCTGGAAAAACACCATTACCGCCAGAACGGCAATGAGGGAAATAGCGAAATTCACCAAACCGAATACCACCTTTTCCAACGGGAATACCATTTTCTCGACGCGTACCTTCTTCAGCAACGGTGATGCATCGATAATGGAAGTCATTGCAGAGGTGGTTGCATCCGTCATCAATGAGAACAGAACTTGACCCAGGATAAGGTACAGCGGGTAATTCTCGATCTGAAAACGGAACATGAACGAGAATACCGCCGAAAGGACGATCATCATAAGAAGCGGATTAAGAACGCTCCACAGTACGCCTAGGATGCTTCGGCGATATTTAAGCTTAAAGTCCTTCGATACCAAAGACTTCAAAACGAAAAGGGAATGCTTCATTCCCGTGACCATGTCTTGATCGTTGCTCATTAGACTCCTCGAATAAAAGCCATACCCACAAATAATACAGCAGGGAGCCAGCAAAACGCTGACTCCCCACCGATAGTCCATTATGAGCGGCCACGCAGCTTTCTGCCAACAGCCTTTGCTACCTCCCTGCGTCGTGATCCTAAAGGCATAATAGGATCGACGACTTTACGGATACGGCTGTTTTCGCCAACCACCTTTGGAGGACGCGCTTCTTCTTCAAGAAGCAAATGCAACTCGGTAGCCTTATGCTTCGAGATCAATGCGATCAATTTTTCATAAAAAGGTGTGGATCGCGCATACTTCCAATAATGCTCAGCAAAATCGCACTCAGGCATAATCCAAGGTTTTTCGAAGCCTGCATAGTGGATGATCTTCGGATTGGAACGTGATGCGTTATAGGAGTCAAACGCAGAAGCTGGCGCAAACGAGAACACATTGCCCACGCGTCCCCCGCAATCGTGCATTACATTCCACTCATAGCCCAAGTATTTAACCCTTCCCTGGCAATGCGCATTAAGAATGTCCTGATCGTTGTAGATATAATCAGGGTTCGAGGCTATTTCAAGCCACTCTTTTACCGAATGAAGCTTCCTCATTTCAGCGACGTTCAGCACCAAAACACCAGCTTGGAAGTAATCGAATGGCCTATTCATGCCGAGAATTTCTTTTGTGTACTTCATCCTCTCACCATCATGCATATTCAAGTTGCCCAGGTAGTCAACATCATGTGCTGCCGCAAGAAGGTGATCTTCGAGATCCAGTTCAAATAACTCAGAAACATCCCCTTCAACAACAAGGTCAGAATCTAAGTAAACAACCTTTCCGTAATATGGAAGAATGTCCTGAATCAAGAAACGGTAGTAGGTTTCTTTGCTGATGTGCTCATTGCTGGTCGTGAGCTCATAATCAGCGATCATCGATCCAGCACCAAAGAATCTAATAGACGCGTTGCCATATTGGGCAACAAACTGAACCATCTGCTCTTTGTTGCTTCCGGTTATACCGTCTTCGATAACCACAACGTCATAGAAATAATCTTTAGAAGCGTTAGCAAGCATCGAAGCTATGGTCGTGGTGACCATAGGAACATAATTATTATCGGCTGCAAATACTACAGGAACAATCGGCTTATCGCATTCAGCATAGCCAGGAACAGGGGGCAAATCGTAGTAACGCTTATCGGGATACTCGACATGGACGCACTGAACCTGCTTGCGCTTCCAGCCTGCACCAACGCGTTCTCCATGCATGAGGTAAATGTTCAAAAGGCGTTCTGCTAAATGACCTGGGGTGCGAAGCCCTTCTTTGCTGCACAAAGAAGAATCCCACTCTTCAACAAAACGCTCAAGAATAGGGAATAGCCACTCGCAATAACCAAAGAACAGCTCCTTCTTCATAAGGAACATGTTGCAGAAACACGACTGACTGCCGTTTGCGAAGGCATTAATGTCCTCCGCATAGTCCGGATGCATATCTTCAAGGATCGCAAATACGTGATACAGGTCGTCAATATTCAATTTTGCAGCAGCTTCATACTGCATTAGTGGGGTGTTGGCATCGCCAGGAAAGTCGCGAAGATCCTTTACTTCTGTCGTGACGACGTCATAGCCATCAATAGCTCTCTTGATGGTCTCGTCGTCCAGTCCATACTTAGCCCGGGATGAAGCATCGATGAAGGGTTCCATGATTTCACCCCAGGAGTTCTCCCCGTAGCGATTTGGCGAGAAATTAAAGTACCGCCGGTAGTGACAAAAACCATAGTAATCAGCGTCAATATTTTTCCAGGCCCAATATTGAGCGGTTAGCTCGCAATACATAGGGTTCTGGTCAGATATGTTATCGCCGTCATCGTCATGCCAAGCCCAGGGAAAACGATCGTTGCCCAATGCGCACCCGACCTGAACTGGCTGAATAGCATCGCAGTCAAAAAGGTCTACTGGCTTATGGGCGGAAGCAAAGATTTTGATTGGCTGAGCAGACCATTTCGATCTGAGCGACATCCCCTCAAGATCATTCAGATGGCTTTGCGCAGCATCGCGATATTCGCCATATATAC
This sequence comes from uncultured Eggerthella sp., assembly GCA_900553605.1. Taxonomy (GTDB): domain Bacteria; phylum Actinomycetota; class Coriobacteriia; order Coriobacteriales; family Eggerthellaceae; genus Anaerotardibacter. Next base: position 44,848 of record USDX01000006.1, on the reverse strand, counting down.
TCACACCATCACTCACTGGGCCTCTTTGCCCGAGTTTGGCGGGAACAAAAACCGATTCCGCGAAGCAGAACAATTTCTTCAACTCGGATATGTCATTTCTGCTTTCGCCAACCATAAGTAGGCGATATGCCTCATCACGAACACAACGCATCACCTGAACGGAAACATCGATGCCATTAAAAATACTAACAAGCTCGCTCAGGGTCCTTAACCTGTCCCCAGGCATCAGCCTTAACGCCCAATCGTTAAATAGCAAATCCATCAACTTCAATTCAGCCCCAGCAGCCAGATCGGCAATTCCGCATAAGGAATCTCCTGCACTTGCGGCATACTGGTCAATTGCGTCAATGCAATCCTTAAAGCAACGTGCATCATGAAGAAATTCAGCAACAGAAAGAGACGAGGCGCCAGTTACTCCACGCCCATAGTTATAGTTAAGAGCGCGAATGTCATTTCTCGTAATCTGACACGAGGCAAACGAAGCCAAGACAAGGTACTCATAACTATCCTCGGCTCTCTCCAACCTACAATCCGTCATTTGGGAAAAAGCCTTTTTTGCCAAATCGGCAGCATATACCCGTTGAGTAACTCGCCAATCCTGCAAATACCCCAATTTTGCGTCAAAGGCATAGCCTAAGATCTCTGAGTCGTATAAATCAGGACATGGGTTATTTACGTACAACTCAAAGGACAGCCTCATATCATCAGGAACTCCGCAAGCTTTAACATTGATCCCATAATGAAGAATATCCATATTCCCAGAATCCAAAACGCCCTTCAAAAGACGAAGAGCGTCCTGCTCAAAAGAGTCATCTGGGTCGATAAAGACGATGTAATCACCTGAGGCTTTTTCAACGCCCGTTTTTCTCGCACAGTGCAAACCTTCATTGCAATTCTTTGCAACAGGAATGATTCTTGCGTCCTTTTCGGCATAGCAGCCCACTAACGCCAGAGAGCCATCGCGACTGCAATCATCGACAACAATTGCCTCCCAATCCGTGAAGGTCTGAGCGACAAGACTGTCTAAACATTGAGAAAGATATTCAACATTCCCATACGAAGGAACAACAATGGAAAAAACCGGCATTTACAGTCTGCCTCCCACTAAATACCAACCGAATAAATAACCACTCCGAGAAGAATCATCGTAAGTGCAGCAGCTTTTTTCTTGGTGATTCTCTCTTTGAAAAACAGAACACCAAAAACCGTAACGTATAAATAACTCGTCGATTCGAGCACGGGACCAAAAGAAAGAGGCACAACCCTATACGCAAATATGCACATGAACGTCGTAAGCAAGAACAAGGAATATGCAAAAACTACCGGAAAGTTTAAATACTCCCGAATCTTCGATGGATATGTTTTCAGCGCTGCCTTCTTCAGTATAACTTGCGACACCGCACTAATAAACGTTCCAAGAAGTAAGACCCCCGAATACAGAATCATGGTCTCACTCATAGGTAACGCTCGATTCTTGGCCGTCGGCATGAGAAAACAAAACCACTCCGGCAATGATCAATAGAGCGCCGACGGCTTTAGGCAAAGTGATCGGCTCAAAGAAAAACAGTGCACCCCAAATAATTCCCCAGACAATCGTTACCGCTTTATTTGAGAATGCAGTTGTCAGGGGAAGCCTTTTTAGGATTTGTTGCCACCCGATAGCATAAAACCCTAAAAGAAGAAGGACGCCTCCGTAATAAATGCAGAATTCAATGCTCAGGAAGTCGACGCCAGCAGCAAGTTTGCTTAAAATTCCACTTGTCGAATAGACCATTAAGAGCATATGCAGGGCAAAAAGGGTTTTTATCCTTCCAAAACCAGCCACTACAGTCCCTCTTCGCTATGATCTGGCAAATAGGGGTCTAGTTCGACTAGGGAATCACACTGCATCATAAAGTATCCAAACCTGGAAGAGCTATCAACGATTTCGTGTTCGCCAAATTTCGAAACATCTTCTTCAAGAAGAAGATTTGGCGCGCCATTTTTTATGGAAGTTAAGGCAGCTAAATCCCTCTCGTCAAATATATACCTAATTGCAGCGTAATTTCGCTTCTGAATCCTAGGGGCTTGGGGGGCTTGGCCCATAGCAACGGACACAACCGCACCGACAAAGTCGTATCCTGTTGATAGCGAAACCAAATCAGAGCCAATCCTATCTCCACCCATTCGGCTCCCTATCTCAATGATTGCAATTTCTCCATCATTATTGATCTTAAGCTCCGAATGAGAAGCTCCATATTCAACGCCCAAGCCGTTAAGTGCATGCTCGACGATGCCCTTGACCCTTGACTCAACGTCCTTATCCACGCGAGCCGGCTCAAGATGACCCTTTTCAACAAACATAGGCGCGCCAGAGGTGAATTTCTCCGTTATGGACAAAAAGTGATGCTCTCCCTTCCAGGAGATATACTCAACACTATATTCTTTCCCCCGAAAAAACTCCTCAACCAAAACAACTCCAGAAAAGCTCTCTTTTGCAGCTCTATCTACAGCATCATCAAAACCATCAACAGTGTCCAGCTTCGTGATGCCACGACTTCCAGACCTATCTGCAGGTTTAACAATAATGGGGAACCTCAAGTCGCTATCAGAAAGGGTAAATTCCTTGTCTACAACTCTGCTCTTCGGCGACGGGTCCCCATTCCGCTCAAACGCTTCACGCATTGCATGCTTATCTGTGCTAAGACGAGTCGCCTCGATGGTATTAGAAACTAAGCCCATCGAAGTGGCGACATAGCTAACAACAATATTTGCGAGATCCGACCCAATGCTGCAAACCCCATCGATGCCAATCTCCTTGCATTTAGCAAGAATGAGATCTTTTTCAACAATGCTTATTGGATAAAAATAATCTGCCGTTCTCTCTCCGACATCCCCGCACTGCCAAGCAAAAACATGAGTTTCAAATCCGAGCTCTTTTGCTTTAAGGATCAGCGGATTTTGCAGGTATGATGCGCCAATGATGGCTATTTTTTTCAAGGAAGGACTACCTTTCTCTTGAATGAGCGAGCTCGTCCCAACGCCCGCTATCTAGCTCGTTTTTATAGTCAATCATCATTGCATGATAGTCGGTGTATTCGGGAACGAATCCAAAATCCTTCTTTGCTTTTTCCATCGAATACAAAAATGAGGGAGTATTGTTGGGCTTATCTGGACGATAAACAATTTCCGATCCGTTATTCGGGCCAAAGACGTCAATCACGGCTTTTGCTTGGTCCTCCAAGTCGAGACCAACTCCGCTCGTCATATTATACAAACCATAAGTCTTATCGCTCTGTAGCGCCATCTCAAACGCCCTTGCGACATCTTTGACGTATATGATGTCTCGGCTAATATGAGGATCGCCCCAAAGCTCTATGTTTTCCCCAGCTTCAGCTTTTTCAATAAAAGTCTGAATACCCGACTTGTAGGGCTTCCCGTTAACCATGATAGTTCCGTGGGGGCCAACGCCATAAACTGGAGGGAACCTAAAGCATGAGCACTGCATGCCATGCTGCTGATTGTAGTACTCCATCACATCGTTGGCGGCGTTTTTGCTAATCACGTAAACAGCGTGATCGCCCGTAAACTTGAAATCTCTTGGTTCTTCCTCGGTAATCGGATAACCCTTCCCCCATGCTCCAGACACATCAGAATAGCTACAGGTTGAGATGACTTTATTAATTCCATGTTTGCGAGCCCATTCCAAAACGTTAATTAGTCCGACCACGTTTACTTTGAAATAGTCGGCGGCATTATCCTCTGTTTCGAGATCGGCAGTAGCATTTGCCGGCAGCAAGCCAGCAAGCAAAATGATGCCGTCCACCCCATCTGCAGGCAGCACATCGAACTCCTCTGGATCAGTAATATCCAGAGGAATAAAAGATGCTCCCATATTGCTCAGCTTTTCGCCCAGTTTCTTGTTTCTTCCGGTTGCTACAACCTCCTTGCCATCGGACAGGAGCCTATCAACCGTGTACATGCCTACAAAGCCAGTCGCACCAATTACCAAAATCACGTTACTGAACCTCTCCGTTTAGGACCTTTGCAACTACATATAAGGGGCGATGTTTTGTTTCATTAAATATATTTCCGACATAAAGCCCAACGACTCCGACGGCGGCAAGATTTAACCCGCCCATGAAACAAATCGCAGCCATAGTGCTCGTCCAGCCAACCAATGCTTCAGTTGGGTCAAGGACGTATCTAATGATCAAAGCAACTATGACAACCAACGCAAAAAGGGAAAAGAAAAAACCGGCATGGACGGCAAACTTGAGCGGTTTCGTCGACTGCGCGGTGATGAGCTCAAACGCCATGTTCATTTTCTTTTTGAAGCTATATGAAGAATCCCCCTCAAACCGCTCATCGCCCTCAAGATCGATTGCCGCCTGAGAGAAACCGAGCCATTTAATGAACATCGTGTATGCGCGATTATGCTCACGCATTTTGCAATAGTTATCGATTACGACGCGACGCGAAATGCTGAAATTGCAAATGGATGAGTCGTAGTTACCATCCGTAAAATAATCATAGACCTTATAGAATGTCTTCGATAAAGCCTTAACTAAGCCAGTATCTTTTCTCGCAATCCGCCGTGCAAAAACAACATCAAAGCCCTCTTGCGCCTTTTCGTACAGTGCCGGTATGCACTCTGGCCTATCTTGCAAATCGCAGTCCATGACCACGACCCAATCACCTTTGCTTATATCTAAACCAGCTGTTATAGCTCGAATTTGTCCGAAATTTCGAGACAACTGAACACCCTTGACTCTCTTGTCTTGAGCGCAAATAGGCTCGATCTCCATCCAAGAATTTTGCGGACAGCCATCGTTAACCAGAATTATCTCGAATGTCTTGCCCATGCCCTCGAGCGTTTCAACAAGGCGACGGTGCAGTTCAGGCAGCGCACCAGGACATCCATAAACAGGGACTACAACTGAAATATCCATCTTCAATTTACCTTGAAACTAGCGAGAAAAATAATCGAGAACCGCATCGATGACACGCTCTCTGTCCTCTTTGCTCATGCCGTAATACATCGGCAGACGAACCAAGCGATCGCTTTCTCTGGTTGTGAACTCATCTATACCGCTAAAACGCCCAAATCGCTCTCCCGCAGGCGAGGAATGAAGCGGCACGTAATGAAACGACGCTTGAACCCCCTTGCTCCTCAGGAAGGAAATAAAATCAGTCCTCTGATTAAGATCTTTTAATTTGACGTAAAACATGTGAGCATTGTGCTTACAAGCATCAGGGATAGTCGGCAAATCAATCAAGCCATCAGACGCAAGGCCCGAAAAAGCATCATGGTAAGCAGTCCAGGTTGACAAGCGATTGTTGTTGATTTTAACAGCCACTTCGAGCTCGCCCCATAAATACGCCGCATTCATGTCGCTCGGCAAGTAGCTGCTTCCATAGTCGACCCATGTATATTTATCAACTTGACCACGGAAGAAGCGAGCACGGTTCGTTCCTTTTTCACGGATAATCTCAGCCCGTTCGTTGTATTTAGGGTCATTGATCATGAGAGCGCCGCCCTCACCCATGGAATAATTCTTCGTCTCATGGAAAGAATAGCAGCCCATGTCTCCTATAGTGCCAAGCGCACGCCCTTTGTAAGTGCCCATGACACCCTGAGCTGAATCTTCAACAACAAGAAGCTTGTGCTTACGAGCGATCTCCATGATTGTGTCCATCTCGCAAGCTACGCCAGCATAGTGAACAGGAACAATCACCTTTGTCTTGTCCGTAATGGCTGCTTCAATTTTTGTTTCGTCAATGTTCATCGTATCGGGACGGATATCCACGAAAACCAACTTTGCCCCAACCAACACAAATGCCGTTGCAGTAGTTGAAAAAGTAAAGCTTGGGAGAATCACCTCGTCACCAGGTTTTAGATCACAGAGTATCGCTGCCATCTCCAGAGCGGTTGTTCCACTGGTGGTAAGGAGCGCTTTCTGACATTTAAATGCGATTTCAAGCCATTGGTGACATTTTTTCGTGAACGCCCCATCACCGCAGATTTTTTTGTTGTCAACAGCCTGCTTGACGTAATCGAGCTCGGTCCCTACATAGGGAGGAATGTTAAAAGGAATCATATCAACCTTCGAATCTTCTATTTATTGTCATACATTTTCGAATAATAGTTCTGATAATCGCCGCTTGTAACATGCTCAACCCATTCTAGGTTAGCCAAGTACCATTGGATCGTCTTGACAATGCCGACTTCAAATGAAGTTTCAGGCTCCCAGCCAAGATCTTTCTTGATCTTATCGGGAGCAATCCCGTAACGACGATCGTGCCCTTTTCTGTCTTCCACGTAAGATATCAACATCTCGTTGATTTTTTCATCGCCAGTCGAAGCGCTCACTTCTTCGATGATCTTCTTGACAATAGAAATGTTCGGACGCTCGTTGTGTCCGCCGACATTGTATATTTCGCCAATTTTTCCATTTGATACAACAAGGTCAATGGCTTTACAGTGGTCCTCGACATAAAGCCAATCGCGTACGTTCAAGCCATCGCCATAAACTGGCAGGGGTTTATGAGCCAATGCGTTATTGATCATAAGCGGTATCAATTTTTCGGGGAATTGATACGGTCCGTAATTATTTGAGCATCTTGTTATATTAACCGGAAGTCCGTAAGTATCCGCATATGCTTTAACAAACAAGTCGGCCGAAGCCTTTGAGGAAGAGTACGGACTATGGGGGTTCAGCGGCGTAGTCTCACGAAAGAAGGACCCCGGGTCATCAAGAGAGAGCGACCCATAAACCTCATCAGTTGAAACTTGAATGTACTTATGTTCGCCAAAAAAGCCATCGGCTTGCTCCCAGGCCTCTTTTACAACGTTCAAAAGAGAAACCGTGCCCACGACATTAGTGCTGGCGAATGCGCCAGGGTCAAGTATGGATCTATCTACGTGGGATTCCGCTGCAAAGTTGATTACATAGTCAGGAGAATACTCGCCAACGATTTGTCTTATCTTTTCCGAGTCGCGAATATCGGCGCGAACGAAACGATACCTTCCATCGTTCTCGACCGACTTGAGATTCTCGAGATTCCCAGCATAGGTTAACGAATCAACGTTAATAATTTGAATATCATCATGGCGATCAAGCATATACAATACAAAGTTACTACCAATAAATCCGGCACCGCCCGTTACTAGATATTTTTTCATATACGCTCTTCTTTCCTGTAAATATGCATAAGCGTTACTAATTATAGCAACGTTAGCGCCAAATAAAGCAAAGGATGCCTTTATGATAGATCGCGTTCAAAACAAGTGGATAAACCTCGATAAAGGCAAACAGGCAGCATTAAGCCTAACTGCTTTCGTCGCAACGTTAGTCTCACTCACCTGCATCCTGTATTCCCCCTTCATTTTTGGGGATCATTTACTTATATTTGCGGGGTCGGGGTCTGACAGCATCGGCCAGACCATCCCCTTCATGCTTAACGAAGCGTCGAGGCTTAGCAACGGCGACTTTTCCCAATGGAACCAGTACCAGTTTCTAGGGGCAACAACTATCCAGCATTTTAATCCTGACTATTTTCCGGCGCTTTTTGGCGAAGAGGCTGTCCCCTCGATGATGCTGGTCTCGCAATTAGCAAAAGTGATCTTGGCTGGTTTATTTTTCTATCTTTTCCTCGGCTACTATCATCTTCAGTACAAAACCCGATTTGTCTCGGGCTTGGGTTTTGCGTTTTGCGGCAGGATGATCGAACTTGCGCCATGGACGGCATATACGCTGGAAGTGACTCTGTTTGCATGTATGCTTTGGGGCTTCGAGCGTTTTTTCGCAAACAGAAAAAAAGTTCTTGTGCTTCCTCTCGCCTTTGGGCTTATCGGAATGGGCGAAGGGTTTTACGCTCTTGTTTTATACGGCTTCATTTTAGCTGGATACGCCTTGTTTAGATCGTGCTACTCTAGCGATGCTTTCAAGAACAAACGGGAGTTGGCTGGATTTGGCGCACAATTTGCGGTGCTTATGTGCGCAGGCGTACTCGTCTCTCTTCCGGTTATCCTCCCCTCTGTGGAAATGTATTCTTCCAGTTCACGCATCAGCTCCGATGTCGGCAACTCTGGATTTGCCCTTCTCTCTTTGCTCCTCCCGACAAGCACGACCATCTGCTCGGAAGAAATCGTTAAGTTTTTCTCCAGCGCTATCCTTGGGCATATGGATTCATTTTCGGGTTCGACTTGCATATTGAATAGCCCATACTATTACGCAGGGATATTGCCGCTCTTTGGGATCGGCTTCGCCTTTAACCAAAAAAACAAACAGCAAAAGATCGCAATGGCCCTCATTCTTTTCTTGTGTGTTTTCTATTGTTATTCAGACGGCTTTCGATATATCTTGAATGGCTTCTCTGTCCCTGGTGACGACTTTAGACAGTCCAGCTTTTGGGTTGTTGCGGTAATTGCCCTAATCGGAGCAATCGGACTCGATAATATGTGGCGAAATATAAGTAAGAAGCATCTATGTTTATGGTCTGCTTTTCTTCTTTTTGCATTTCTTGCCGCATCCTTCTCAATCTGGGAAGAAATAAGTCGGGTTTATTTTGCTGTGACTATCGTGCTTTTGGCACTGTATTTCTTGTTTTTTTACACTACCTCAGAAGCAAAAGCGCCCCTTGTTGCAAAAGTCGCAATTTGTCTAATCGTAATTACCGCTCCAGTCGAATATTTGGTTCAGAACTACAGAGCGATCCAACACACGACTAACCTGACAAACGAAGAGTACAATGCCCAGCTCGGAAGCAACCCGGAAGATTGCATTCTCACCCTTGGCAAAACCGACACGGACATCTATCGCATCGATTACAAAACTATGATGCTAACAAGATCTATGGCGGCAACATACCTCGGGACCCAAGCCTATATCGGGGGAGCGGGAATGACCCAATCGGTGACTGATTTCATGAAAACACTAGACAATGACTACATAGACCAACTTGGATACTCTCGTTATTCGTACGGCTTCTTTAACCCCTCAACCAACGCTCTCCTGGGCGTTAAATACCTCGTCTATCCCAAAGCAGATGTGCAATATTACATTCCATACGGCTATCAGGAAATTGGAAATAACGATAAATACACTGTCCTGATAAACACCAAAGCACTCCCACTAATGTTCGCCTATGGAGAAAACGAAACAATCAGCGTTGACTCCTACCTTCAATTAGATAGGGGTTCCAGAAGCACAGCAATGCTTCGCTCTGCGGTACTGCCGAATGGAAGCAATGAGCCCCAAATACAGCAACAGCATGATGTAGAGACCATTGCAAAATCCGCAGACATTGTCACAGTGGGCAGCCCTGCAACCATCTTCATCCCCGAAACAGACAGTGAATGGCTTGAGGCAAAGATGGATCTTCGTGCCGCAGCAAGCGTCAGCGGCAGCGTAACAGCTAATATCACATTTTTTGACAATGAAAATAATGCTATTGCCGTTGTCCCCTTCTATACAGCTGCCGGAAATGAGCAGATAAACATTCAGGTAAAAAATGAGCGCATAAGCCGAGCAACGGTTGAATTTGTTGCAACGAACGCCTGCCCCAACCCCCAGATCGAAAACATCCGTTTTTCAGCTTGCGGCAGTAATTATTTTTCCGTATATGATGATGCGGTTAACGAAAGAATGAGCAAGAGCGCCACTGTTCATTCGTATAAGGATGGTTGCCTTAATGCATCAATCAAGATATCCGAAAACGGATATCTTGCAACGACCATTCCTTGGAGCAAAAACTGGATTTTAAAAATCGACGGAGAAGCCGTTGAAACCTTTCCTATCAATATCGGTTTCGTTGGCTGCGATATAGCGCAGGGAAGCCACTCGATAGAACTGATCTACGACAGTGCAACACTAAACGCGGGAATTGCGCTGTCCGCTTCAACACTTCTAGTATTGGTGAGCCTCCCCTTAATCAGGCTGCTTGCATCGACTTTGCAAAACACCAAAAAGCGTCAGAGGGACTGAATCTATGCAGAAACTTAACGAGCCATCGCGGGAAAAGCAACATAATTTCTTGCTTTCTCTTATCATCGCATCGGCTTTCATCATCATCTATAGCTTCAGTGCGCAATATGGCGGCGACGGAACAAATGACGATTTTGCTATCGGGATCGCCCTGAGCGGACGAATCCCCGAAGCCAATATGTCCCTATTCGTAAATGCAGCATTCTGCAATATTGTCGCTTTGCTCAACCAGGAAATCCCGGACATCAACTGGTTTTGGCTTATCGAGCGTTTCGTCGCCTTCGCTTCTCTTTCTTCTTTGCTATTTGTTGGTCTGGAGAAACATAATGAGTACCCTGCACTACTCGTTCTAGCTGCTTGCGCATGCGTGCTGCTTCTTGCTGGCTGCACGTATCAAGGTAATTTTTCTTACGTTGCAAGCTTTGCGACCGTTGCCGGTGGTGTAGTGCTTCTTATCAGGATAAAAACCCCATACTCGGCCAACTACAAAAAGCCCCTCACTGCTATCGGGATCTCCCTGATGGTGATTGGCTTTTCCATTCGAATTGAAAGCTTCCTCTTGTTTATGCCCTTTTTTTTCGCTGCAATAATCTGGGCGATTTTTTCTGATTTTAAGAGTCACAGCATTTCTATTTACAAATATATCCCGATTGTCGCTGTTGTTGCCTGCTGCATTGCACTCTTTTCTTACGACCAAATCGTATGGAACAGCAACACCGAGCTCAGCCACTGGAAACAATACAACCATGCTCGCTCAGTGATATCAGATTATCCTATGCCTCCGTACGAGGATGTAGCAGAACAGCTTTCTAACTATGGTGTATCCGAAAACGATTATTTCATGCTTCGCAATTGGATCACAGCGGATAGCGCGGTTTTCACCACAGAAACGTTGGAAAACGTAGCTTCACTTACCACAACGCAAAGCATATCCGGCAAGATTCAGATACTTCCCCAATCAACGGTCGACTATTTACTGAGGCTATCAAACGAAGGCCTTTTACTGGGATTCATCGCCTTGTACGTCATATTAATCGCACAGAGCAAGAGCGGGCGAGCCCTCTCCTCTTTTTCAATACTTCTAGCATTAGCGTTATGCATTTATTTCGTTGCGACAGGAAGATTTCCCCAACGAGTCGAATATCCACTCTGGGTTTACGCTTTTTCGATCATAACGATAGAATTTACACCTCGAAGCCATTTGAGAGATGCTAGTTTCTGTGCATTTTGGAAAGGCGCAGCTAGCTTTTGCCTTCTGTTTGCTTTTGCTGCGCAAATCCCAGCTTTCAGCATCCATGAAATTAAAAGCTCATTTACCCAAACAACGCTGAGTCCACAAGATGCCCTACTTGAATACGAGGCCGACTATCCGAATGATGTTTTTGTTTTCGATGTCGAAACTTACACATCAGTAGAAATGGCGTTCAAAGAAAAGAATCTACCCTCTAGCGATTTTCTAACTCATAATGCAACATTGGGAGGATGGAGCGTCGAATCTCCATACTACGTCAGCAGAAACGAGATCATGGGAAGCTCCAGCATACTGAAGTCATTAGCGGATAGTGACTCGTTCCACCTTCTCACGACAAACCCATCGGTCTGCGATACGATTGGTTTGTTTTTAAATGAGCACTATAAGATAGATCCACAGGTCACAATCAAGGCAACGCCTTTGGATGGAGTGTACCTGTGCGACTTTCATGCTTAGCAAAATTGCATAACACGCTTATTACCCTAAAGCCTCAGTTGGAGCCTTTGCTCCCTAACCAATGATGGCAAGGGAGCAAAGGCTCCAGATTTCCTATTAGATCGACCAAACCGTCAGTTTCTGGCAGCGACCTGGCTGAGGTATTGTCCGTACGACGACTTGCCAAACCGTTCCGCCGATTCAAGAAGGGCCGTTTTGTCGATCCAGCCATTACTGAATGCGATTTCCTCAAGTGATGCAATCTGCAATCCTTGGTTTTGCTCGATTACGCGGACGAATTCTCCAGCTTGATACAGACTGGAAATCGTCCCCGTATCAAGCCAGGCAGAGCCACGATGAAGAAGAGAGACCTCGAGAGAGCCATCATCAAGATACATTCTATTCAGATCCGTAATCTCTAGCTCGCCACGCGCAGAGGGTTTTATCCTTTTCGCAAATTCAACGGCACGCTCATCGTAAAAGTAGAGCCCCGTAACGGCATAGTTTGATTTAGGGTTTTTTGGTTTTTCCTCGATAGAAAGAACTTGGCCCTCCTTATCGAATTCAACAACCCCAAAACGCTCTGGATCATCAACGTGATAACCGAAGACGGTCGCTCCATGTTTTTTGTTTGCCGCCTTAGTCAGCAGCGCTGTGAGTCCTCCACTATAGAAAATGTTATCCCCTAAAACAAGCGCACAGCTATCTCCATTAATGAAGCTTTCACCAATGATGAAAGCTTGAGCCAGTCCATCAGGAGATGGCTGCTCCGCGTACGAAAGCTTAATTCCATATGCCGAGCCATCTTTTAGGAGACGCTTGAAATTGGGTAGATCTTGAGGGGTCGATATAAGAAGAATATCCCTGATGCCAGCTAGCATCAGTATTGAAAGGGGGTAATAGATCATTGGCTTGTCGTATACAGGCAGTAGCTGTTTTGACGTAACTGTGGTCAGGGGGTACAACCGTGTACCAGAGCCCCCCGCTAATATGATTCCCTTCATTTGATTCCTTCCTAATAATAAGAGGGAGAGCCAAGCCCTCCCTCGCCATGACAGTTAATCAGTAAATATATACTTTGGTTCCCTGCCAAATATTGTCGTATATCCACTTGGCATTTTCAACCGCAAGTCTAATGCACCCGTGAGACTGGCTATCACCGAGTTCACTGTTGGATGCCAAGATCGAGTGGAAGAAATAGCCTCCGTTAATTTGAGTACACCAACGGGCCCGAGTATCGGTCGACAAGTTCGTTCTCTTGAATCCAGTCGTTCTATACTCCCCAGTAATAGTCGGAGTGGATGGAGCACCCGTAACGCAACTCCAAAACTTTATGCAATTCCAGTTATTGAAGCTCCCCCGGAATACGCCAACCTCATGGCGAGAACGGCTCACTAAGATTAAATAAGAAGTACCGCTAGTAAAGCCACTATTGTTGGCAATATCCGACATCATCTGTTGGCCCGTTGGAGTATTTGTGCCGTAGGGTTTCACGCTAACCAAATCAACACTCGAAAACGGAGACCATTTTCCGTCGACATAAGCCTGCACAAGCATCTTATACGTTCTTCCGCCGATCAGCCCCTTCACTGTGAAGGAGGTTCCCCCGCAGTTATAGGTATATGTCGTAAAGGAGCCATCTCCATTCTGGGAGGCAATCGCATATCTCGTAGCGCCAGGCACGCTATTCCATTCTAAGGTAGCGCTCAAATCACCCGCTTTTGCCTTTACGGTCGGAGCCATTACCCCATGTGGGGTTGCCGCCACTAATAAATCGGGGCTTGCCGCAGACCACTTACCATTAACTTGGGCCTGAATCAAAAATTTATGCTCATTGCCGTTCCCAAGGTTATCGACAGTATACGATTGTCCTTTGCAGCTTGTTGTATACGTCCGATATCCGCCATCAATATATTCAGCGATAGCATATCGATCAGCGCCGGGAACTAAATCCCACGATAAAGTCACCTGGCCATCTCCGGTAGCCTCTGCCTTTGCCTTCGGCGACTTCTCGTCAGGAACAATCACTTCAACAAGATCGTCTTCCGAATACTTTGACCAAGCACCATCTACAAAAGCCTGGACGAGGTAACGATGCTTTTCTCCTAAATTAAGATCCTTTACTTCATAACTGGTGGCTTTATGGTCAATTGATAAATTGCAGAATGAACCATCCTTGTATTCCGCAATTGCGTACTTTGCTGCGCCAGGGACTGAATCCCATGACAGTACCGCGGAATTAGATCCGCTATACCCTACGGCAACCATTGGAGAACTGGGATCAGGAACCCGAATCGAAACAAGATCATTGGCGCTAAAAGAGGACCACCCACTAGGTAGATGAGCCTGAACGAGAAATTGATAATTACCCGGTTTCAGATTTTTTACGGAAAACTCCGTTCGGCGACAATCATACGTGTAGGTGCTATATCCTCCATTTGTTTTGAGAGCTATAGCGTATTTATCAGCACCGTCGACAGCGCTCCACTTCAGATTTACGGATCCTTCAGCATCCAAAGATGCGACGGCCTTCGGAGCCTCAGGATCCGACGGGGTCGCCCACACCGCAGAATCCGTCAACGGTGTCCATGAGCCATCGACAAGCGCCCTAACCCGATAACCGTACGAAACGCCGTTCGCCAAACCACGAGCTTCAAATTCGCACGATTCCGTATAAGAAGCAACCGTCGTCCCTTCTCTTGTTACCGCATATTTTGTGGCGCCCGGGACCTTGTCCCAGGTGAGCTTCACCGTGCCGTTGCCGGGCTCGGCCTTGGGCTCGGGCCTGGTTGGCCCCTGGGGGGTTGCCGACACATGGAGGTCGGCGGACACAGCCGACCACCTGCCGCCGACCCTTGCCTGGACGAGGAAGCTGTGCTCCTTGCCGTTGGAGAGGTCGCCGACCGTGTAGCTCGTCGCGGCGCACGAGGTGGTGTAGGTTCGGTAGCCGCCCCCAACATACTCGGCGACGGCGTATGCCTGCGCGCCGTCGACGGGATCCCAGGAGAGCGTCACCTCGCCGCTGCCGGAGGCCGCGGCCGTCACGTTCTTGGGGGAGGCGGGGTCAAAGGGGGCGGCGGAAACGAGATCGGACGGGGAGAACGGGCTCCAGGCGCCGTCAACCTTCGCCTGGACAAGGAAATCGTACGACCTGCCGTTAACGAGCCCCGCGACCGTGTAGCTCGTCGCCGTGCAGCTCAATGTATACGTCTTGTAGGATCCGTCCGCGTTCCTCGTGGCAACGGCGTAGGCGCTGGCGCCCGGGACCTTGTCCCAGGTGAGCTTCACCGTGCCGTTGCCGGGCTCGGCCTTGGGCTCGGGCCTGGTTGGCCCCTGGGGGGTTGCCGACACATGGAGGTCGGCGGACACAGCCGACCACCTGCCGCCGACCCTTGCCTGGACGAGGAAGCTGTGCTCCTTGCCGTTGGAGAGGTCGCCGACCGTGTAGCTCGTCGCGGCGCACGAGGTGGTGTAGGTTCGGTAGCCGCCCCCAACATACTCGGCGACGGCGTATGCCTGCGCGCCGTCGACGGGATCCCAGGAGAGCGTCACCTCGCCGCTGCCGGAGGCCGCGGCCGTCACGTTCTTGGGGGACGGCGCTATATAATTGCCTGCTTGGAGATATTTCAAGCAATCAGCTTTTTCGCTCTTGTACCGATTCTGCCAACCGGTCCAGTAGATGGATTGCTCGGGATAACGCTTCGCAACATTATTGACAACATAGTCACAGAGGGTAGTTACGAAAGCTTCGTCCGACATAGAGTCATTGATGCCGGAATTCTTGAAGAACCAATTTGCACCATAATAATTACCATTGTTGATATATGAGGCACCGCCTCCTGCACCAAACAGGTTGACCATGCCCCAGCAAAGGCCCTTAATGCAATCGGGGCGATTGTCCAAGTTGATTCCAAATGCCTTAAGGCAACCACGAGCACCTAACGACCCGTTGTAGGAATCAATGTATGCCCAGCCATTCTGCAGGTTTGAAAACTCAGTGGGGTTCGCCTTGTATGCAGCATGCCACGCGGTATTGAGATCGTTACCCAATTGGGTGAATGCGCCGTTGGAGCGGGTTGCGCCCGTCACATCCCACCCGTAGCGATCGCCAATAACCTTTAAAGCACTATAAGTTGAAGGGTTGTAGTTATACGCAGCCTTCAGGAAGCTACCCAAGCCATACCTGTTGTCGAACTGAAAATAGCCCATGGCGTGATAGCCATCGCCCGAGCTAAGGCCTTGGTCGTAATTGCAGCTACTCTCATATTTGCAGAAGTACAGCATTTCAGAGCTGAAGCTCATTGGCTGAAGGTTAGAGCCGTTAGCGTATGCTTCAATTTCGTTAGTGTCAGGCGGGTAAACATCCGTGACGTCGGAAGGGTCATCAAGGCCATTAGCCCAAATTGCCAGCTTGCCATCACTATAATCAGGGGCGGACAATTCCTGTTCGTCGGCGGATTCGTCATCGGTGCCAAACTCAGGATCTTCCCCGCCAGAGACAGAACCATTGGAATCCATTCCGCCCTCGGAATCGTTTGGATCCGACTTCGAGGCAACCCCGCCATCCGCGAATTCGGACTCATTGGAAGTCGAAGCATCGGAGCTAGACTCGGTTGAATTCGAGCTTGAATCCGAAGGGTCCGCAAATGCCGAATAAGGAAGAAGACCCATAACTAGAGTGAAGGAGAAAAATACGCTTAGCAGCTTTTTTCCGACAGCCATACGAATTGCCTTTCGCGAGATTGCTTTTCAACCATGATACAAAATCCTGAAGATGCATATCGGCGGCATCGCGGTAAAAGAGCCGCACAAGCACCTGCATGCCCTTCGGCAATGCAACGATACAGAAGAATTATCCCTGCAATGAAATTGCCAGAAATCAAAATTAACCTAAAAGAGGACGGAATAGCATGGCACATAGATGCCGGACCTTTTAACAAACGCTGCTCTCCAGCCTCACCCTTCAAGAGTCTTCAAGGAGGTTTTAATATAGCTTATCTCCGTAAAAGAGGATAAGCAGCGCGAAACCGCCAACTAGAAGTAGGTTTACGACACCCATGATTACCGGAACAATCCATCTTCTTGCTTCAACCACCTCACGCAAGAAGAAGATCAGCAGACCTATGAGATTCCAAAGAAACCATGCAAGGGGAATAAGAATTGCTCCAATTTTTACCGGCGAAGCCTGCCCGATGTTCTGAAATGCCGAACTCGAAAAAGCCATCCCTGCAGTAATCGCCATTACAATTGCCGCAAATATTCCGAGAATTGTCACATACTCCCTTTTAATATCGTCCAGATGCGCTTCACTAGCTTCAACTTTCCCCTCTACCTCTTCTAGCCTTTTTATCAATCCGACGATTTCCGGATCGGACTTTTCGCTTTCGATCCCGAACTTCACTTTTTCCACTTCTACCTCTCCGCAGTTCTCATAATTCGTCATTAACAGGACCCTACCCCATCTTCTGCAAATTCAAAGAGTAGAACCTTTGCCTGCCCTTGCGCATCTCCCGCAAAAAACCTAGCTCTTTAATCAGCTTGCGCTTCTTGGCCATTGTGGGCTCAGACATCTCGGCTGCCGCACACAGCTCTTCAGTAGTTGCACCGTTTTCCGAAAACAGCTCTGCCTGAGCAAGAATGAACGCAACTCGCCAAAGGCCAGAGTCCTCTTCCTTGGTGGCAATTGCGCGATTTACCGCTCCAACCGCATCAGCCAAATCGCTCTGCTTTGCCTGCAGCGAATCCAGCATGCTTTCCATCGCATCAACCACCAGCTCCGAAAAGGAAATTACAAAAGGCGTTATATCTCCCTTATTCAACGGATGCTCGCAAATCGAAAACCCCTTGTAGTATTTTTCGATACGCTCTTTCACGGAATACGAAAGGCGATACCCGACTATAGGGCTAAAGCTGCGAGAAAGAACATAGCTGCTGATGAACCTGTTGGTTCTCCCATTGCCATCGTAAAACGGATGAATATAGGCGAACAGAAAATGGAACACTGATACCCGCACAAGCGCGGGGATGGCTTCATCAGCAAGGATCATCAATGCCTAAAAACCTGCCCGTCTTGTCCTTTTCGGCAAGCATTTCAAGGGCATCGTTGATTTCCCTGCGCGTCGAGATCCATCGCCTTGATGATTGGCTCATAAATATCAGAGTCCATTACGTAGAATGCTTGATTCCCGCTTATCTGAAAGTTAAGACGCACAGCGTCCTTGGAATTAAAGCGCTGCTCGTACACGAGCCTGGCGTCATTATCTGAGATATGAACTAGGGTTCTTAGGTCCCTATATTCCCAGTTTTGCATGGCGCCTTTACGTGCCCATTACAGTTCGAGGTAAGCCGCCGATGAACTTCGGTGGCGAGCATTCGGCGCATTGCCTACGATACGGGCAACCCCCCCCCGCAAAAGCAGATACGAATGACCCTTCCCAATATGCAAGGCGTAGGGACATTTCCGTTGCCAAAGCCAGCCAACATGTTTTTCGGCAAAGTCAGGTCGACTTATACGCCACACCCAAACAGTCCAAAAACAATCTCGACCATATGGCCGCTTCTAGCGTAAACGGTGTCTTGCGCCCATCAGAGGCAACAAACTACGCCGACAAACAACTCATGGGTTTATCTTATTGAATATAATTTCTGCATACGCAGTTTTCTCTAAAAACGCCGAGCAAATAGGCACAACGAGCAGGCCAGAAAGCAGCAACACGAAAGGGCTCAGAAATGTCCATAAACTTATCCGCTCTAAAGAAACAAGAAGACGCACCAACTGACCCCCGCGCAATTTTTATGGCCCTAAACAAAGAACCTGGCTTCGAATATCCTCGCGATGTCCAGTCTGAAGTCTGGGAAAAATGGCACGGAGTCCGAAAGAATAAGAATGCAGTCATAAAAATGAATACTGGAAGCGGGAAAACCACTGTAGGGCTGGTCATTCTGCAAAGCTGTATCAACGAAGGAGTCGGACCTGCCGTATATGTTGCTCCCAATAAAGAACTAGTTCACCAGGTTATCGAAGAATCGCATCGCCTAGGAATAGAAGCCACCGAGGATGAGAATGACTACCTTTTTCTAGATGGAAAAGCAATTTTCGTGACCAACATACACAAACTATTTAACGGGAAGAGCGTTTTCGGAATCTCCCCAAACAAAGGAAAAGTGGAACCAGGCTCGATACTTATCGACGATGTCCACGCCTGCCTTGATTCTATGCGCGAGCAATTCAGAATCACAATCGAGCAAGACAAAAACCCCAATCTTTATAAAAGCATCACCAGAATGATAATGAATAGCTCACCAAAGGAAATCAAGCAAATGCTCGAACGAGCCTCCGAAGCAGGTGATCGTTCAAAAAGCGTGCTTGTTCCTTTCTATACCTGGCAAAATGAGTGCGGCAGGGTAGAAAAAGAGCTTCTAGCCAACCTCGACAAAGACCAGCTTTCGTTCAAACTGCCCCTGCTAAGCCATTGCTTTCCGCTTTGCAGCTGCGTAATCAAAGCCGATTTTATCGAAATAGCCCCAAGATGCGTCCCCGCATCGATAATCACAGGTTTCGACAAAGCAAGCAGGCGAATATTTATGAGCGCAACACTTGCTAATGACGGGGTTTTGTCTACCGCCGTCGGCTTAGCACAAACCGAAATAGCAAACGTAATCTGCCCCAATCAAGCCGATGATATCGGAAACCGGTCGATAGCTTTCCCCCAAGCGCTCAATCCCCACATCAAAGACGAACGCATCATGGAACTCACCGCCGAATACGCTAAGTACTACAATGTTACGGTAATCGTTCCCTCTAAGGCGAAAGCAAACAAATGGAAGAAATACTCTAACAACATCGCAGATAAAAGCAACATCAGAGCAATAACGTCCAGATTAAGGGCAGGTGAACATTTGGGAATTTCCGTCTTTATCAATCAGTACAACGGAATTGATTTGCCCGGGGACGCATGTCGGATTGTCGTAATTGACGGATTGCCAAAAAGCCAAAGCGCTTATGACTCTCTCCTCGCGTGGTCCGAAGTCGATTCAGACAGATTAACTGCAGAAAAGATTCAGAAAATCGAGCAGGGCATGGGACGAGGAGTTCGTTCAAGCGGGGACTACTGCGCAATACTGTTGATGGGGTCGGATTTAGCCGCCGCACTGATACCGAGAAAGGGCAATCAGTATTTCAGCGATGCCACAAAGAGACAGTACGATTTGTCGAAAAAGCTCTGGGATCAAATCAGAGAGGAAAATAGAAATCCAAGCATCGAAGAGAGCAAAGAAATCATCGACTTAACTCTAAAGAGGGACAAAAACTGGATAGAGATCAGCAAAGAAGAGCTGGCTGGAGCAAAATATAAAACAAACCGACGCGCAGAAGGTTCCGAATTTGAGATTCGAGAAGCTTTCGATTTAGCGCTACACGAAAAGTACCCCGAAGCAGTTTCCTGTATGGAAACCAAGGCTAACTCAATTGCAGACGAATACGAGAAGGGCTTTCTGAAGCAAGTTGCTGCAGAGTACGCGAATTTCTACGACAAGGGGAAAGCCCAAGAAATACTTTTGTCAGCCTGGAATCTGAATCAAAACGTAACGAAGCCCATCAGGGGGATAACGCATAGAAAGAGAACCTCACCTCTCGCCGACCAAGCAGAAAAAATCGTTTTTAAAATTAAAGAATACGAAACAGTAAACGAGTACATCATTGACCTTGAAGACACGCTATCTCTTCTTAACTTTGGGGAAGTCAAGGCGCAGAATTTCGAAAAAGCGCTCAAGGACTTTTCTTTTTTCATTGGAATTGAATCTTTCCGACCGGAGCAGGAAGAGGGAAGAGGCCCAGATAATCTTTGGGCACTAGGAGAGAACGTTTATTTGGTTATTGAGTGCAAAAATGAAGCCAGCAATGACTCAATCTGTAAAAAGGATTGCAACCAGCTCAATGGATCAATTGCATGGTTTAACGAGACCTACGGAAAACAGGGAATGAAGTGCGTTCCAGTTGTCATTCATCCCAGCAAGGTGTTCGATTTCGATTGCGCACCATACGAAGGAACTAGAGTAATAACAAAAGATGACCTCCAGAGGCTTCGCGATGAAGCACGCGCTTTCGAAATGGAGATCGGAAATGAGGAGCGCATAGACACCGAATCGGTGAAGAAGCACCTTAACTCTTCAAGGCTAAGAGCGTCATGCATCCTCAGCAACTTCACATCGAAGCCGTCACGAAAAAGACGCTAGTTTCCTAGACCAAAGGCCTCTTCTGGACAGCCCCATTTCTTGAACACGGGAAATGGGGCGCGGAGCGGAAAGCTCAAATTGGACATTTGCATAAGAACCTCTAGGTGCATCTTCGCTCGTAATCATCTGGGAACATAAATTCAGGCGCAAATGCAGCGCAGTAAAACTCTATGTACTTGAATATGCCCCGACTCGGCAACGCATTGCCGAAAGGGCTGCCCAGCCTCGACACCAACCGGGCAGTCCCATGGGACTCCAGGCGCCGCTAGAACAGGCGAGACATGTACCGACCCCTGATCGTCACCCGAAAACGAGACCCCATCATCAGGCGAAGCCCCACCACCTCGTACAAAAACGCGTCAATCACGGCTGCTAGGTAAAGGCGTCCCTCGCCGGTAGATATGCAGGCAACCGCCCACCTGGGGTCCATCCCACGGTGAAGGCCCACTCATCAGGTTCAGCTGCGGATCGCCCAGCTACATGGCTCTCCAACCTCTGCGCTTCCCCATCGCGCCCTTGGCGATGAACCCAAACTCCGCATAACGTTGAGTACCTTCTTCTCTACAGCAACGATGCCGCTCCATCTGAGCTCGCGGTTGATGCGGCAGTAGCCATAGCGCCCCTTGCGCCGCTTGAGACCTGGATTTGCTACACTGCATTAAACAGATTAGTGAGGGACTGAGGAACATCGAGGAAAAGGTCCCGGCACGGCAGACCCCAGACATCCGAGGAAGTTCTCGGAGGAATTCAAGCGGCAGACAGTGCAGATGTACGAGAGCGGCAAGCCCGCCTCGGAGATATGCGAGGAGTGCGACCTGTGCAACTCGACGCTGCGCCGCTGGATGAAGGGCATACCAAGATGGAGGCCATCAGATGCCTGAAGCGCCACATCGCACACGAGGTTTACTACACCATAAAGAAACAGCGTGATCTCGTGAATTGCCCTTGACACTCAGAGGGGCATCAGGGGCTGGTAGTACCAGCACGAGGCATGGACGGGCCGCCTGAGGGAGGCGAAGATAACGCAAAGCATGTCGCGCAAGGGCAACTGCATCGACAACGGCGTCACGGAGCGGGTCTTCGACCACATCAAGGACGAGTTCTTCCGGGGAAGGTCGTGGACCGACGTCGAGTCCTTCAAATCCAACCTCGATGCCTACGTGGCCCACTGGAACACGATGAGGCGCCAAGTTAAACTGAAGGGACTGACCCTGGAGGAGTTCCGGAGGCAGCCCCTTATAGCGTAGCTTTTATTTGAGCCGTCTAAGTTTTGGGGGGATGCAGTTCACTATCGCAAGCGAAGCCATCTTAAGAAACTGGGAAAATGGGACCTGTCCCTATATTCCCAGTTGATTCCGCTTCCCGTCCGTGTAGCTGTGCTTCATGTTCTCGCTCGGCACAAGCGTGCCGTCCTCAACAAGTTTCTTGATATAGCGCTGCGCGGTTCTTGGGGTTACGCCCGCAGCAGCAGCCAAGCTCGCAGATGTCACATATCCGTCGCGTTCAACGATCGAAAGAGCCAGCACCCTAGCGGAATCAGCACCCCTTGTCTCCGCCCCGTATTCCACAGGCACATAGGCACGAAAAATATCGCCATCCTCCAGGACAGGAACTTTCCCGCTATACAACCTCGAGTACTTTTCCAGATTCCTCAATCCACTGCCCAGCTCCTCAGCAAGGCCAATTTGCGAAAACACCGAAGCAATCGTAGGATTCTTCGGTACAGGATTGAAGTCCGATAAAGTCAATCGCCCCTCATAAAAAGTTCGACTGGCGTTTTCGGTTTTAATGCCCTCTTCATCGACAACCAACTTCGCAGGGAATGGATTAAGAAACTCCCTATGGATCAGGAGATTCGCTATCAGCTCACGAGCGATAACGTCTCGCGCGCTTACTCGCTGCGTCCCCTCCAAGACGAACCTATCAGGCAAGTGCTTTTTAGCGAACGATAGCAAAATATCGTAAGATTCGACCAGGTTCGTCTTTACCGTAACGCGATCATCGTATCTGTCGGTGCTCTCTTTTCTGAATATCGCATCCGTCTTGTAGGCAGGACATATATCGCCGATTACGTCATCGGAACCGACCAGCAGCACCGCCGCTAAGGTAAGACCTTCTTCTCCGGTATTTCTGTCCTTGGCGTATAGCTTCGCACTTCTTAACAAGGCGGCATCATCCAAGGAGGCCCAAGGATGGCCAGCCGTCTTCGCTGTGGCCATCTTGCGCAGTCGATCAATCAGGTCGGAACGCAGGTCTTCCATTTCCACATATTTGTACACCCTGCGCTCTGAATACAAGTTCTGCTTGCGTAGATACATCAAGGCAATCTGATCGTCACCGCGCACCTTGATATCGCTATCCGAAACGCGGTCGTATATAACACCTTTCCAACTGTATACAGCAGGACCCGCCGGAACCCAGACCCTTATTACAAGGGCCCCTTCGAAACGAACCCTCTCTATTTCCACGAAAGGAGACGGCTTAAAGCAACTTGGGTCATTCAGCTTTTTAACCAAGTTTTGCTCTATGCCAAGCGCGCTTTTCTCGTTCACGCCGCAAACTGAGCCATCATCCTCAACGCCAAGGAATATATTTCCGCCTTGCCTATTCGCGAAAGAACAAATCGTTTCAAACGTGTCGTTACCAGGAATGTCTCCGCAGCGCTTGAATTCACACGTCAGCCCTTCGCCGGAAGAAATATGAGACTTTAATTCTTCGGGAGTCACAGCAATACCCCTTTCGATAAGACAGCTAGTTCTGCCTATTGCCCACGCCGACATTATAAACGACAGTGTCGCGACAGTTCGGCGACACTGTCGCATAGGTGTCGCGGACCTTAAATTCGGTTTTGCAGGCGGTTTTGAGCAAACACCCCCCGAATAGACCAAAAAATCAGCCTATTTTTTGGTCTATTCGAGCGAAAACGGATGATTAACCAAAATTCTTTCGTCTATTTTGTCCAATCGAGGGAGCTACCGTGCGCGACAAGCGACAGCACCGCGGCTCAATATTGCCACTAAACGACACCCATGCGACACTGTCGCGACAGTTTGGCGACAATGTCGCATAGGTGTCGCACTGGGAATACAGGGACTGGTCCCGTTTTCCCAGCTTTTCACGAGTAATCTAGCAACCTCACAAATTCGCTTTTGAACGAATGCTCTCAGGGACTCGCGCAAGCTACACCCTTATATATTTCTGGTCTTTGCTTCTCGGCTTGTCCGGCAAGGTCATCGCCAACACACCTGCTCCAACAAGCGGATTGATATATCTTCTCGCAGCGTAGTATTCCTCAACGTTGAGCATTTCCGCTATCTCGCGACGCGACTTCGGCTCAGAGCAGTAATTCAGCACCTGTTGCTCTTTCGCGGTTCCCATATAAACATCGCTCTTTGCGCTGCGAAACCCCTCGTCTGGAGCTATGTCAGCTGCGCGCATACGCAGCACGACGCGGAATTCCGAACCGGTATCGATAAATTCGGGTTCGGGCTTTCCCTCCTGTTTCATAGCTCGACGGACTGTCGGGATTCCCGAATAGCGATTTTCCGTCAACCCAAGCACTTCCATAGCCGTAGCCAACACGGGATTCCTGGTATCGGGCTGCACTTTTCCCAGCTTGTCAACCGTCAACCTGCCGTACAGTCCACCCGGGCTCGAAACTTCAAGACGATCGGAATACAACTCAACCTGAATGGGCATCCCCTCGGTATGGATGCTGTAGTCACGATGAACCAGAGCATTCAGAACAACCTCGCGAACAGCATCAATGGGAAGGTCAAACTTGTCGAACCTTTTTCCCGTCTGCTTGTCTATCTTCGTCGAAAGAGACAGGTTGCGCCTTAAAAAGGCCAGAGATTCGTCCAGCATCTCGGGAATGGTCCCCTCGATGCGCTTGTTGTCCTCGAACCTGTTTCCTTCGGAATCCAATGCACCTTTTTCTTCCCCAAAAACCTTTACCGCCGTAATGTGCAATTGAGGAGCAAATGCCTGTGGATAATACCCAAATAACCACTCAGCTGCCAACGTCACCTTGCCATCCTTAAGAATGCTCATTAGCGGGTATATCTGCTCATCACGCAAAGTGGCCAGATGGGGCTTGTTCGCCTTTAACCTCAGCAGGTAATTGGCCAAATCCGATGGATCCAACGTGTCGAAGCCGCATCCATCAATTACCCGGATGTCATCTTGGTATTTTTTTCGGAAAGCCTCAAAGCTATATATCTCATACTCGGTCATTGGCTCATCCATTTCGCCAACCCTTTTGTACGATCCCCTTAAGCGTCCTTTGCCCTCATAGAAGCAAGGACGCTCAGAAACGTCCATTCCTGGTATTTCGGCAGAAACGACCACGCGGCCATCAACATCAGCCATCGTGAACAGAGCCTGAACCTTAGGCTTCATTTGCAGACATTGTTCAGAAACATGCTTCTGGAGATCCTGCGCATCGTATACGCCAACTACGTCAAAATCTTTCGACTCATCAACGCCAAATAGAATTACCCCGCCCTCATCCTGGTTAGAAAAAGAAGAAAGCGTATCGTATAGCCTTTTCGGACACCCCTTGCTTGCGGCCTTCACCTCAACTGTTTGCTGCTCCGCTTTCAGCCGCTGGGTCTCACGGACCAAATCAACAAGCTCTTCCTTTAGCATGAAGGCCTCCAATAAGCCGAACTGTTCCCTAGGATTGATGCAATTTCTTTTATTTTGTACTAAATGGCACTTTGCGCAATTAGTTTGTACAAAGTATTTAGTAATTTGTACAAACTAGAAAATAATTCGTACTAATAATTTGATATTTTGTACAAAATGAGTGCTAATTCGTACTTTTGATTACTAATTGATGAGTATTTTGCTCAAATTACCATCGATAATTACAAATTAGCGTTTCTAGAACTGTCAGCTTGCAACCATTCAGGAACAGAAATAGGGCTGGAAGAGACTTCCAGCCCTAGACCAATAATCTGCTCCTATTTCCCCGCGGCTTTCAGCGCTGCTTTAGGGGCTGCTTCCGGCAAATAGTACAAGCCCTTGCGCAAAACTGGGAAAACGGGACCTGTCCCTATATTCCCACCTATTTCCCTGCGGCTTTCAATGCTGCTTTGGGGCCTGCCACCAGCAGATAGTACAAACCCTTGCGCAACGGCGTGGGGTTGTTCGGGAAGAACTGCTCGAAGCGCTTTGGGTGCTCCATCAAATAGCGCAGGTTCGCGTTCTGATAGTCGCTGAACAGCGAGCGATCATACGCGCCGCCTCTGAACCCGGCGCGCAAATCCTCATGCATCTTGACCACAAATTCACGACGCTGCTCCGGCGCCAAGCGCGCAAAGTTCCACATATAGCTGTCATAACGCAGCCTGAACAGGACTTTTCGCAAATCTTCGCAATCAGGATCGTTCTTGATGAAGCGCTCGGCCATGTCGAATTCCTTGCACACGCACATCACTTTTTGCGCGTCGTTCACAGACGAAGCCTCGTTGTCTTGGCGGTAATGCAGGATGGCCTCTTCGGACATGACAACTTTCTGCGCGGATACCCATACCTTGAACTGGAAGCCCAGGTCTTGGAAGCTTGCGCCCGCCGTTTCGAGGAAACGCACGCCCTTTTCAATGAGCATTTCGCGACGATACAGCGCCGACCAAATAGAAGGGATGCAGTAGAACACCTCGCGAACATCGCGCGGATTGAAGGGAGCATCTGTCATGGGGGGCTTGCACACACTTATAAGCTGGTTACGCTCCTTGGGCGCGCTCCAGTAGAACCAATAGTTAGCCTTGGCCACATCGACAGGAGCATCGGCGCTTGCGTCCTTCACCAGGCCGTACAGCAGCTCCAGCGCATTCGGCTCAAAGAAATCGTCGGGCTCCAAAATGCCAATGTATTCGCCGCGCGCGGTGTCGATACCCAAGTTCATTGACGCGCCGTAACCGGAATTATCCTTATCAATCAGGCGAAAACGCTGGTCTTTTTCCATGTAGCGCTTGATGATATCCAGAGAGCCATCGGTACTGCCATCGTTGATGCACAGCGCTTCGAAGTCGGCAAACGTCTGAGCAATCAGCGAATCAAGCGCCTGCTCCAGGTACTGCTCGGAATTGCAGATGGGCACCAGCACTGAAATAGCAGGCACCGGCCCTTCAGGTGCAGGGCTGATCTTCGCGCTCGCACGCGCCGCATTCGCACGCGCCTGCTGCTGAGAAATCTGGTTCTTGCCCTTTTTCTCGGTCTTCGCAGCAGCGTTTCCGCCGCCAGCGCTCTTCGCGTTATTCTTCTTAGCCATTCCCTGCCCCTCTCAAATCAATTAGGTAAAAGTATACCGTTCAAACAAGAAGCCACCACAGGGCATATTTCAGCTGCCACGAATCGCGCTGGGCGCTCTGGGCGCATGCCGACGCGAATCGCGCCGGGCGTCTGCAGGCGCCGCGCTGCCACGGACACCGCGAATCGCGCACGGCGCCCCGAACGCCATGTGTCCACGGGCATCGCGAATCACATTGGGCGTTCCATGTTCGCCGTCGCCCCCGCGAATCGCGCCGGGCGTCCCGCACTCACCAGCCACCCCCCCGCCCATCACGCCACGCCCATCGCCCCAAGGCTTCAACACTTAATTAATTCCTCACAAACGAGGTGCTTTCCTCGGGTACATCGCATAGAATCGAACCAATATGGAACGCGCTCACCAAACGGCACCAGCAGAGCACAGCATTATTCGCCTCAACGCGTTATTGAAGCCCGCCGCCAACAAGGAGGTTCTTATGAAACTTGGATTCATCGGATGCGGAAATATGGCCAAAGCCATGATCAAGGGAATTATCGCTAGCGGCGCTGTTGCGCCTGGTGAAATCTATGGCTCCAACGCCACGCCGGAACACGCCGCTGCCGTAGCCGAAGAATTCGGCATTAACGCTGGCACCAACAACATCACCGTCGCTGAAAACGCCGACATCCTGTTCCTTTCCGTAAAGCCCTACCAGTACGAGGCCGTTATTGCCGAAATCCGTGGAGCGATGCGCCCCGAGCAGACCGTCGTCACCATCGCCCCCGGCAAGACCATCGCTTGGCTGGAAGAGCAGTTCGGCACGCCTGTTCGCATCGTACGCACCGCGCCGAACACGCCCGCACACGTGCTGGCAGGCGTTACCGCCTACTGCCCCAACAGCTTGGCAACCGCCGAAGACGTCGCCGCTGTCGAATGCTTGCTTGCCAGCTTCGGCACCACCGTTGAACTGGAAGAATCGCAGCTTGACGCCGCAAGCGCTATCGGCGGCAGCTCGCCCGCCTATGTATATATGTTCATCGAGGCCTTGGCCGACGCAGGTGTGGCCGAAGGCCTGAAACGCCCGCAGGCTTACCAGCTTGCCGCACAGGGCGTGCTGGGTGCTGCGAAGCTCGTGCTCGAGTCCGGCAAGCATCCCGGTCAGCTGAAGGACGAGGTGTGCTCGCCTTCTGGATCTACCATCCGCGGCCTTGAGGTTCTGGAAAAGGGCGCATTCCGCGGCACTGTCATCGACGCGCTGCGTACCACCATCGAAAAGGCACGCGCTCTGTAACGCAAACGGGCGCGGTTGGGTGCTTCGCAGCGCCGACGTGCTGCGAGTCGGCAGCTCCTTTGCGCTTACCTACGCCCTGCAAGCAACAACCCCGTTACAAACTGTCGCGCGAATGCTTCCTTTCTTGACATGCCACGCGCACATACTAGAATCCGTATTAGCACTCCACATGTTGGAGTGCTAATTACGTTTATAGGCGCTTGCGCACCGCCATTTCGGCACCGCAAGCGCACGGCAACGAAGCAACGTTTGTCTGCAGTTCGCAGAAGCAAACCGCGGCGCGGCCCAGGTGTCGCGACATCAGGAGCAGCGCCTAACTCAGCGCCGCGCCAGCTGCATCGCCTGGGCTCGAAGCTGCGCCAACCGCAGCGGGCGCTCGCCGCAGCACCAGCCGCGACCGGCCCAACAGCTCGCCGCAGCGCCAACAGGCAAACGTGCATAACGGGCCATTGAAGGAAGGATTTGAATGAAGCAATTCAAAACGGAAAGCAAAAAGCTCCTTGATCTGATGATCAACTCCATTTACACCAACAAGGAAATCTTCCTGCGCGAGCTTATCTCCAACGCATCCGACGCGGTTGACAAGCTCTACTTCAAGAGCCTCACCGACACCACCATCGCCGTTTCCAAGGACGATCTTTCCATCAACGTGGCGTTCGACAAGGGCGCTCGCACCATCACAGTTTCCGACACGGGCATCGGCATGACCCGCGAAGAGCTGGAAACCAACCTGGGCACCATCGCTCACTCCGGCAGCCTCGAGTTCAAGACCGAAAACGCCGAGCAGCAGGGTGAAGACGTAGACATCATCGGCCAGTTCGGCGTGGGCTTCTACTCCTCGTTCATGGTTGCCAAAGAAGTTACCGTAACCTCCCGCGCATACGGCGAGCCCGAAGCCTTCACCTGGAAGTCCGACGGCATCGAGGGCTACACCATCGAGCCCGCTACCGCTGAAGAGGCCGCCGCACTGGGAGCCGACCACGGCACCAGCATCACCCTGCACCTGAAGGACAACGCCGACGAAGAAGAGTACGACGTATTCCTGGACCAGTACGAGCTCCAGGCCCTCATCAAGCAGTACAGCAACTACGTGCGCTACCCCATCCGCATGGAAGTGGAAGAGCGCAAACCGCTGCCTAAGCCCGAAGACGCCGGCGGCGACTACAAGCCCGAGTTCGAAACGGTGCGCGAGGTTAAGACCATCAACTCGATGATCCCCATCTGGAAGCGCCGCAAGTCCGAAGTGTCCGACGAAGAGTACGCCACCTTCTACAAGACCGACTTTCACGATTTCGAGGACCCGGCTCGCACCATTTCCGTTCACGCAGAAGGCGCGCTGACCTACGACGCGCTGCTGTTCATCCCCAAGCGTCCGCCGTACGACTTCTTCAACAAGGACTACGAAAAGGGCCTGGCGCTGTACAGCTCCAACGTGCTGATCATGGAAAAGTGCGCCGACCTGCTGCCCGACTACTTCAGCTTCGTGAAGGGCGTTGTTGATTCCCAGGATCTGACGCTGAACATTTCTCGCGAAACGCTGCAGCAGAACAGCCAACTGCGCGCTATCGCTAACAAGCTCGAAAAGAAGATCAAGAGCGAACTGGAGAAGTTCCTGAAGAACGACCGCGACGGTTACGAGAAGTTCTTCAAGGGCTTTGGCCGCAATCTGGAATACGGCATCTACACCAGCTATGGCATGAAGAAGGATGTGCTGGCCGACCTGCTGCTTTTCTATTCCGCCAAGCAGCAGAAGATGGTTACGCTTGCCGAGTACGCCGAGGCAATGCCCGAAGACCAGAAGTCCATCTTCTTCGCAACGGGCGAAGCCATCGACCGCCTGGCGAAGCGCCCCATCGTGAACACGGTGCTGGGCAAGGGCTTCGACGTGCTGCTGTGCCCGCAGGACGTCGACGAGTTCTGCTTCATGTCGATGAACGAATACAACGAAAAGCAGTTCAAGAACGTTGCCGGCGGCGACCTGGGGCTTGAAACCGAAGACGAAAAGAGCGCAGCCGAGGCCATCACGAAGGAAAACGAGGGCCTGTTCGCCGAAATGCAGAAGGCGCTGGAGGGCAAGGTTAAGCGCGTTGCCGTTTCCGCCCGCCTGACCGACACCCCTTCCTGTGTAACCGCAGAAGGCCCCATCACGCTTGAGATGGAGAAGATCCTGGCGCAGGGTCCCGACGGCGAGCACGTAAAGAGCGACCGAGTACTCGAACTAAACGCCGAGCATCCCGTGTTCAAGGCGGTGCAGAAGGCATTCGAGGATGGCGACACCGAAAAGGTACACCTGTACGCAACGGTGTTGTATGACCAGGCGCTGATCACCGAGGGCTTGCCCATCGACGACCCCGTGGCATACACCCAAGCCGTCTACAAGTTCATGGCGTAAGTGGGAATATAGGGGCAGGTACCAAATTCCCACCTACGCATAACGCACACAAAAGCAGAGCCTCGCTTGCGCACTTAGCAGCAAGCGAGGCTCTATTTGTTAAGTGGGAAAACGGGACCTGTCCCTATATTCCTACGGAAGGCTAGACCAACCGGGCGTAATCCTGAGTTTGATGGAAGATATGCGCCACAATAACCTTTTCGCCATCGAATCGGTATAGGATTACATACCGATTAACCGGCATAGGCCTATAGCCCATTGCCGCAAGCTCTGGAACACGCGAAAGCCCGTACATCTCTGGCATATCGCAAACCAAATTGAGCTGATGCTCAAATTCCGCTATGAACGCCCCGGCGGCCTTTCGACTCGCCAGGTCAACGGCAAGATACCCAACCACCGATTCGTATTCAAGCTGTGCACTCGAGAGGATAACTCTAGGATAAGACATACTTATCCCTCATCGCTTCCGCAAACGTATCATAGGGCACATAGTCGCCAGCCTCTTCTTCGCGCTTCGCAACAAGCATGTGGGACAATAGCCTTGCTTTTGCAGCTTCCTGACACAAAGCTTGGTAGCGTTCATCGCTCATGCAATGCATGGCTTCACGGCCGTTTTTCGTCACCGTCACTTCAGACTCACGCTCAACCAGATCGACAAACGTCGAGGTGCTTTTCATGTCCCTAACGGGCACGCATATCGGCATGGCTGATCCCTCCATCGGTTACTATGCGGCCTAATTATACCACACTTGATGTGCTGAAATTGTCGGAGTCCGTCTTCATCGCGGAGCGGTACACGCCCACCGCCGGAGCCGCCGTGCCGGAGTACACAAGCTCGACCATTTTGGAGAGCACCTGGTCGGCCACGAAGTCCTTGCGCGTGCGGTTGGCATCCACGATTGCCTCGATCAGGCTCTGCGGCACGTCCTTGTAGTTCGCCAACAGCCGTTTGGCACCCTTGGCCAGGCAGCCCCCGCCGCAGCCGAAGCTGGGGGGGTGTTGCAGTGGGCGCCAATGCACGGCTCCAGGCACACGCCTCAGGCATACGTGAAATCGTCCAGCTGTCGCCCGTCGCGGCCCGTCACCGTCCGTCGTTCTTTAGGCAAAGGACGCCATACGACTTTGCTGCCTTCTCTATAAGAAGCAGCCAGGCCAGCATCGCCAAGCTCTCTCAATGCACGCTGAGACTTTCGCTCTTTCGTTCCAAAAAAAGGACATCACCTGCTTGGTCGTTATCGACCCGCCCTCTTTCATCTTTTCGAAAACGAGCATCGCGAAATCGCTCGGGACAACGCGGAATGAATCATCGGGAGCCTTCCCGGAATAAAGCCGAGAACCAGGTCGTTAGAAAATAATTCGGGAAATCCCTTTTCCTGTCGATATTCAAATTTCGCATTGGCAGCATCGCAAGAGCGCTTAATCCTGGGAATGCCACTACCATATTGCTCAACGATGCCAGCGCGAAACAGCAAGTTGGCGATAAGTGGATTTCTCGGATCGGAAGCAGCACCGACCTTACCCTCAATATGGGTTTCAGGGCTATCACCTTCAGGAAATAACCCAGGATTTACTATTTCAACGGTGTCAGGAGAAATGTTCAACCCAACCGCAAAACCAACAGTGCAGTCACGATGGCAGAGAGCATTTACAATTGCCTCGCGAATAGCCTCCCTTGGTATTTCAGGGACTTCTCCCGCGCAGCATCGCCTTTGATCACGAGCCTTCTACGAACGTTGGAAAACACATAGCGTTCCGCAAGATCGATAAGGCCCGATGCGGGGCCATCCTCATGTTTCAAATCGAGAATGTCGACCTTGCTTCCGCTAGCGAGCACACCCATGGTAAGCCGGGTTCAAGGAAACGATGAGCAAAACAATTCGGCAGCGCCATTTTTTAATTTCGAACCACTCAGCAAGCCTAAGCGATCGGCAACATCAGCAACGCCTGCGTACGAATCGGGAATACGCCCAGATTTGTTTCCCATCGAAACGTATTGCCCAATAACACTCGGAGGAATATCCAGGACGGTTTTGCTTGATGGTCGAATTCGAAACCATCTGGCCAACAACATCGCCATTGTCGCGAACCCCAAAATACAAGCTCCCGCGACCGTGCTTGTTCAGCATTGCCGAAATCGCCTGCAATGCCTCCTTGTGCTCGCCTGCCGATTTCTTGAATTCGACGAATTCGCTTTCGCTCCCCAGATTCATTTCGATCCTCCCGCTTGAAGCTTCAGCAAATTATATCGTGATGGGTCCCATCTGCTTAAGCTGCAGCTGATACTAATAGCGCAAGACTTGCCCAAAATACGCAAATAGCAACGTTATCCCTGGTAGACGCGCTATGATAGTCTTAAATAATTAATTATCAACAGAGGCACTCATGAACAATCGCGATCAGCAAGTCATCAGCATCCCGCTTACACAACTTCACCTCTGGACGGAAAATCCAAGAGACCCCATTGATGAATCATCCAAAGATGCCGACATCATCAGGAGGGCGATCGAAAACAAAAGCGGCAACTGGAATCTCGATGTGTTAATCAACGAGATGGGCGATTTATACCTATACAATGAACTACCAACCGTAGTGCAAAACGCCGATGGCTCCTACACCGTATACGATGGAAACCGCCGTATCGCCATTATGAAGTGCATTCAGGACCCCGACCTATATCAGGAAGCAACTTCGCGCCTTCCCCTTTTCAACGCGTCAAAGGAAATGCAGGAGCAAACATCCATCCCCTGCAATGTCTGCACGCGAAAGCTAGCGCTCGACATCGTTGAGCGCGTCCACAAATCATCCAATAAATGGGGAAAGCTACAGTACGAGCATTTTTTACATAATTTCAGAGATAGCCCAAAAGGACGTCTCATGCTACTGGACGAAGCAACTGGAGGATCGGTCAGCAAAAACCCAAAGCTGAACGAAGAATATGTCCAGCAAAGACTCCTCACCGATAGCAATTTAAACGATATCGGTTTTTCCGTCATAGATGGTGAGCTCGCGTCGAATCTACCAAGGGAAGACGCTATTGCCGTTCTTCAAGACATCGGAGAAGTTCGCAAAAAGGATTTGAGCAACGCACGCAGCAATCCAGGCAAGCTCAAGGAGGCTCTTGCCGCATTGTCTCCTGAAAAATATTCAGATATAGCCCCATTCTCAGAAGAGAATGGATGCGTTTTCTTGACAGGGGAACGCAGCAGCAATAATGAAGAGGGCAATCCTGTACGAACCGACATCTCGGAGCGAAAAATGAGGCGCAAGCCCGTCACGAAACAGCAGCAAAAGCTCTTCGGAGGGACTTTGAGGCCGAAAGGTCAGCGAGCAAACGAGATCTATCGAGCCATAGATTGTCTATATTCCCTTTACCGAAAGAACCCCTCGAAACACCCTGGTTTTCTCCCGATTATTGCTTTCTCAATGAGACTTTTCCTGGAAATATGCGGACAGGAGTACTTTGCCGAATACGAACCCGAAAGAGATCTCAAAGACGGAGCGCTCAAACCATTCCTGAAGCTCGCGAAAAGGCAAATGAAGGAAAGTTGCGAATTAAGGCTGTTGACCACAACATCTCTTGAAGCCGAATGGCTAAACGGCAATATCAACCTTGAGGGCGTAGTGTCGAAATGGGCCCATGGAACGCTCCCAGCAGACGAAAGCGCAATCCTGCGTCATTCTCAGATTATTGGCGCTATTGTTCGAAACAATTGGTCCGACTAACACCTTTTTAGCTCCTCGGGCCAGACGAGCCCTGGTCCGAGGATAATCTTCTCTTTTCCAACGGTTTTCACATTGGCCGTGTAGCCAATCTCAAAGTCGCTGCGCTCATAATCGCCGTAGATATCGTCGATCAACTTGTCAGAATCATAGGTCACAACCCACTTGCTCTTGGCGTTGCCGACTTTTTTTGCAAGCGATCTGTGCTTCCCCTCATCGAATGAGCTTCGATACAGACCCGGACCCTTCTGCACGTATGGGGGATCGAGGTAGGCGAACAGCTCGGGGTCGCCCATCCTATTATCGATGAATTCCTCCGCATCAAGACTCGTCACCTCGATGTCGTCCCTTATCGCCGCAATGCTTGCAATCTTCTTCTTCAAGGTCTCACGATTGAAGCGAACATCCATCTTATAGTTGCCGGTTTGCTCAAGCCCGCCAATGACGCCACCGCTCAGAATGCCTGACACATTAGTCCTATTGAGGTAAAAAGCGGCCTTACCAAGCTCTAGATCGTTAATGCCGTTGTGGTCCCGGTACATGCCGCGCATCTTTTTCCAAGTTTTGATGTCCAGAACGGCAGAGTCGATGAATTCGCACAATTCTTCACCATGGTTCACGATGGCGTTCCACATGCAGTACACAGCGCGATCGTAGTCGTTAATCACGATTGAGGATACATCGCCCCTCAGAAGGAGCTTGATAGCAAGCCCCGCGCCACCGGCAAACAACTCGACATAGGGATGCCCGAGGAGGCCGTTTGACTCGATAATTGCCTTAATCTCGGGGTAAAGTTTTGTCTTTCCGCCCGGATATCTAATCGGCGTATACGTAGCGGCCATTGCCTCACCTCCTCAGAACGACAGCCAAATCAATCATTTCGTTGCATCCGTTCATGCTGCTGTCGTTTTACAATCCCATCGACCCTTCGTTCCAGCCGCTCATTGAAGTCCTGGATTTCCGACTCGTATTGTTCTTTCCAAAGAGTAGCGACCAATGAACCATTTTGGCCCCATACCCCATCAGCTTTCTCGCTCTTGAACCACTTTTTGAAGTGCTTCCGCTCCTTACCCCCGCCAGAACATTCAAACTCTCGCTTGGAATCCGCGAACCGTGCAATCATAACTTGCTTAGAGTAGCGCCAATCATTGTTCCAGAACTCATCTTCGTCCGAAAGGTCGCGGAGTAAATCATATATAGACTGCTCGGGCGACTTGCCGCCTCCAGGCAGCACGAACCTCCTCCCGCACTCTCTAATTCGCCTTGCCGCACCCTTATCTGAGTCGGCATCCACAACAAAACAAACATTACGCAAGGAAGCAATATCTCTAACGGCGAGCTCACCTAGCTCACCGCAGCTAAGCTTCGCTGAAACAAGTTCGCATTTTCGTTTTAACCGCGGAACCATTATTTGACCAAGAACCCATTTAGCCTCATCATCCTCGCACCAAATCTCGACTTTGAAGCCCTTCTTCGGCTTCAAAGGCTCAATCATAAGGTTGGCTCGTATCTCATCGATTGTCGGGTCGACCGTCAGCTTGATTCCGGATTCCCTCTTCCTGAGATACAGGACTTTGACCGCATTGCTTTTTATCTGGGTTTCCTCAACCGCTTTCTCGAGGAGAGTCATTGAGTGAGTAGTGAAAACAACTTGCATCCTCTGCGCAGCCGCCTGCTCCTTAAGCAATCCAAAAAGTCGCACCTGCGAAGAGGGAAACAAGGTCACATCCAACTCGTCAATAAGAAGGAGGCCGCCTTTGTACTCATCGCCCATTACATTAGCAAGCCGCTCAAAAGATATAAGCGCACCTAGAATCTGGCCGAGATTATCTTGACCAGCAGAGTTGGCAAGATAGTCATAGCTAGCAGTATTGACAAGAAGCGTTTCTTTTTGTCCGCGCCTGGACATCCTGACAACATCGGTAGCCTCATCCTGATCGACCATAATACGCGAATACCACAGGTTAAATTGCTCAATTTCTTCTTTGGTAAAGTCGGTCTGCTCAGCCTGCGGGTTCAAAAACTCGCCAACAGGATTAGTCCTTTTTAGCCCCAGATAGATTACAGGGTAATCAATATTACCCTCTCCCTTAGCTCGAGAAGCCCCAGTTACGATGCGAATAGAAGAGCTATCCCCGGCAGGCCTTTTGAACGACTTAACCTGAACATGCTGGCCCTGAGGCCCGGAAATTGTCTCATCATTGAAGTCAACATAATACAAATGCTCACCCGGGATATCATGTTCTGGCGACATGTTGAATATATCCGTGAACTTTGTACTGAATGATTTGCCAAAGATAGTCCGCCTGTCTCTAATCCCGAACGGCTGTCCAAGCATTCCTAATATAGTTGATTTACTCGTTCCGTTCTGTCCAGCTATCACTGTAACGAGCTGACCGAGCTCAATCTCAAGGTCATGCATAGCCCGAAATCTCGAAATTTTTATCCCCTTGATGCCAAACGTTTCAATGTGTTTTTCTTTTCGAGGCATTCAACCCCTCCCATCGGCAAATAGGGCACCAACTATGCATGTCATTCTCCCATTTTGCGGTCCCAACGAGAACAACGCATCCTAATTTCAAAAAAGGCCAATACGCTCGATAAAAGGAATTGCCAATGAGATTAAACGGCCAGCCTGCTTCATTGTCGAATGATCGTCAAACGCCGCCAAGCGAAGACAGGTTATGCGCCCTGACCACCAGTCAAACAGATTCTCGCCTCCGCCCCATGCAGAATGTACCCCTCGAGATGCAATGACTCAATATTACAGCCCAAAGACCCGGAAGCAAGTGGTGCCTAGGGAACAACAACTCCCTAGGCACCACTTGCGATTAACGATAAATTGGCCAGGACCCCAACTTCATCCTCCCACCAACCCCCCGACCGCCCCATTACAGTCCGAGATAAGCCGCCGATCGGGCGCCTCCGGATGGCCGTCTGCCCCTGCCCCGAAGAGGGCCCAGGGGGGTGTTGCCACCGAAGGCGCTCGCCGTTCCGAACGACTGATAGGAAACTGCCGGGTGCGGGCCACGACCGCTAAAATGGATGAAGAAACTCGTCAACCTCTGCGTTTTCTATGCGTCGCTTCACAGAGGCTATCGCGTCTTCCAAAACCATACGGTGCCTTATTAGGGCTACTCCGGGTAAATTTTCGATTACCTCTTCAATGAAGTTAATCTTCCCTTGAAGAAGAGGGATTTCGCTCCCGCTCCACGATGCGCCGAAAGAAGACATGATTACGGGAACCTTTTTGAGCTCTTCCGAGCTAAGGCCCTCTTGGCATAGCAAGACTATGTACTTGACCTTAAGATTCTTGGGTAACTCCATTGCGACATCTGGCAGATAGTCGACAAGCTTCCCATCACGCATCGAACGCGACACCAGCCAAGTCACGACAGCATCGCCGCAATGCTCAATAGCGTAATTAAGAAAATGCTTCAAAGCGAAAGGCTTCAACATGTGCTGCAGACTTGTCTCAACCCCCTCTATGCCCTTCCATGCGCCATCTGTTGCGGCCTCGCCGTTCTCCTCCCTCCATGCCGCCTCGCCCAAATGCCCCATCGCATAAGTAGCATCGAACTCCATGAGCACGGGCATTGCCCTCTCAGGAAATTGACTATCGTTAGAAATGATAAAACGAAGGAGGTCCTCATCCCAATAGGAACTCCTTCCGCTTACGAGATTAAGCAAGATTTCTTCCGCAAGGCACAGCATTTCCGGTTTGGAGGCAAACGCCCTCTGCTCGGCATTGTTGATGTTGCTGGGAAGAAGTCTGCGAAAGGCGTGCGAGCCCCTTTCCAACTTCTGCAGGACGCCGGCCGCGTACTTAGCGAAAAAGCCTGGCGTAGCAGAGTCGATCTCCATCGCCGCCTCATACGAAACGGTTTCGCCGTACTCGTCGGCTCCTTCCTCGATGTCCCTTGCCAGTTCGGGAGTGACCCCAAACTCCTTAAACCGCACTTCGTCAATCCAACTAAGCCATTCGAGAATCTCATTCTCCTCTCGCTTCAGAGCAAGACCGCGAACCCGATTGATGCCGAGCAGGTCAATCCAACGAATGAGCAAATCGTCCGGGACCGCATACGCGGGAACGCCAGAGAGGATAATCAAATCTGCGCATTCGGTCAAAGCATCCGCACCAAGAATCATGACGTCCCTCAGGATTGGGTAAGGAATGTAAGTTGAGCTCTGCCGGCCGGCAGAGCACACAATCGAGATCGCCTTAACCACTTCTGCCGAGCTGGCTGCTTGAACAACCTCGGTCAATTCCTCCGAGATATCGTGTCCGCAGGAGTCTTCAGAGAAGATCTGGGCTGCGATCCGTTCCTCGGGCGACGCGTCGAGGAACGGGAGCCCTTCTTCAGCGATGACACCTTGGGAAATGAACTCTTTCTCCAATTGGACAAACCCAGGCAAGCTGCAAATCTCAATCGCCTCAATTCGGGAAACATATCCTTTATATAGCTCCTCCAGGGTCTCTTTCCACAACCGA
Source organism: uncultured Eggerthella sp. (assembly GCA_900553605.1). GTDB lineage: Bacteria > Actinomycetota > Coriobacteriia > Coriobacteriales > Eggerthellaceae > Anaerotardibacter. The sequence goes on along the minus strand of USDX01000006.1, from coordinate 5,808 downwards.
CCGGCCCCGTCGTCGCCGCCGATGCCCCGAACACCAGTAATCACCGTATCGCAGAGACGACTCAGCTCCGAACAGCCTCTGAGTTCCTTGAGGCAGGCGATCGCTCGCTTCCGCAAGCCGACCATCGCCTCGGTGTAGACGTGGTTTCCATGGATGAACGTGACCTTGTTTCCCTCCATCCTTGTCGGGCCGTCGTATGTTGCCGCCAGTAAAGCCTCAGCATAATAGGCAAGCAGAACCCCGTATCTATTCTCCTTTGTTTTGCAAAAATCAGACGTAAGGCGCTCGATGACCTCTTTTTCGTATCGAAACTCGTCCGAATACGAGTCCTCGTTGAAGCACATGGCCGTCGTGAGGGCTTCCTTCGCCTCCCGTGGAGGCAGGATGTTCTTCCCCAAAGCCATGAAGAACAGCTCTTCAGGCTCGTCGAATTGAGGGGCATGAAAAAAGGGCGTGAGCGATACGAGAATCCGAGATTCCGGCAAATAAGATCCAGAGCTCTTGTCGAATCGACAAGTAAGGTAATCGTAGTTTCCGGGCTCGCAGCCTTCAATTGCCCCGAGAATGTGTCCAAGGCCCTTCTCGCCGAGAAGGAAATGATATTCGCCCACCATTCCCCATCGTTTCTCCTCGTTCGCCAATGCCCAAATGTCGTCCAACTGCGATTTCAAGGAGGAAATAAGCTCTTCGCTGTAGAAATTGTTTACAAGGATGGCGACAATACTGGGGCATCGAGCATTGCCGCACTCCAGCTCATCGACGTCGGAAAGAGATAAGCTTTTCTCGGCGATGAATGCACGGTAGAGCAAATAATCCCTTAAAACCTGTTCACCCGGCGCCACCGCCACCATACCCCGGCAGGCATCCACAAGCTCATCGTGGCACAGAGTGGCGCAGGCATCGACGTAGCAGTCATGAGAAATCCCTACCTTGGCGAGAAGCTTATCCAGGTCTTTGTTTCCTTCCACACTGTGCGAGTCCAAAACGGAGACGATTGTTGCTGCCATTTTGGCGTTGCCGCCCAGGAGGGAAGCCTTCTCTCCGTAGCAAGCTTCTATGAGGCTCGGCATCGTGGAGAATACTTCGACCCCGCGTTCCTTAGCGACCTCGGCCGCTGCGCAGGCTAACCGCATGTTGCCCCTCGACAAGCGGACAATATCCGAAGATGTTCTCCCTTTCGCGATGCCGAATCCGTTCTCGACCACGTTTAAAGCCGTCTCCTCGTCAAGCGGGTTGACCTCATAGAGGTAAGGCCTACAGAACTTTGAAATGGAGACCTTCACGTACTCGAATGCATAATTTCTTACGGTCATAAGGACCTTGATATTACCTCTGCTAGACACGAAGTCCGCAAATCCTTCGAGACCGGAAAGCTCGTTGGCGTCGTCGAGCAGAATTATCGAAGGGTCCTCTTTGGGAACATCATTTGCCAAGTCGTCCCAGATTGGCAACTTGTTCGATTGAATGACAAGAGGATGCGCGCCGCTGCTATTTGCAAATCGGCGTAGAGCCTCTAGGCAAAGCCTAGTCTTCCCGCATCCAGGGCGCCCATGCACCAAGACGAACTGATTCTCTTCGAGTGCAGTGAGAAGCTCATTGATCTCTTTATCCCTTCCAAGCAAATCGACCTTCAGGGTTGAGGCGAAGCTGTTTCTTTCGACCGCGGATTCGAATTCATCCGGGGACATAATTTGCCCAGTACCCACCTCGATGCTCAGATGCTCTTTCGCAAGATTTGGGTACCGTCGGGCCAACAAACTCGCCATTTCGTCCGTACCCACAAGCTCGACGCGATCGTCAATGCCCCTTAGATAGCTGAGGTCAGAACTGTCTAGCCTTCGACATGAATATGCGATGATTATCTTGACCAGCTGCCCAGAATCGAGCTCTATTCTTTCGGTCTCTAGGCACTTCTCGATATCCGCTTCGATTTTCTTCTTCGCTTCTGCTCTTTCCGGATAATGGCCGCATTCGAGATAGGCAAATTTGTTGTAGGGCAAAAGCCAGATTGTGTCCGGCGTCCCCGGGGCCGTTGCCGCCGAGCGGGCGGCGGACCCCCTGTGTACGGGCTTATCATACCCAAGATGCTGCGAAAGCAATTCCTGAGCAAGGTTCTGGAAGCCAGCAGGATCGAGCCTTGCGATTCTGTCCCTGATTTCGATTTCCCTGCTCATCAAAGTTGCACACTCCTCCGCTTTCTCCGGCAATCCAAACGCCCTCGGTTAAAGACCGCCCCAAACCGCCACGGTAAGCTTGATAATATGACATGCGCAGCATTGACAAGAGCGCGATTGCCGAAAGCGACACGATTCCGCCCCGCAGCGCACACGTCACCCCTTCTCGAACACTGGACTGGTCAAGGTTTCTTGGACGGAATAATAAGCTTCTTCAACATATTGAAGCAGGGCATCACCGCAACCGTTCTCGACTACCGTAGATCCCTATAACACCGCTCGTGCTTCTCGTAAAACAATGTGTTCGCAGGTACTTCTTTTGAGACGACGCTGTTCGCGGCAACAACCGCGTTATCCCCGATTGTGACGCCCTTGAGGACAACTACGTTCGCACCCAGCCATACATTGTCTCCGATGCGGACCGGCGAGGTCTTGGTCAGCTGGTCGCTCTCGGAACGGATGACCGCCGACATCGCCGTGGCGGCCCTGGAATCCGCGAAGTCGCGCGGCTACGTGGCCGGAAACGCCATTTTTCGTTCCGACCAGGGGCGCCCAGTACACCAGCAGGACCTTGGCCGAGTGGGCGCGGGCCAACGACGTGCGCCTTTCCTGCAGCCGCACCGGCAACTGCCACGACAACGCCGTGGCCGAGTCGTTCTTCGCCACTCTGAAGAACAAGATGTACTGCAGATCGAGCTTCGCCACCAGGACCGACGCCAAGCACACCGTCATCGAGTTCATCGAGGCGGACTACAACCGAAGAAGGCCCCACTCCACCATCGGCTACCAGGTGCCGGCACAGGCCATGGAATCGCTCTTCGAGCGGACCAAGCCGGCCGAAGAGGGGCTTCCCATGGCCGCGTAATTCCTCAAGCTTCCGCGTCCGAAAACTTGACACAGGTCATACAACGTAACGGCCATCCCTAAGATAGAGCAGCTTCCCGCCGATGCCGAAGACCCCAATGCACCCAACGCTTCGAACGGCGAAAGCGCCGACAAAACCGCAGCCGGGCCATTCGGACTTTCGAAAACCGGCGATTACGCTCCACTGCTTGCGCTTGCGCTTATGGCCATCGCGCTTGCCGCGTTTGCTTGCATGACAGTCTTCCGGCGCAAGCGCCGAAAACTTGAGCGCTGCGATAGCGAAGTGGGAATATAGGGACAGGCACCGTTCCCCCACCTAACAAACAGAGCCTCGCTTGCTGCTAAGTGCGCAAGCGAGGCTCATTCTTTGCGTGCGTTATGCCCAAGTGGGAATTTGGCACCTGTCCCTAAATTCCCACTATTCGGTTTCTTCGGCTTCGGGCTCTTCCTCGAAGCGGACATCAATCTTGTCGATGCGCAAACCGTCCATCACGCGGGCCATCATCGTGATCTTCGTGCCCTCGTGATGCAGCTCATACGAATCGCCCTCGGCGGGAATCTTGTCCAGCAGGTCGAGCATCAATCCACCCGCGGTCTCGTAGTCGAACACAGGCACGGGCTCAAAGCCGATGAACTCGACGAACTGGTCAACCGGCAACGAGCCGTCAACCAAGTAATGGTGCTCGCCCACCTTCAAGATCTCGTCCTGATCATCATGCAAATACTCGTCTTCCATGCGGCCGATAATCTGCTCGACCACGTCGGTCATGGTGACGATGCCAGACGTGCCGCCATGCTCGTCAACCACCACGGCGATCTTCGTGTGCTTAGCCTGCAGCACCTGCAAAAGCTTCGCGATGGAAATGCTCTCCGGCACCGCCTGGATAGAGCGGATCTTCAGGTCTTTCATCGTGGAGCCCTCGGGCAGCAGATAGGCGTCCTTGATGTGCACGAAGCCCACGATGTTGTCCTTATCCTCGCGGAACACGGGGTAGCGCGTGAATTTGTTCTTCCCCATGAAATCGAGATTCGTTTCAAGGTCATCGTCGTAGTCGATGGCCAACACCTCGGTGCGGGGCGTCATGATGGCCTTCGCGTCCTTGTCGTCCAAGTCGAAGATGTTATCCAAGTACTGGTACTGATCCTGCTCGATGGATCCGCTCTCGGCGCTTTCTTCAAGCAGCAGCTTAATTTCTTCCTCGGAATAAGCCTCGGTTTCGTTCTTGGTATCGTGGCCGGTCAGACGCATAACGCCATTAGTGGTGGCGTTGAACAACCACATGATGGGGTAGGTGATGCGATAGAACGCATGAAGCGGGCCCGCCGTGTGCAGCGCATAGGTTTCCGTCTTCAGAATAGCCATGCTTTTAGGGATGAGCTCGCCAGCAACCACATGCAGCGTGGTCATGACGAAATAGCCAATGCCCACCGAAATAACGGTAACCGCCGTGTCGGGCAAGCCGAAGAACACGAAGATCGGGTGGAGCAGCGCGGCGAACGCAGGCTCGCCCAACCAGCCCAACGCCAGCGAAGCCAGCGTGATACCAAGCTGACAAGCCGAAAGGTACTCGTTAACGTTGTCGGCCATTTCGAGCGCACGCTTGGCGCCCTTCTTGCCTTCATCCACCAAAATCTCAATCTGCGATTTACGCACGCGCACCAAGGAAAACTCGGCGATAACGAAAAATGCGTTCATCAGCAGAAACAGAACAACCAGTATCAAACTTAACCAAATAGGCATCTAGGTACAAAACTCCTTGTGTAAGTGAGTGGAAAGCGGAATCCGAGAAAAGGAATCGCCACCCCCTCATTGCGAGAACGAGATCGGAAAAGAGGACCAGCCTGCTTTTCCGCTAAAAGGGATCGGTGCGCTTTGCGCCCTTTCCGAGAAAACCGAAATTACACGGCCATCTCCCCCTTGGGGAAGGGCATAAGACGCGTTACGTCCGCCAGCAGGGAAAGGCGCTTGCGCACGCCTGGGCGCAAGCCGCGAACAAGGAAGAACCGCGGCGCCGCAGTAGCCGAAGACGCTGCACCATCCGAGGGCGCCGCATCGTCCGAAGCCGCCGCCTGCGCTGCAGCACCTATATATAGAAACGCAGCCTTTTCTTCACACGAAGACAAAGACCGCGCGGGACAAATAAGAGAGTTATTGCATTGTTCGGTGCGTTTTCGGGCCGAGCAACATCGACCGCCGCCGTCGGAGTCGTTCACGACAGCTTCATCTCCTATTCTGATGGCCGCCGCCATCGTTAGTCCCACAACCCGTTTTGCGTAAACGGGCACGATATCTTTCAGAATAGTACCGCGGAACAATCACAATTCAACGAAACACCATCACAGCGCCATGTTTTCGGCGGCAAACGACATACTGCCGCTAGCTTGGCGGCAGTTCGGACAGGGCGATGGAGCTGCGGGCGCAATGTGGACAGGGTGATGAAGCCGCGGGCGAGAAGAGGCTGCACGCAGGCGACGAGGCAGGCAGATTCAGCGACGCGGAGCGGGCGGCGCAGGAGACCCCACGCCGATACGTTGGCCTGGTGGCGCCGCCTCGCACAAAGCGGAGTATCGGCGCACGAGCCGCAAACGCCGCCCGTCCCTCCCTCGCCCCGCCCGCGGAAGACCAAAACACTCAAACGAAGCACCCAGGGATGGCAAGATTCGCGCACCATGCATGATTCGAGGGGCCCGTGCAGCGAAAAGGGCCCCTCCCTGGCAAGATCTGCGCGCCATGCATTCCCGAAAGGCGATTTGCGGGGCTTTTCGGATG
>USDX01000005.1 GCA_900553605.1 uncultured Eggerthella sp. | reverse complement strand
TCTACCAGCTGAGCCACGTCCGCGCGCAAGAAAGTATTATACGGAAACCAGTTTTTCGCGCAACCCCTTTTTTGAAAAAATTTTTGCCGTCCGTTTTCTATCGAAGAATCAGCCAATTCAAATACGCCAAAACCACGGTTTCCGGATCATTTATGTGAAGATGTTCATCTTCAGGCGTTGACCGAAAGCAATACCTACGCGAAATATCGCAGATTGCCATAAATCAAATTCAAAACACCGCAACAAGTCGACTCAAGATTAAGGAATCCCTAAACAGCATATAGAGGCGATAATATGGCCAGAGCCGAAAAACGCAACACCCGCAAAGGAGCCCATCCATGGCTGCCCTCATCGAAGATCTAAAAACATTTACGCCCAAGAACGATGAAGAAGCAGCCGACTACGCACTACTTCTCGAAGCCGCTCATCGCGAAGAGGCCTACAATCGGGCATGGCCGGCGCACTTTACCGCATCAGCCTGGGTCGTAAACCCCCTCCGCACAAAAACGCTGATGATATATCACAACATCTATCAATCGTGGTCATGGATTGGAGGCCACGCTGATGGCATACACGACCTTTCGCTCGTTGCCGCAAAAGAGCTCGAAGAAGAAACAGGCCTGAGCAGCGCCAAAATGGCACACTCAGGCCTTCTTTCCTGCGAAACGCTCACCGTTGATGGGCACTGGAAACACGGGGCATACGTTCCCTCTCACCTGCACCTCAATGCAACCTACCTGTTCGAGGCAAGCGAAGAAGACGCATTGCGCATAGCACCCGAAGAAAACTCTGGCGTGCGTTGGCTCACGTTCGAGGAAGCCCTTGCCGCGTCAACCGAACCCTGGATGGTGGAGCACGTGTATCGCAAATTAATAGAGCGCTCCAAATAACGCCAATTGCTACAGAGAACCGTGCTGAGGAACCACGGCAAACACGACTAGGTCTTCTTCATTAGGGTTCACCACAGAATGGAACTGGCCCTCCGCACAGTAATGGCACATACCAGGGGCCAAGGGCTCTTCGCCGCCCTCTACAACCACCTTGCCAACACCGGATAAGACGTACACGATCTCGGAATTGCCACTGTGCTGATGCCAACCAATGGAAGAATGCGGATGCACTGTTGCCCTCATAATCCGGTTGTTTCCGTCAACGTAGGCCTGAGTGGTAACGGAGCCTTCCCCGCCCTTAAAATGCTCAATGGTTTCAGGTTGGATGGAATCGAAATCTACCTGCATGGCTCACTCCTTATCTTCTGGCAAGACAAAAACTTTCTTCCAGTTTCTCACTATCTACTGTTCGGCTGCCGCTCAGCGCTTAACCGCAAAAGAGCAACTGCTGCCTACCCAGTATTCTGCAGGCCAGCGGAAACACCAGTAACGGTAGAAAGAATCAACGCAAGATAATCCGCCTTCTCTTTAGCTGCCATTTCCTTGCCGCGAACGCGAATGGCGCGCAGGGCACGAACCTGAGCAAGCGAGAGAACGTCAATATAGGGATTGCGCACACGAACAGCACGTCCCAATACCCGTCGCTGGGCCAAGGGCCACTCGCTGCCAGTAATGGAAAGCACCCATTTACGAGTCAGCTGCATCTCATCAAATACCTTTTCGGAAAGATCGCGCCTATCGCTCAAGCACAAGTACATCTTCGCAATGCGCTGGTCGGTTTTGGCGATAGACATCTCAAGGTTGTCGATAAAGGTGGCAAACAGAGGCCACTCGCGATAGGCGCGACGAAGCTGCTCGATGTCGTCCAACTCTTCGCAAGCAGTACCGAAGCCATACCACGCAGCTAAATTGATGCGTGCTTGGGACCAGGAGAACACCCAGGGAATGGTACGCAAGTCGTCGAGGGATTTAGCGCCAAGACCGCGCTTGGCTGGACGGCTGCCAATGGGAAGCAAGCCAACCTCGGCAAGGGGTGTCACCGTAGCGAACCACGGGGCGAAATCATCCATATTCAACAAATCGAGATAGCTCTTGTGAGCCGCTTCATCCAGTTCTTTAGCAACGCTTGCGAATTCGCTGGTCATCTGAGTGTTGGTATGTTCAATTGAGGGAGCCGAGCTTAACAACGTTGCCGCCGCCACGCTTTCCACATGGCGCTGGGCAAGGACAGGATTTCCGTAACGGGCAAAAATCACCTCTCCTTGCTCGGTAACCTTAAAGCAGCAGTTCACCGAACCCTTCGGCTGCGCCAAGACCGCACGGTTAGCGGGGCCACCACCACGACCAACCGCACCACCACGGCCATGCATCATGACGAGGTCGATACGATTGCGCTCCGCCCATTGGGCAATACGGCCTTGAGCGGAATGCAATGCCAACGTCGCCGTAGTCGGACCGGCGTCTTTCGACGAGTCTGAATACCCCAGCATCACTTCCATCTTGCGATTGGTTTGCGCCAGGCGGCGCTGCACCGCAGGAAGCTCCAGCATCTTATCCAGGACCTCGACGCAACCTTCCAAGTCTTCCAGCTGCTCAAACAAAGGAATAACATCCAAATCCGGCACATCTTCGGCATGAGCGAACGCGAGCTGCGCCAGCTCGTATACATCGGCAACATGCTGAGCGCTTTTCGTGAACGAAATAATGTAACGATGAGCCATCTTCTTGCCATAACGACGTTGGATAGAGCCGATGGCGCGGAACGTATCGAGAACCTCACGGGTCATAGGCTGCAAGCTTCCGTGGATTCCGTTTTCGCGAATATCAGCCAGCGCACGCTCATGAACAACTGAATGCTGACGGAACTCCATTTCCACCATATGGAAACCAAACGTCTCCGCCTGCCACATAAGCGTCTGCACAGGACCATACGCCGCACGCACCGCGCCTGCCTCAACAAGCGAACGCTGCACCACCCGAAGGTCAACCAGGAAATCTTCAACACAACGATACATCGTGTCAGCATTACGCGTAACCGTGGCATCAAGACGCGCCGCCATGACGAGCATTACCGCACGATGTGGCTCTGAAGCGGAGATGACCTCTGCCCGGCCGGTTAGCACCTCGCTCATTTCAACCTGGTGGTTCCAAAGATTCAAAAGCTCAGCCGAAGGCGAGGTGTAGCCCGATTCTAGAGTCAAGTTACGCCCCACCGTGCGGCACGCCTCCGCCAAAGCAGAAACCATATGGGCGGAAAACTTTGCAGCTACCTGACGGCTCACCTTCGCGGTTACATTCGGGTTGCCGTCGCGATCGGACCCGATCCAACTTCCCAAGTGAAAAAACGGCGGACAGACCGGCTTAACGCGACCCGCCTTTTCACCAAGAACCCAATCATCAAATCGACGGTAAATCTTAGGAATAGTGGTGAAGAGCGTGTTGTCGAACACGTCGATAATGGTGTCCGCTTCTTCTACGGGAGTGGGTTTCTTCACCGAAATAGGTGAAGTGCGCACCAATGCATCGATCTCCTGAAGCAGATGGCGCTCGTTTTCCGCTAGATCAGAACCGCCCATATAAGGTCGTTCGGCTAGCAGCAATGCTATACGACGGATTTTTCCTTCAACCGCTTTGCGGCGCGCCTCGGTAGGATGAGCCGTAAACACCGGGTGGAACTCCAAGCGGTTCAACAATTCAGTGGCGCGACCCACGCCCATTTCATCCACCAGCTGGCGATAGGCAACGGTAAGCTCATTGGTCGGGTCGGTTTCCATTTGCTGCAAGGGCTCACGACCGCGCTCACGCAACGTCTTAACGCGATAGTTTTCTTCAGAAAGATTTGCCAGATGGAAGAATGAGGTGAATGCTCGCACCACGACCTGAGCGCGCTCAATGGGAAGCATGTCAAGAAGATCAACCGCTTCGCGAAATGCTTTATTTCCCTCAGTTGAAGGGAGCGGAATCCCCTGTTCATCAACGGGTTCATCGCTCGCGGCGCTTCCTGGGTCGCCCTCGTTGGCAGCAATCACGCTCTGCAAAAGCCTATCGAACAGACCGCGGATTTCAGGATCGTACTCATCGAGCACTTTTCGCTCCAGGCGAAGGAACAGGGCCAGGTCGCCCCGCAAACTATCGGGGATATCGATTTCGGCCAACGGAAGGCCATCAACGGCACTTCCCGCGCATCGAGAAGCGCATTCTGCAGATGGAAGCTGGGTGGACACAACAGAAGATGGGGTTTCCATCAAAGTCCCTCTTTCTGACGATTCGCCCATAAATCCAAGCGAATCGACGCACCGACGGTAAAGAATGCACTTGAGTATAGAAGATTGAACACGTTTTACCGCTACACTTTATCCAAATAAAGCAAATCACTACAGCTGCCTCCCGAAGCAGCAAGCATCGCCACTACGGAATGAGGAAACCAGTGAGCCAGCCATCCCTTGGCAAAGAGACCTTAGCAATCCTGCAAATCCTTTCTGCGGGCATATTGTGGGGGCTTGTTGGGCCATTGGTTAAGATGATGGAATTGCACGGCTCAACGGCAGCGAGCACAAGCTTCATCAGGATGCTCTTTGCTTTTCTTATCATGACCGCATTCACCGCAATTAAATTCGGACCGAAAGCGCTGATAATCGACAAGCGAACTCTTATCGCCTGTGCTGTGCTTGGTGTTGTTTCCAACGGCATCTACAACATGTTCTACACCATGGCAATCGCCAATGCCGGCATCGCCATTTCGGCAGTACTGCTAAACACCGCACCTATTTTTACCACCGTGTTTTCAATGCTGATATTCCATGAGGGCATCTCCCTTTTAAAGGTTATCGCCCTCTGTATCAATGTAGTGGGCTGCTCGCTTGCCGCAACGGGAGGCCAGCTTGACCTGGAGACACTATCAGTTCTTGGAGTTAGCTGTGGCATTGCATCAGGATTCACCTACGGAATGGCAGCGATAATCACGCGCATTGCAGGAAGCTCCACCAATACTTACGTCATGAGTGCTTACAGCTACCTATTCGCCACTATTTCTGTTCTGATTCTCTTCCAACCATGGACCTGCACCGAATCGTACAACACCGCAACCATAGGCTATGGATTCTTACTGGCCTTGATTCCCACTTCGCTGGCATACCTGCTGTACTACAAGGGTATTTTGAAGATGAGGGAAACAAGCAAAGTCCCCATCATCGCTTCCGTGGAAATGATAGCGACCGCCATCATAAGCGTTGCATTCTTCGGCGAACATTTGTCCCCCGCCGCCATCTTCGGCATCGCACTGGTTGTTGCCTCTATTGCCCTAATGAGCGTCAAGATAAGCGCACGGCGCCGATTGCAGTAAGCGCACAGCGCCAATAGAGGGAACATGGTTAGCATGCACGACCGTTATTACCTACTGTAGGATTTTCTCCTGGCATAGAAGTAAAGCGCGATCATGGTTGCTCCTGTCACGATCCACGTTACGGGGTAAATAAGCATCAGATTCTCGAACGAGCGAATAAGCGGGAACAACGTGAAAACGTACACGATGCGCAAAAGGCATGAACCTACGATAACCACAATGGTAGGCAGCACCGACCAACCCATACCACGCATACCGCTCGCCGCAACCTCATACAAACACGGCATGAACTCAAACAGCTCCACATGCCACAAGCGAATATAGGCAAACGAAAGTGCTCCCGCTTCAGCGGTGAAAATGCCCAAGAACAGATCGCCACCCAAAGTGAAAAGCAAGCTTAATGCCAGCGTAGAAACAAACGATGCCGCCATGCAGAATTTCATGACCTTGTCGCAACGCTCATACTGGCCTGCCGCATAATTCTGGCCAATAAAGGTAACTGCGGCCTGGGAAAAGGCATTCACGAAAAAGTAGGTGTAGAACTCGAAATTCATAGCAGCAGACGAACCTGCGGTTACATCTGCACCAAAGCTGTTGATCTCGCCTTGGATAATAATATTGGAAAGGGCGAATACCGCTCCCTGCAAGGCGGCAGGAAGACCTATATGCATAAGAGTTTTAAGATCGATCCCCACAACCTTAAAATCCTTAAGTTCCAGACGGTAGGATTCCTCTTCGGTGAGAAGGAAGAAAACAATAACGGCTGCACACACGGCATCAGCAATAACCGTACCTACCGCGATGCCAAATACACCCAAGCCAAGGAACTCTACCGCAACGTAATCAAATGCAATGTTGAGCACTGCGGCAACCGCCAAGGCATACAAAGGACGCCATGTATCGCCCTTGGCTCGAAGCACAGCAGAACCAAAGTTGTATATAACCAAGAAAACGATGCCGATGAAGTAAACGTGCAGGTACTGCGCTCCTTCAGCCCACGCTTCACCGGGCATATTCACTGCAGCAAGAATAAAATCGGTCGAAAGGACACCGGCAACAGCCAAAACAAGCGAGCAAACCACAGCGGCAGCGGCTGAGGTTTGGACCGCGCCCCTGATTTTATCGATGTCGTCGTGCCCGATATGGACCGCGATTACCACGTTTACGCCGACTGACAGCCCAACGAACACCGCGACAAATAAACTGATAATTGGAGCAACGCCACCAACAGCAGCTAGCGCATCACTGCCCAGCCACTGGCCAGCAAATACCGCATCGGTAGAGTTCAGCAACTGCTGCAAAATGCTGGTAATAGCAAGGGGAATGGAAAATAGAACGATCTTCTTAGCCAAGGGGCCATGAAGCATATCTATGCTATTGGTTTTCTTGCTTTCCACCGCAGTGCCCACGCCGCATTCCCCTTCAATTGCCATATTCCGTTGCCGATTGTCCTCCTCCTCACCCAAACAAACAACACTACGTTATTTATTTTCACATCCCCATTGGAAAGAGAAGAGGCATCTACCACCGCCCCCCCCAACTAACGGGCACCCACCAAAAGAAAAGACCTGCCATCACCCTTAAGCGAGTGGGCGCCCACCAAAAAAGCCCCGCCAGCTCTGAACTACACCTCCCGAACTTGGACCTTGGTATCTCGATCCAAATTAGGAGATGCGGCTCATATGCCGACGGGGCGAAGAGCAGTTATTGGCCAGCGCTACAATGCGGAAACCCGCACCGCACACACCTTGTATTCAGGCGTAGAGCAAATACGATCGAGCGCTGCATCGGTAAGCCAGTTGGCGTTGCCATCCTGGAAGTGGAAGGGCATCCATGTTTCACCAGGATTGGTCTTATCCGAAACGCGTGCCACCGATTCGATGCTCCCTCGACGACTTTCAACGCGAACCCTACCGCCATCCGAGATGCCCAATCGTTCGGCATCGACCGAGTTGACCTCAATAAACGAATGGCCGCAAATCTCGTTCAAGCCAGGAGTTTTATCCGTCATAGCCGTCGCGTTGTAGTGATACAAAATACGACCCGTAGTGAGTATGAGCGGGAACTCTTCATCAGGCAGCTCTGCTGAAGGAATGTAGTCAGCCAGTGAGTAGATGCCCAGACCGCGAGTAAAGCCGCCCACGTGCATGATCGGCGTACCTGGATGGTCCTTGTCAAGGCAAGGCCACTGCAGACCCCGACCTGCAACTTCTTCCGAGTCAAGACGTTCGTGGCTAATGCCATGGAAGCTTGGAGTAAGCTCCGCGATTTCATCCATGATCTGGGCGCTTGTAAGCCGCGGCTGGTCATATCCCATGCGATTCATCAAATCGATGAAGATATCGGTGTCGAGACGTGTGCCGGGAATGGTGACCGCTGTGCGAATTCGTTGAACACGACGCTCGGTGTTGCTGAACGTACCTTCTTTTTCCGCATAACTGCGACCAGGAAGAACAACATCGGCGAATTTGGCTGTTTCGGTCAAGAACAGATCGTCAACCACCAAGAAATCGAGCGCTTCAAGAGCCTTGATAACGTGGTTGGTGTCGGGGTCGGTTCGTACCGGGTCCTCGCCGAAGATGAACAAGCCCTTGATGTCTCCCGAGATCATCTTGGGGAAACACTCGGTTGCATAGGTGCCCTTCCACTTGGGGATCTCAACTCCCCAATGGTCCTCGAAGCGTTTCATCACTTCAGCATTGGCGAGTTTTTGATAGCCAGGGAAATCGCCAGGGGTTGCGCCCATATCACAGGCGCCCTGCACATTGTTCTGTCCACGGATAGGGTTGACGCCCGTCCCTGGCTTTCCGAAGTTGCCTGTGATCATAGCCAAATTCGACAACGCCATTACGCCTTCAGTGCCACTAGTATGCTCAGTAACACCAAGGCAGTACACGATAGCAGCGGCACCCGCTTCCCCATACAGCTTTGCCGCAGCAACCAAATCGCAAGCATCGATGCCGCAGATTTCCGCCACGTATTCAGGTGTGTACTTTTCCACCATCGCCTTGAAGTCGTCAAAACCTTCAGAGCGTTCTGCGATAAACGCCTCGTCGATAAGACCCTCGTGAATAAGCACTCTTGCAACACCATTGGCAAACGCAACATTGGTGCCAGGATGCAGTTTCAGATGAATATCGGCTTTAGCAGAAAGACCAATATTGCGCGGATCGACCACGATAAGTTTTGTTCCCGTTTCGACCGCATGGCGGATCTGCATGCCGATAACCGGATGGGCTTCCTCTGGGTTCGAGCCAACCAGCATGATCACATCAGCGTTACGAGCGATGTCGGCAATAGGATTGGTCATAGCGCCAGAACCAAGGGTTTGAGCCAAACCAGCAACCGAAGGGCCATGGCAAACGCGAGCGCAGTTATCGATGTTATTCGTCTTGAACACCGTACGTGCCATTTTCTGAAGCATGTAGATGTCTTCATTGGCAGAGCGAGCACACGCAAACGCAGCAAGGGCCTGACCGCCAAACTCATCACGCAGTGCACCCATCTTTGCCGCAACAAGATCAAGGGCCTCATCCCATGTTGCGGGCTCAAGCTGACCCGTTTCGCTGTTACGGATAAGGGGCGTAGTGAGACGCTCCTCCGAATGAACGAAATCGAAGCTGCCGCTGCGACCCTTCACGCATAGCAAACCATGATTCGAGGGTCCATCAACCGCTTCCGTATCAACGATCTTGCCGTTTTTCACGATGAGATTGTATTGGCATCCTGTAGCGCAATGGGGGCATGTGGTAAGCACGCGTTCAACTTCCCATTCGCGGTATTCCGCACGACGCTTCATAGTAAGGGCGCCCGTCGGGCATGCCTGCACGCAGTTGCCACACGATTCGCATCCCGAGGTTTTCCAGTTGGGACCAAAAGGCGCCTCAATCGACGTCCGCAAACCGCGCTTTGCGGTATGGAGCGAATGATTGCCCGCAGCGTTATTGCATGCGCCCACACAGCGTTGGCAGCGAATGCAGAGATTAGGATCGAACGAAATGAAGGGGTTCGAGTCGAACACCGGCTTGCGTTTTTCAGCTCCCCCAAACGAAGGATGCTGTACCCCAACCTCTCGAGCAACCGCCTGCAGCTCGCATGCACCGTTCTTTTTACAGCTGAAGCAATAGTTGGTGGAATCGAGGCCATGATCGGAAAGAATCAGGTCCATAGCCAACTTACGATAGGCAACCAAGCGCTCCGAGGCAGTAGTTATTACCATGCCCTCTTTTGCTACGGTGGAACAGGCAGGAACAGGAGCATCTTCCCCCTCGACCTCAACCATGCAAATGCGACACGAAGAAATAGCACTGCGTTCTTTTAAAAAACAGAGTGTGGGAACGTGGGCGCCTGCCTTTTCGGCAGCATCAAGAATCGTCGCGCCCTTAGGTACCGACACCGAAATGCCGTCAACAACGAGTGAAATAGCCTGCTCATCGGCAATCAGAGAAGAACTTGCGCATACGTTAGACATACTGGAACCTCCCATCAACCTGGCAGCCAGCACCAAAGCAATCGCAACGCAGGCAGCGTCCGCACTCCTGCTCCGCTTCCTCCAGGCTCATTCCGTATTCAACCCCCAGGAAATCATTCTTGCGCTCACGAGCGGGGCGCTCAGCAATTTCGACACGTCCTTTTGGCGTTCGATCGTTCTGCTTGGGCTCGGGAAGCACAACATCGGAAGAAAGGGTATGATGGTAGCCCAAATACTCATCGATATTGCGCGCGGCAACTTTGCCCGCACCGATGGCCTTAATCACCGTTGCGGGGCCGCTCTGACAATCGCCGCCCACATAGATTCCAGGCAAATTGGGAGATTCGAGTTGTCCATTGGCAACAAAGCTGCCGCGTTCTGTTTGCATACCGAAATCCGCGAAGGGATCCACATCGATATCCTGGCCAACCGCAATGAGAATTACGTCGGCTTCGATGCGACGTTCGGGCTTATTGGCAGCAACGGGTGCAGGTCGACCTCGTTTAACCGCACCAATCATCTGGGGTTGCGTAATAAGTGCAGCGCAGTGCCCCGATTCATCAACCTCAACTCGAGCAGGGGCCTCAAGCACGGCCATCTCAACGCCTTCGGCAACGGCGGCTTCCACTTCTTCTACCAAAGCTGTCATATCCGATTGCCTACGACGATACGCAACCGTGACCTCCGATGCGCCAGCACGAACCGAAGTTCGTGCACAGTCCATGGCAACGTTGCCACCGCCAACCACGACAACCTTCTTGCCGGAGAAATCGGGATAATCTCCATCGCCAATTTTCTGGAGCAAGTCAACCGCGGACATCACGCCTTCAGCATCGCCATTTTCGAGTTTCAGCGTTTTTCCCAACTGAGCGCCGATGGCAACATACACCGCATCGAACTCATCGTTGATTTTCGCCATAGCAACGGCATCTACGCGCGCGTCGCACTTCGCTTCGATGTTGCCCACAGAAAGAATGGCACGAATATCCTCATCTAAGCGTTCGCGCGGAAAACGATATGCGGGAATGCCATAGCGCATCATGCCGCCCAGTGAGTGATTCGCCTCAAACACCGTTACGGAATGCCCCATCAGCGCCGCATAATAGGCGCAAGTAAGACCGGAAGGGCCGCCACCAACAACTGCAATCCGTTTACCAGAATCAGGCAAACGCTCAGGAGTGGCAACGGAATCGGCAGCAACCTGGTCAACTGCCATTTTTTTGATGCCGCGAATGTTCAGCGGCGCATCGATGAGGATGCGGCGACAGCGCTTTTCGCACGGATGCTCGCACACCAGCGCACATGCCGTGGGGAACGGGTTATCTTTACGAATAAGCTTGATAGCGTCGGCATAGCGCCCCTCGCCAACAAGGGCAATGTACCCTGGCACGTTAACGTGAGCCGGGCACAGGGTTTCGCAGGGAACACTTTGGCCCATGCCTTGGGTGCAGCTATGCCCAACCAGATGAGCTTCAACCTCTTCGGAAAAAGTATCGAGCGCATCGAGCGTTGCCTGGGCAGCCTCGTACCCTACCGCGCAATCCGATGCATCGCGAATCATCTGGGCGAGCGCGCGCATGGTTTCCAGTGTTTCGTTGTTTGCCTGGCAGTTTGCCAGTTCCCGCATCAGCTCAGAAAGTTTCGGCAGACCATCACGGCACGGAACGCATTTCCCGCACGTTTGGTTTGCGCCAGTTTCAAGAAAAGATGCAACGGTGGTCAGCGGACACTGACCAGGAGGTGCAGCCTCGACCCTTCGCTCAAATCTCTTTAAATAAGATTCCACCTTCGCATCAGCAGCCGTCTTGGGCTCAATAGATAGCGCGGACACGCATCCCCCTTCCCTGCACGGCATCGCGAACTTCAACGCATAAAGCTCCTACGAATAGAAGCAGCAGCTTACAACCGATAACCGCACCAAATAGCTCAACATCCAGCAAGCAAAAACGCCCTCCCCGAGGGGAAGGCACTTGCGAACACTCTACTTGTTTTCGATGTCATTCGACGGCAACGGCATCTATTTATCGGCGAAAGGAGTAATTATTCAATCCTTATGAAACGGTGGACCCTACCAGCCGCCCAGCAGAAAGTCCGGGCCACCAACCGCGCAAAGAAGGAAAACCTATCAATCAACTGGATAGTACGTGGTTACCGTGGGGTTGTCTTCAATATAGGCACGAAGCTTATCAATGTAGCGTTGCGCCAAAGGGGAGAATGGACGCTCGGCATGGTACAGATAGCCAACCGTCATGGTTTCATCGACTTCAAGGGGGATGGAGCAGATGCTCTGCCCCATTTCACCGGAGAGAACGCCCGTTGAAATGGTATAGCCGTTGTGGCGATTAAGGAGAATGGTCAAGGTGCCGCGGTCATAATAGGTAATGTTCTGACTGTGGGGCAGATGGCTCAGCGGCTCTTCGGCAAAGAAGAAGGAATTGTTGCTGCCCTGCTCGAACGAATAACGAGGATACTCTTCCAAGTCTTCGGGCCTCAAGCTTGATCGACCAGCAAGAGGATGGTTAGAGCCGACGAACACATGCGGGTGCGCCTCGAACAGCGGCGTAAACGTCAACCCAGCATCGGAAAATGCCTTGGTCAGCACCTTACGATTGAACTCGCTCAGGTACAAAACACCGATTTCGCTACGGAATTCTTTAACGTCATCAATCACTTCCGCCGTACGCGTCTCACGCAAGGAAAAGTTGTACTCCTCTTCGTCGCATTCCTCGGCCAAATCGACAAATGCATGAACGCAAAAGGCGTAATGTTGGGAAGAAACGCAAAGCCTGCCCTTGGCGGCACTGTTCGAGTTGGAATAACGTGCCTCAAACAGATCAAACTGCTGCAGGATCTGCCGAGCGTAACCGATGAACTCAGTACCCTCGTTCGTAAGGGTAATGCCACGGTTTGTGCGGTTGAAGATGGAAATCCCCAGTTCCTGTTCGGTGTCTTTAATGGTGGTTGAAAGCGTGGGCTGGGAAACATACAGCTGCTGGCTAGCTGCGTTGATGGAGCCGCATTCGGCGACTTCAATAATGTAACGAAGCTGTTGGAGCGATATGTTGGTGTGCATGCTTCTTCCCTTTCCCAGTAAGAGCTGTGCAAACGAAAACAGGCCAGGGCTTTAAGCCTCTGGCCTGTGTGCAAGTGGTGGGCGATACTGGGATCGAACCAGTGACCTCCACCGTGTCAAGGTGGCGCTCTCCCCCTGAGCTAATCGCCCGAAAATGCCGAACTGCTTCAGCGAGCTTGTATATTACCAGAACAGCACTTTGCGTCAACCGTCTTGATTCGTTTTTTTCAGAAACAGGACCACTATTCGGAATGGCTCTCTGCCCGATGATAGGCATCATCGGGCTCAATATGGACAAGGATGTCCTTTACCTGCGGGAACTTATGGACGATCTCAGATTCAATGCGATCGGCAAGCTCATGCGAAGCAGCAACGGTCATGCCCGGATCAACCAGCACATGCAAATCAGCATATACATCGCCCTGGGTGCCGCGCGTGCGAATACGATGCGCATTCCGAACACCTGCGATGCCCTCCACGACTTTGCGAACTTCCTCTTCGGGGATTCGCGCCTTATCGGAAAGAGTCTGAAAAGCCGAACGGAACACATCGAATGCGGTATACAAAATGGCAACCATGACAACCAAGGCCATTACGGAGTCAGCAATGGCGAAGCCGAGCTGAATCAGCACGAGGCCAACAATGACGCCAATGGAAACCATAGCATCAGAAAGCGTATGACTTGCATCTGCCAGCAAGATATCGCTGTTCAAACGCTTACCGGCCTTTCGCTCATACGTTGTTACGCCAATGTTGATGCACAGCGTGCCCACCATGACCACATAGGAAACCACCGTAACGGAAGCATTGTGGTCGCCTGAAATTAGGGCGCCGATAGCGCTTGATCCAACCTCGAACGCAGCAGCTATGAGCAGAATACCGATAACCATGCTCGCATATGTCTCGAATTTGAAGTGCCCGTAAGGGTGGCCTTCATCTGCGGGTCGCAGGGCGAGCGTGATCCCAACCAAGCCAACTACATTACCCATGGAGTCGAACACCGAATGGATACCGTCAGCCTGCATAGAGTGAGAATTGGTGGCCAAGCCATAAAAGAACTTCGCAAGCGCAACCAGCAGATTAAGCAAAAGAACGATCCACAGAACACGACGCACATCCGCCATTCTCGATGTCTGATAAGACCCACTATTCATAACGCTCAACTTCTTTCATCGAATAACGCCACTCATGGTTCGGCGCTTAAAAGCAAAAAGAATCGCCCACCTACGTGAGCGATTCCCCACACCTTAGCACCGAATCTGGTTACCGCAGGTTAACAACGTAAAGCGTAAGAAACAGCTAACATTGAACGCCTTCAATTTAGGCGAAGTGGAATTGCTTTAGCAGCTAGCCAGATACGCTTTCAGGGTATCCACGAATTGGTCGACATCGTCTTCGCATGAATCGTAACCGAAGCTGACGCGCAGCGTGCGCTTGCCCATTGCAAGGGGAATGCCAGCCGCTTGAAGTGAAAGCGGATGCTTATGACGCCATGTGCCAACTGGAACGGTATTGATGTTTGACTCACACGCAGAAGCCTTGGAAACGTAGACGCCGTGGTCGCTCAAATAGCGGAGGGCCGCCTGGTTTTTCATACCAGGAACGCTGAAATTGAACAGGTAAGGCGATCCGTCCTCACGTGAATTGATTACCGCATCAGGGATCTCTACGTTAACCCGAGTGCGCAAACGGTCCCACAATCCGCGAACGCGCATTTCTTCGGCCTGCCTGTCGGAAAATGCACAGCGTACCGCTTCGGCAAAACCAGCGGCGAGGTAAACGGGCTCGGTTCCTGAACGAAGACCGCGTTCTTGCCCACCCCCAAACGCCGTGGTGAACATATCGGTCCCACGCTTTACAAACAAAGCGCCGATACCCTTCGGCCCCCCGATCTTATGAGCAGAAAGGGAAGCCAGATCAACACCCCACTCGTGTACGGGAACGTCGATCTTGCCAAAAGCCTGAACGGCATCGGTGTGCACCACTGCGTTGGGAGCATATTCATTGCGCAACTTGACGATTTCAGCGATAGGGAGCCGATAACCAAGCTCGTTTTGCACCGACATTACTGTTACCAATGTTGTTGGTTCCTGGAGGAAGCGCGCGCATGCTTCCAGGTCAAAATTGCCATGTACGGCTTCGACATAAGAAACGCAGCAATCGCCCTCTCGCTTAAGACCGCGCACCGATCGCGTTACCGAAGGGTGCTCCAAAGCAGAAGTTATGATTCGACCTGCACCGATTCCGCGGGCCATAACCGAACCGTGAATGGCAAGGTTGTTCGACTCGGTTCCGCCCGATGTGAAAAATACCTCATCGGGCTCAGCACCCAAAGCAGCTGCGACAACAGCACGACTGTCTTCTAACACGCGCTTTGCCTTCTTGCCCAGCGCATGTACGGAAGATGCGTTGCCGTAGTTCTGAAGCTCCCGCATCATAACCTGCACCACCTCGGGACGCGGTTTGGTTGTGGCAGCATTATCAAGGTAGGCTTCGCGATAGGAGCTTTGTTTCCCCTCGTTTTTAGAAAGGTCTTGCGTTTCACTGCTCACAGGGTGCCTGCCTTTCGTGCTGCCTCCACTTCGGCCAATGCCTCAGGTGGAGTATGCGCGCACGTGCCGTCACCACGCTTTACGACCTCGATGGCGTCACCCGCCGAAACAACGCCACCATGCAGCACCACGCCGAAAATGCCCTCGCGGGGAAAGATGCAGTCGCCCGCCAAATGGTAAATGGCACAACGGGTATGGCACACTTTACCGATTTGGCTGATTTCCACCAACACATCTTTTCCCAAACGGAGTTGCGTGCCCAAAGGCAAATCAAGCAGATCAATTCCTTCGGTTGTAAAGTTTTCAGCAAAATCGCCAGGGCCAACCTCTAAGCCCATATCACGAGCTTTCGCGATGGATGCTTCTGCCAAAAACGAAACCTGACGGTGCCACTTTCCTGCATGAGCGTCGTTTTCCAGCCCATCATCGACAAGGACAACTTGAGGAGCATCACCAACAGGCGTTTTCCGAACTCCTTTGCGCGCAGAAAGGTTAATGGATGCAATATGAGCCATGAATACCTCCTCAAACGCCAATAAGTAACGTTCCAATAGTAGTGAGGACCGCGCAATAAGCATGTCGCTCAACCTTCCTTCGGCAGAATCAACAGGGCTAACGGATGGCTATTCACGGCGAAAAGAATTTGCCTACACGCCCCCACCCGAACCATTCGTATAATGCGGATGCCGAAAACCCACATGATGCCCTACACTTGCCATGCCGAGCAGCCTATAACAAACACAAGGATTTGGCATGATCTACGAACCTCTACCCCATAAGCCCTATCGGCCAAGCCCTGCCGTTTCTTTTGTGGGAAGGCAGAATTCAGGGAAAACGACCCTGTTGGAAAAAATCATAGCCGAGCTTACCCGTCAGGGACTTGCTATTGGCACCCTGAAACACCATGGACACCCTGATTTTGAAATCGACATTCCGGGGAAAGATTCATACCGTCATCGTGCCGCAGGATCAAAAGCCACCGCAATCCTTTCAAGCAAACGCTTGGCGTTCACATGCGATCTAGCCCAAGAGGTTTCCTGCTCCGAGGCATTGGAGCTTATGCCGAACTACGATTTGATACTCGTGGAAGGATTCCGCGGCGTAGGATTGCCAACCATCGAACTGCTTCGAGCGGAAAATCCAAAAGATCAAATTGCCGCAGAAGCGCTCATCGATCGCTTGTCCAGCACAGAGCACTCACAGTCTGACAACGAAACACCAAACCGGCCCGCAATTCCAGCCGCTATCGTTACCGACATGCCGGCCGTTGAGCAAATTGCCCGCGAAAACGCTGTCGAAGTATTCGGTTTCGAGGACATTGAAGCTATTGCGGCGTTTTTACGAAAACGATACACGCGTGCGCCACTTACCATCGCCATTCAGGCAGGTGGTGAATCAAAGCGAATGGGACAATCGAAAGCATTGACACCTTTTTTGGGGCGCCCCCTAATTGAGCACATGCTGGAAGTAGTTGCCTCATTTGCCGACGAGCTCATCGTTACAACCAACGAAGAGCCGGAGCTGCGTTATCTCCTTGAGCGGCATCCCAAGCTCCGCCTTGTCGGCGATGTCATGGAAGAACGCGGTGCCCTGCCCGGACTGCTTACCGCAATTGAAGCAAGCTCCAACGATGCCGTTGGGGTTGTTGCTTGCGACATGATTGCCTTTTCGCCACAAATCCTTACCCGCGAAGCTCTTGCGCTGCAAGCAAGCGGAAGTGACGCAGTGGTGCCATTCAATAAAGGAAATTACGAACCTTTTGCAGCGGTGTATCGCAAAAGTACATGCCAACCTATTCTGGAGCGCATTACTTCACAAGGGTCAAAGCGCATGCGGGATTTGATCGATTCGATCGACTGCACCCGATTCAACGCCGAGCTCATGCGCAAGCCCGGATCGATTGATCCCTTTGCCAACGTGAATACGCCACAAGAGCTTGCTCAAGCAGAAGTCCTATACCGTATGTATAGCTAAGCGCTGCCTTTAAAACCGATTCAAGAAGCAGCAAGAAAACGGCTTTCCCGTTTACCGAAAACACCCTCAGTAAACGGTATGTAGTAAGCGGTAAACGGTTACCTGGATATTTCACCGTATCAAACTATCAGCTAAATAAACAATGAAGAGGGATATCTACAGTCCCAACGCACGTACCTGCGCAATAAGTTCAGGTGTGGCTTTCTTTTCCAAATCAGGGGCCGAAGCATGGGAAAGAATTCCTTTATCGACCAAATCGTCCAAAGACTCACGAAGCACCCGATTGGCGCAGGCGTTCGTTTCGCGCTCCACTTTGCGGAACAACTCGATTAGCGCTTTGGCTTCTTCGGTCAAGCAAGAGCCACGGGCTCCTTGACGAAGGAATAAAGCCACGTCAAGGCCTTCTTCCGCCTGCTTGATAATGCGCCATGCCTTACTATAAGCCATGCCCATATCTGCCGCAGCTTTGTTCAGCGAGCCCAACCGTTCAACTCGCTCGCACAATTCCACGACGCCAAGGCCGAGCCCAGGACTATGGTGCGCTTGGCTCTTTGAGCTTATGAATACTTTGATGTCTGCCGAAACTTCATCGCTGCGCATACCGTTTACCTCTCGGAATCGACACTTCACAATCGTTTCGCTTATTTTCCCAAACCAAACGAGGGTTTTTCGATTTATTCTCGCGAAAGGACAAAACCACGCCCCGAATTGAAAGGATTTCCCCCATGCCTGTCACCCAAAAGGCGAAAAAACTCGCCACCGCGTTTGCGGCTTTCGCTTGCTGCGCGTTGGTTGCCGTAGCTCTTACCGGATGTCAACAGGAGGAAAAGAAAGAAGACGTTCAGCTTCAGGTATTTGCCGCCAACTCTCTTTCGAAGGCAATGGAAGAAGCCCAGCAGGCTTATATCGAAGATGGCCACAGCAACGTATCCTTTGCCGACACCCAGTACAAGGCTTCAGGCGAACTGAACGAAATGCTCGGTGCAGGATCCTACGCCGATCTTTTGATTTCTGCATCCAAGGGTTCCATGGATACCGCCGTCAAGGAAGGTTACGTTGACGAAGGAACCCGCGTTGACCTGTTCAAGAATGATCTGGTTATGGTTTCCAAGGAAGGCTCCGGTCTCTCCGATGCAACGCTTGAGGACATTGCCGCCGGCAAGTACTCCATATGCGTTGGCGATGACTCTGTTCCCGCAGGCAACTATGCAGCACAGTCCCTTTCCACCGCTGGCGTTTACACCCCCGCCGGTGATGACGCAGGCAAGACCGGCAAGGAAATCTCCGGAAAGGGCGGCTCTTACGGCTCCGACTACAAAGTTGTAACTGACACCTCTGTTGGCAACGTTTGCAAGCATGCTCAGTCTGGCGATGTTGATATTGCCTTTGTATACACCTCCGACGTCTATCGCTTTGGTGGCGTAGAGATCGTTGGCGCCGTACCTGGCGACACCCACAAGAACATCGTGTATCCTGGCGCTATTACCAAGGATTGCAAGAACGTTGATGCCACCAAGGAATTCCTTGGCTGGTGCATGAACAGCGAAAAAGTTCAGGCAATCTGGCAGAAGTGGGGCTTCGAGTTGGCGTAAGCCGCAAATAGCAACTTCAACTTCGCTATTTTCTGGAGATGGGTGCGCAGCAACGCCCATCTCCCATTTTTCGATACGCTACCTTTTCAGATAAGGACCTTCCATGAATACAAAACGAGGCACGGCACACGCCACCTGCTTATTCATGCTGATACTGGTTTTGATAACGTCATTGCTCCCCTGCAAGGCATTTGCCAATGAGGCCTTGGGCGACGCCGACACTCCCAAAACCACCAATCCCCAGGCTTCTTCCTCTGAAAACGGAGAATCGGCAAAAGTTAGCGTATCGGAAGATGCAACCAGCGCATCAATTGAGGACGCCTCCTACGCAGTCTGCGATTTCATACGTGCCCAAAAGGGGTCGAATCGAGCTATTGATGGAACGTATTACGGTTACTCGTATTTGGTGGGAAACGAGACAGGCGAATTCTTTCAGCTTATCGCCTCCGAATCCTACGCAGTCGCTTACGTTCCCGCCCAAGCAGCACAGACTCTTGGCATCGATATCGACGACGAGAATGATAAAGCCCTACTTAAAGACTACTTCTGTAAACTCGACGGCGAAACGGCAGCGGGCTCTATCCCTCTTTCCCGAATCGATACCTGGCACTTCACGAGCAACCCAACCTACGAAATCGGCAACATCCGTTTCTCATTCGATCAAGAAATTAATGGAAATGTGTATGCCAGCGTTATAGGCACCGATGGCTCCGATCTTACCGATAGCGACAACCCAACCTATTTCAAACCCTCATTTGCCGATTTTGGTCGACTGGCCCCCACAAATGAGGTTATCGTGAACGAAGGTGCCACCGGAATTGCCGCAGCGGGCAAATTCCTCTCAGAACTCGACTGGAGTCCCCTGTGGGTAACCCTTAAAACTACTGGCGTTGCCATCGTTTTCGTCTTCGTCCTTGGACTGCTAGCTGCATATTGGTGTCTTCACCTTTCGCAAAAAGCAAAGAACATCGCCGACAGCATATTCACCATCCCCATGGTGCTTCCCCCGACTGTATGTGGCTTCATCTTGCTGTATCTCTGTGGCAGGAATACCGCCTTCGGCAGCTTCTTTATTGATATCGGATTTCCCCTCATCTTCAGCTGGCCTGCAACGGTTATTGCCGCAGTAGTGGTTGCATTCCCCTTGATGTATCGAAGTGCCCTGGGTGCTTTTGAAAACCTCGATGCCAATATGCTCGATGCGGCTCGCACCTTGGGGTGGAGCAATACACGCATCTTCCTGAAATTGATGCTCCCCCTTTCCTGGAGCAGCATTGCCGCCGGAACCGTGCTCGCATTTGCACGTGCGCTCGGTGAATTCGGCGCAACGCTATTCTTAGCCGGCAACTACCTAGGCGTCACTCGCACCATACCCATCGCCATCTACTTCGAATGGATGAACGGAAATGATGGTGTTGCCTGGTTCTGGACCGCAATCGTTATCGGATTCAGCTTTATTGTGATCTTGTTCATCAACTTGTGGAGCAATCGGACTACCAAATACCGTAAGGGAGCCGAAGAATGAGCCTTTCCGTATCCATAAAAAAGAGCTTCCCCACATTTACCCTCGACGTGGATATAGAAGCTGGCAACGAAACCATAGGCTGGCTGGGCGAATCAGGTTGCGGAAAGAGCCTTACCATGAGATGCATTGCCGGCATCGAAACCCCTGATGAGGGAAAGATCGTGGTGAACGGGAAAACGTTCTTTGAACGGGAAGCCGGAAAACGACCCACCGTGAACCTTTCCCCTCAAGAACGCAAAACCGCTCTGTTATTCCAAAACTATATGCTGTTCCCCAATTTAACCGTGGCAGAAAATGTGGCGGCGGGAATCGACCGAAAGCTGCCCAAAAAAGAACGCGACGCTCAAGTGGACGCTGAGCTGAAGCGCTTTGGCCTAGACGGATTCGGCAAACGATACCCCTCGCAACTTTCTGGAGGGCAACAACAGCGCGTTGCCTTGGCCCGCATGCTTGCAGCAAAACCTGACATCCTTATGCTTGATGAGCCTTTCTCTGCCCTCGACGCGCATTTAAAAGGCGTATTGGAGCAGAACCTGGCTGGACTGTTCGAAACCTTCCACGGAACAATTCTGTACGTTAGCCACGATATCGATGAGGCACTGCGTTTTTGCGACCGTATTGCCGTAATCGAAAAAGGGCACGTCATGGAGGTGAGCACGGGCAGCAATTTGGTCAACAACCCCCAATCAGCAGCAAGCATCAGACTCTCTGGCTGCAAGAACACAACCCTTGCCCATCGGGTTGACGCCCATCGAATATTCCTACCCGCCTGGGGCATCGAAGTGGAAACCGACAAGCCCGCGCCGGAGAACCTAACTTACATGGGAGTTCGAGCATTCTTTCTGGAACGTGCAGAAGAGCCAGGACGGAACACCTATCGTGTTCGGGTTGTCCGCACGAGCGACTCGCGTTTTGATCGTTCAGTACTGCTGGAATTCCTGGACCGTACGCCAGGCTCAGACCCTGTAGTTGAGCAAACTGAAAATGAGATGAAATACCTTGAACAGCACTTATTCTGGCGCGTCGACAAATTGAAGGTGCCCGAAGAAAAGCTACCAGTCAAAGATGAAGTACTTCTGATCCGCATCCCTTCCGATAAGGTTTACCTCGTATCCAAATAGCCGAACCAACGCGATTACGCTCAACGGCTCAACCCGCATACCACTATCACCCGAAAGGAGACGCCATGAAAGATGGTCAGGGAAGACAAATCGACTATCTGCGCATATCGCTAACCGACCGCTGCAACTTGCGCTGCATCTACTGCATGCCCGAGCATGGCGTTAAAAGTATTCCCCACGAAAGCATACTTACCCTCGAGGAAGTCCATAAAGCAATCGAGTGTGCATCACGGCTCGGGATTAGGCACATCCGCTTCACCGGCGGAGAGCCAACCGTTCGCAAGGGGCTTTTGGGCCTCATCGAGCGAACCGCGCAAACCCCTGGCATCGAAAGCGTCGCACTGACCACCAATGCAATACTCCTGCCCGATATGGCAGCTGATTTGAAAGCTGCGGGCCTTTCCCGCGTAAACATATCGCTGGACACGCTAGACGCGGAACAATACCGCTTCATTACCAGACTTGGTAACCTGGATGATGCTCTTAAAGGTATAGAAGCGGCTCTTTCGGCGGGCCTTTCCCCCGTCAAGCTCAATACGGTTGTCGTCCGCAGTTTAAACCAGGATCTTCTTTCTTTTGCCCGCTTAACAGTGGATGCCCCCTTGCATGTTCGCTTTATCGAATACATGCCTATCGGAAGCGGAAAAGACTGCGGTGGTTGCGGATGGGGGCCAGACGATGTTGTCCCCGCAAAGGAGATTATCGAGACCATTAACATCCAAGCGCAGTCCATCGGATTGGGAAACCTTCAGCCCACTGTGGCCACACCCGACGGCTGGGGTCCGGCGCAGTACTATCGACTTCCCGGCGCTCAAGGAACCGTCGGCGTGATATCGGCAATCTCAAACCACTTCTGCGCAAGCTGCAACCGTTTGCGCCTTACCGCCGATGGCAAGATAAAGCCCTGCTTATTCAGCGACACCGAGTACGATATTCGCAGTGCACTTCGAAAAGGCAGCGAAGAAGAGGTGCTTTCAGTATTCAAGGCAGCGCTGTCCCATAAGCCAAGCGGCCATGAACATCGCGTAGGAACCCGCCGCATGATGAGCCAAGTCGGCGGCTAAAAGGGAAGATAGGGACAGGTACCAGATTCCCGTTAAAGTGGAAATCTGGTACCTGTCCCTATCTTCCCACTCAAGGAGAATCACATGACCCAACAACTTACCCACATCGATGCCGAAGGCGACGCCCGTATGGTCGATGTCTCAGAAAAGGCAGAAACCAAGCGAACCGCCATCGCAGAAGGCTTCGTTGCCATGCAGCCCGAAACCCTCGCGGTCATCGAAAGCGGCAGCGCGAAAAAGGGTGATGTGCTGGCAGCCGCACGTATAGCCGGCATAATGGCAGCCAAGCAAACCAGCAACCTTATACCCCTCTGCCATCCGTTGGCTCTTACCAAAGTTGAGGTAAAGTGCACGCCGCAGCATGTCGAAGAGCGCGAAGACGGTCGCTGCGGCATCCACCTAACCGCAACCTGTTCGCTCGTCGGTAAAACCGGTGTGGAAATGGAGGCGCTAACCGCAGTAAGCGTAGCAGGGCTAACCGTATACGACATGTGCAAAGCAATCGATCGCGGAATGGAAATCGATGCGGTTCGCCTGCTTCATAAAGAAGGTGGAAAAACCGGCACATGGAACAGAGCTTAGAACTGATTAATGCCCGCCCCCATGCATCATAGAAACGGCATGGGGCAAAACCTCAACAATGCCGTCCCAGTTCTCCTGGGCGGCTTTTTTGCTTCCCGGCAAATTGATCACCAATGTTGTGCCACGCTGCATGCACAATGCGCGCGAGAGCATTGCCCGCGGCGTAATGGAAAGGCTGTGCGCCCTCATGCCCTCGGCAATGCCAGGCACTTCTCGCTCGCACACATCACGCGTGGCCTCAGGCGTCACATCCCTCAAGCTCAAACCCGTGCCACCACACGTAAGCACCACATCAACCTTGCTCTCATCTGCGGCCCGAACAATGGCGGCTGCTATTTCAGGGCGCTCGTCTTTCACCACATCGTACGCAGCGCATTGCCACCCTTGGTCGGCAATAAGCTCTCGAAGCAGCGCGCCAGCAGTATCTTCCTTTTCACTACGCGTATCAGAGCAGGTAATAACAGCAAACGTGATCATCTACAGCACCGTTCCTTCTTCAACATCAAGCAATAGGCAATCAATAAGGGTGCCGTCAGGCACAGGGTTCTGACTGGTACCCTCTGGGAGTATTGCCAGGCAGTTAGCCCGATGAAGAGTGCTGAACAAACCCGAGCTCTGGTTCTTTGCGGGCACCACGCAAAGAACGCCTTCCTCGTTTCGAGAAAGCGAGGCACGCAGGTAAATGCGACGCGGATCGCGTTTTTTGCGATCGCCTACTAAACGAGCCTTAAGCAACGGACGGCCAACGGAAGAATAGCCCTGCATCTTGCGCAATGCCTGGCGAATCAAAACCTCAAAACCGCAATACGCTGCTGCAGGATTTCCCGGCAAACCGAAAACCGGCGTACCGTCCACTATGCCGAAAGTCTGCGCCTTACCAGGCCGCATGTTCACCAAGGTCATGTAAAGCTCGCCCAGATCCTCAACCACGGGTTTGATGAAATCGTAATCGCCATTAGAGGCGCCGCCGGTAGTGATAATGAAATCGTAATCTTCTGCAGCAAGCTTGATGGAGCGCGCCAAACACTCTTCTTTATCGGGAACAATCATCAGCTGAGCGGGAATACCCCCAGTTTGGGCAACGCATGCCGCCATAGCATACGAATTGCTATCGCGAATACACCCAGGGCGGAATGGCTCTTTCGGGGTCAACAACTCGGAGCCGATAGGGATAATAGCAACGCGCGGACGACGATATACCGGAACTGTCGTAACGCCGCAACTTGCTAAGAACCCGACACCAGCAGCACTTACCACCTCACCCGCATGGATAGCAACCTCCCCCTGCGCTATCTCTTCACCTTTACCGCGGATGTTTTCGGAAGGCGCTGCTGGTTGAGAGAACGAAACGGCGCTCCCCTGTCTTCCGTCGCTGCCAAGGTAATCGACGATTTCGTATTTCACGACCGCATCTGCGCCATTTGGCACGGGAGCGCCCGTCATAATGCGCACAGCTTCGCCGAAGCCAATTTCTCCGTTGAAGACAGACCCAGCAGGAACTTCCCCCACCACCTGCAGAGAAACGGGCGAGTCCTCGGATGCGTTCACCAGATCGGCCACACGAACCGCAAAACCATCCATTGCCGCATGGTTAAACGGGGTAATATCGCAATCGCTTATCAAATCTTCAGCAACAACGCGTCCAACCGCATCGAGCAGCGAAACGGTTTCGACCTCAAGGGGCGCAACATGAGAAAGCACACAATCAAGTGCTTCTTCGACGCTCATCATTTCATTGGGGTTCATAAGAATCCTTTCGTTGGGGGATTTCAAAAGGAAATGAGGGGGACCTCTAGCCACAACAGTTTACGGTTGTCGAAGCCCTGCGCTGGGGAACACAGAACGGTCCATTCCCCTAAGGCTGTAGCACTTCGTAATATGCCTGTCCGGCGCAACTTCTGCAGATAGCCTTTCCGCAGCCCGTTTTCACTTCACGGCCATCGGTAACCTCTTCGCCGCAAACTGCGCAAACAACATGGGAATGGGGTTTTCCTGGGGCATCAAGGTCGGTGTAATTAACAGCTACTTTCTGAACACTGAACAAATCCTCGTCGCTACGAGCAGCAAACCACGCTTTCGCATCCTCACCCTTTGGGCACTTTTCGCTCACGTTCACCAATCGAATTGCCTCATTGCGATTCAAGTCAAAAAACGTCGCCGCCTGCTTGCCAAAATCCAAGCATTTCATGCGGCGTTTACCAGGATGACAACCGGTAACCACCATAATCGCATCCGTAAGACAACGATCGCATTCTACATAAACAATCAGATCACGGTAATGATCAGGGTCATCGATGCCGAAATACTTCAACGCATAACGCGCCATACGCACACCCGTTATTTGACCGCCGCACAGATGACCATGGAAGGTAATCGCGCGGCTCAGATCTTCCTCAAACGACCTCATGCAGTATCCTTTCTGCGTTTCATTGCCGATACGACCAACAATCTCGACCGCTTTAGATCAAACAGCCCCTCTTCCCCAGAATAAGAGGGGTCGGGATCCCACCGAAGCAACAGCTACAAGTGAAATCAACTGTTCACATCCCAGCTGATAAATGCCCAGGGGACAACTCGTGGCTGGTCGAGCGTCCAGCACCTAGTGCCGTCTTCCTCGATTTCGACCAAATGATCGGCAAGAAAACCGCGTAAACGGCAAGCGCTTTCCTCGACGCTTATCTGATCAGCTGTATCGGCAAGATAGTCTCTTGTTTTCAACAAAGAATAATATGCCTCATCAGGTGAAATATAAGACTTGGTTCTGGGCGAATGGATGTAAGAAACGGTGGGCTCATATCCTAAGTTGGAAGCAATACCAAACACGAATAAGGCATCATTGTGTCGCTCAAGCTCTAAACCCATCGCACGAGCAACGCGCATATCGACACGAGGGGAAACGCCTGTGCCGACGGTTACGCATACTCTTTCGCGAGCAACCGCGGAAAGCTTCTGCAGCGAATCCTCCAAATCGTGGGTGATCACCGAACGCGATGCGACAGCCACATCGACCGAACCTTGCTCCAAACCATAGTTCGCCCAGTCGTCTTCCCAGCTCATGAGAAGAGGGAGAATCTTCCCCGCCTGAACCTCAGAGGGACATGCTTCAAAATCGCCAGCAGGAAAGCCGCCCGAACCAAACCCAGACGTTCCCCTTTCCCAAAGCATCCCCCGCTCTGCTGCTTTCGAACACAGGCGATCAAGCATCCCTTCGCTGAAATCGGCAGCAACAACCGAACAGCCCATAGCGGCAAGGGCAACGGCGAGCGAACCTGTCCCACACCCCATATCAAGCACGGATTCTTTGCCAGTAATGCCAGCTTTCGAAATAAAAGATTGCAGGTAAGCATCGGGAGTGTCTTTGAATGAAAACGATTTCGCGCGCTCGTCCCAATGCTCTTGGGAGTCAGGCTTGCGACGACGCCCATCGAGCCTTCGCCACTCTTCGGCCAGGTTGATCAACACAGTCCTCCAACTACCGACAAATAAAAAAGGCGACCTTCTTGGTCGCCTTCAAGTCTATGCTTCAATACTACTCTTGCGTCTGGAACTTTGGGTCACGGGCAATAGCATCAAGCTTTGCGGTTACCACTTCCTCTGCCTCGTAAGAGAACGGGCGCAAAGCATCCTCGATGAACACCGTGCGAATATAGCCGTTGCATTCATCGCACTTGTGAATGCGATGGGCATCGTCACCCTCAACGTTGAAGTAATGAAGATGCTGGGGGTTCTGTGAACCACAACGTGCACAGCGAATGCGCTCGAACGCCCATTCGGTTCCACATTGCTGACAATACAGGGTTCGGCCACGACCATCAGTGGGGCTTTCGCCACCAACTTTAGCCAATGCGGGTGTGCTTCCACACACGGGGCAGGAAAGCGGATTATGGTTCATTTTGTTGATCTTGCGCTGCTCTTTTACCACGGCTTTTGCCACGAGTTCCAAGTCAACACGCAAGGCCATCATGCCAACCATAGCGACCATGTGAGCTGCGGCAGAGGGAATTTCCTGCTCGTAAGCATTGGAAAGCAATCCCCCAATAAATGCCTCAGGGTCGCTTGCCGCAAGCTCCATATCCTCTTGTTCAACCAGCGAACGGAAGTTGACTTCACGAAGCGCCTTGGCGTCTTCTTCGCTCAATCCCCCCTCGTCGCAAACGTATTCGCGAAGGCTATAGCATATCGCCGCAAAACGACTTTTCTGGATTTTCGGAGGGGCAAACGAGAACACGGGGCGATCAGCCATCCAGGCTTCTTCCAACTCCTCAGCCGATGGAACCGCATAGTGCTTTTCGGCGGTAGTTGGGCCTTTCGACCAGCGATCCATATCGTCCCATAAGCCATAAAAGTACTTTAGACGATTGACGTCTTCCTCAGAAAAAGTATCCTCGTTCGCCTTGATTACACGATCAATAAACTTAAGGTTCATTCCACATCCCCTTGTTGCTTCCGGATAGATACTTGCCTCTATCTCCGCTGCACACGGAACAAGAAATTGCTCCTGAATGGTACAGCAAGGCAGAAAGATGCCGCTCCACCAAAAGGGGGAACGGCATCTTTAATTGGCCTTGTACGACCGCTACTTTTCGTCGTCCTTTTTGCGGATAACGTTGTTGTCGGTCTTGAGGACATCACGTGCCCAGTGGCCCCAGTGGTACAACGCGTCGGATTCGGAGATCAGACCGTCTTTCCACATTACCTTCCACATGCCGCGATACGGCTGGAAGATGCCTGCACCCAAGAAGATATGAGCAAGGGCGAAGATGAGCATGATGCAGAAGAACAGGTCGTGGAAGAACAGCAGCCACGAATGAGCTCCCGTGCCCATAGGCAAGATCGTGGAGTTCAGAAGGAGCAGAACGCCCGTAATACCCATGATGATGCCGGAAATCCACAGAGCACCGTCAGCCACACGCTGGCCAGACTTCTGCTCGTCCTGGTCGGGCATGTGAATCCACTTGGCCAGGAACAGGTACGGCAGGAACAGGATCATCCACTTCTTGTCGTCTTCTGTCCAATGGCAAATGTTGTTGTGGATAATGTGCTTCACACCAGCCGGTGCCATGATGGCACTAATGACAGGAACCAACACGAACACGACGCCAAGGATACGATGGCTCATACGGAATGCGAAGACCACATCCGGGCCCACCATGGCGGCCAAGGGAGGCACAAACACGAAAGCGCCAGAGAACATCAACCACATGCAGCAGCTAACGGTGATGCCATGCGTCCAACGAGCCTGCTTGGAGTGGCGCTTGATATAGCGCTCGCCAGCAACTTCGCGTCCGCGCAGGAACGCTTCATTTTCAGCCTGCTCTTCAGGCGTGATGTCGAATTCAGCATGCTTACTCATGGTCGTCGCCCCCTTTCTTGCCAATGGGAAGGTTCTCGGTAATGGCCTCCATCACGGTACGTTCGTCAGGACCATTGCCCTGCTTGGTTACCTCGCCCGTTTCCAGGCTGATGGTATCGCCGTTGCCGTCGTTGTAAACCAACGTATCGCGCTTGTAGCCAGCAGCAAGGCCAAACATCGCAGCAAGGCCAAGAACCGTAGCACCAGCGCCAACAGCGGTAACGGGCTTCATGATGCCCGAAAGGAAGGCCGCAGGAGGAATCTGAGGATTCTCGACTGCGCCATGAGGCTTCATGCCGTGCTTCAGAACCTGAATTACATGCAAGCCGTCCATCTCGTTTTCGCCGTAGATGCAAGCATCCTCGTACCCACGGTCGCGCAGCAGCTGCAAGCGCTCGTTTGCAAGTGCAATCATTTCCTCGCGGGTGCCGAACTGCAGGGCGCCAGGCTGACAGGTGGTAACACATGCCGGCATCATGCCCTGGGCAATACGATCGACGCAGCCCGAGCATTTGTTGATAACGGTCTTGCCGCCACAGTCCTCGTAGCGAGGAACATCGTACGGGCAAGCTGCCGAGCAGTTCTGGCAACCAATGCACTTGTCCTGGTCGTAGGTGACCATACCGGTCTCCTCGTCCTTATACAGCGCACCTGCGGGACACATGTTTACGCAGCCCGCGTTGGTGCAATGCTGACAAGCACGGCGACCAAATGCCCAGCCAACGCGCTTCTGGGACTTCTCATCCTCGAAGTCTTCGAACGTCATAATCAAGCGGGTGCAAGAGTTAAGGTCGGCAGGATGGGTAAACTTACCGTCCCAATTCACGGAATCGTAAGGATTTTCCGCAGTGGGTTCACTAGGCAAGTCGTTCCAGCACTTGCAGGCAACCTGGCAACCCCTGCAGCCAGTGCAGCGAGACGAATCGAACAAAATAGCCATTTCAGTCATCTAGGGTCACCTCCTCCTAAACCGTAGTCTTCTCGATGTTAACCAGGAACGCTTTGTATTCAGGCGTCTGGCTGTTCGGGTCACCGACGTTCGGCGTCAGATCGTTTACCGCACCATGCGTAGTGAGGCCGAAGAGCTTGCTCCAGCTATAGTGGTGGGTCATGCCAACCAGATGCTGGGTCTTGCCATTGACGGTCAGCGGACGAATACGAGGCGTAACCACTGCCGTAACCACAACAGAGGCACGACGGTTCCAAACGCGGACATCGTCACCAGTCTGGATGCCCTTCTCCTTCGCCAAAGCAGGCGAAAGCTCGATCATGTCGCCAGGCATAGCCTCAACAAGTGCCGGGCAAGCACGCGTCTGAGCACCCGTCTGCCAATGCTCCGTAACAGAGTACGTAGTGGCAACATAGGGGAACTCGTCTGCCGTTGCACGGCGCGTAGACTCGTCGGAGTACTTGGTTCCAAGGCCCTTCTTGCCCTCATCATCGGGACGACCCAGATAGCAGGGGCTATTCAAACGACCATTTAGCAAGTTCTCGGAAAGCGGGGTTTCAAAGGGCTCGTAATGCTCGGGCAGAGGACCATCCACCATGCCATAGCTTTCAAGTCGGCCGTTCTGTTCCCACAGCATGAAGAACGCCTTGTTGTTGGGTTCGATCTGCTGAGTGGTGCCGTCGGGCAGAGCCTTGGTAGCTGCAAAGTCGGGGATATCCATACCGGCCTTATAGCCAGTTACCCACTTCTTTTCGTTCAAGTCCCACTTGACCAACGCCTTGTCTTCCGCCCAAGGCTGACCCTGAAGGTCTGCAGAAGCGCGGTTGTAGATGACGCGGCGGTTGTTCGGCCAAGCATAGGCCCAGTCGGAGTACAGACCCAAGCCCGAAGTGTCCACGTTGTTGCGCTTGTAAACGGGCTGGCTTTCGGCGGAAAGCGGAGCATCGTTGTTGGCATAGAAGCCGGAGTAGATCCACATGCCGCATGCAGTAGAACCGTCGGCTTCCAGCTTCGCATAACCGGGAAGCAGGTTGATGCTGCCCTTTGCGAGCGTTGCACCGTCTGCGTTTGACTCGAAGCCCTGAGACCAATCGGAGCCTTCCAGCTTGTAGCCATTCAGAGCCCAAGCAACGGGACGGGGGTCGATCTTGCCATCGACGTAGTAGTCCCACTTCATCTTCAGAATAGGATCGGGGTTAGCACCGCCCTCTTCCTTGTACAGGCGGCAGATTTCCTTCCACAGAAGATCGCAGATCTCGTAGTCGGGCTTTGCCTCGTCCCAAGGCTCAACTGCCTGCTGACGCCACTGAATCCAGCGACCAGAGTTGAGGATGGTACCCGGCTTTTCGTAAATAAGAGCGCAAGGCAGGAAGTAGCACGTGGTGCCGATTTCCTCGGCTTTCATGTCGGGAGCATCCCAGAAGGAAGCGGTTTCGGTGATGACCTGATCTACAACTACAACCCAGTCGCAGTTAGCCATAGAGCGACGAACATTACCAGAGTTGGGCGCACTGTGGCAGGGGTTCATGCCCCATGCGTAGTAGCCCTTCATGGTGCCTTCCTTCATCTTCTCGAAGGAGGACATCTCGGACCAGTCGGAGCCATCATGGCTGGGAACCTTTGGCCACCAGTCGTAACCGTAATCGTTTTCGACGGTAGCGTTCTCGCCGTACCATTCCTTGAGCTGACTGATCATGAATTTAGGCTTATTCGTGTAATAGCCATCGGAATAGGTCTGGCTGGAAAGCCAG
This sequence comes from uncultured Eggerthella sp., assembly GCA_900553605.1. Lineage (GTDB taxonomy): Bacteria > Actinomycetota > Coriobacteriia > Coriobacteriales > Eggerthellaceae > Anaerotardibacter. The sequence continues at coordinate 75,792 of USDX01000005.1, read as the reverse complement.
TGAGCCAAGGTGTCGCGGTCGGTGGTGTTCGACCACTTCAAGTATGCAGGCTGCTCGTTTACCAGCATGCCCATGTCGGTTGCACCCTGAACGTTGGGCTCGCCGCGCAATGCGCAAACGCCGCCGCCAGGAACACCAATATTGCCAGAGAGCAGCTGGAGAACCGACATGGAACGAGTATTCTGAGCGCCATACGTATGCTGGGTCTGGCCCAGTGCATACAGAATGGTGCCCGCCTTGCCAGGAGCGCAAGAGGTAGCCCAAGTGGAGTACACCAACTCGAGGTCTTCCTTGTCCATGCCGCAAACACGACAAACGGTATCCATGTCGTAGCGGGAGTAATGTTCCTTGAACTTCTGGTATACGCAGCGCTCATGCTGCAGGGTTGCATCCTTCTTGGGAACAGTAAGGACCGGCTTGTCGAAAGCGGGAACGCCCGGCTTCACCGACCAGGCATAGGTGCCCGACTCGGAAGTGTCCCAAGGCTCCTCGTGATCGGTCTCATAATGCCAAGAATGAGCGTCGTAGGTTTCCTTTTCAGCATCCCAACCGCTGAACAGACCCGTTTCAGGATCAAAATCGAATTCCTCCATAAGAATGTAGGAAGCGTTGGTGTAGTTGATCAGGTATTCGAAGTTGTAGTTGTCGGGGTTCTTGCCCGTACGGGTGTACTCTGCCAAGCCAGGCTCGATCAGGTTATCGATGATGTACTTGTACAGACCACCATAGAACGCGATATCCGTGCCGCTGCGGATGGGGCAATAAATGTCTGCCTGTTCTGCAGTACGGGTATAGCGGGGGTCGACAACCATCCATTTTGCGCCCTTGTCGTGAGCTTTATGCAGCCACTTGGCGCTTACGGGGTGGTTTTCAACAGAATTGGATCCGATATTCATAATGACATCGGTGTTTTGCATGTCGCACCAATGAGTAGTCATTGAGCCGCGACCAAATGATGCCGCCAGACCGGCGACGGTGGGGCCGTGTCAAACACGGGCTTGGTTATCGATTGCCACGATACCAAGCGCTCTCATCATCTTGAGGATGAGGTACTCTTCTTCGGAGTTCTGCTGAGAACCGCCCAAGCTGGCAATGCTTTCGCAGCGGTTCACGGTAAGGGTCTTGCCCTTAACTTCTTCGGTTTCGACGAAACCAGCATCACGGGTTTCCTTGGTTTTGCGAGCAATTTCCTGAATTGCCTGCTCCCACGTAATGGGTTCCCACTTCTTCGAGAAGGGACGACGAACCAATGGCTTGGTCTGGCGAACCTTGCTCTTTTCAACTTCATGGGTTTCAGGGTTTACGACGTTACGCAGCTGGAACATCGTTGCACCCTTGGGGCACAAACCACCCTGATTGATGGGATGATCGGGATCGCCTTCCAAGTTGATAAGCTCACCATCACGCACCGAGCAAAGGGAGCCACAACCACCTGCACAATAGCAGCAGATGTTCGTGTACTCTTCGGTGTTAACGAGCTTCCACTCGGAGGAGGATTCCACTGCCAAAGCCGGTGAAGGCTGCATAAACTCGAAGGCCATGCTGGTTGCAAATGCGGCACCAGCAGCCTTGAAGAAGCTTCTGCGCGACAGCTCCATTTCCCACTCCTTTCGATTGCTATCCTTCCCTGCCGTTTGGGCAGGGCTCTACGGGCGTATCGTATCGGAGCCCTTTGGGCCGGCCATCTCGGAAAAAGACGCCATTCTGGAAAATATCGATAAACGGTCGATTTTTTCAAATGATTCTCAACCGAAAATAACTCAAAATACCAGGTAAAAGCCAAAGTTTGTAGCATGGAGGAATAAGTTCCAATCGCTCAACCTGATATACTGGAATACCGTTGTAAGGAGGGAACATGAGCGAGAAAGAAGAACGCATACGCCTTACGCAACTTACCTCGAAAGGCGGTTGAGCTGCAAAGTGGGGTCCGGGCGATCTCAAGGAAATACTTTCTTCCCTTCATCCTGCAGGTGCACCACCCGTAGCTAGCAACCTATTGCTTGGATACGAAACAAGCGACGATTGCGCTGTTTGGCAGCTCAACGACGATTTAGCTGCTGTGCTCACTGTCGACTTCTTCACTCCTGTGGTAGACGATCCTTACGAATTCGGACGTGTAGCGGCAGCCAATGCCCTCTCGGACGTATTCGCCATGGGCGCTCAACCTCATGTTGCACTGAACTTACTGGCGCTCGATTGCTCACTCGGGACCGATGTCGCAGCGGCTATCCTCCAGGGCGGAGCGGATGCTGTAGCTGAAGCTGGAGCCTTCGTTTCCGGCGGCCACACCATCGACGACACGGAACCAAAGTATGGTCTTTCGGTGTTCGGAACGGTTGCCCCCGATTCTATCGTGCGTAACGAAGGCGCATGCCCTGGTGACGTACTGTACCTCACCAAGCCCTTGGGCACCGGCATTATGAGCGCTGCGGTAAAGATCGACCAGATCACCGAGGCGGAAATGAGGCCCGTAATCGATTCGATGATGGAATTGAACGCGGCAGGCGGTGCGGCCATGCGAGCCGCAGGCGTACATGCCGCCACCGATGTAACGGGCTTTGGGCTGGCCGGCCACTTGCATGAAATGCTCGAATCGAGCAATTGCAGCGCCGTTATCGATTTCGCGTCGCTCCCCCTATTCGAACAAGTTTGGCAGCTTTCCTGCGATTACTGCCGTCCTGGCCGCACCTTCTCCATCATGGATGATCTTGAGGGCTACATCGTCCAAGGGAATATTGAGGAAGAAGAATTCGATAATCGCCTAGGGGTCATCTGCGACCCACAAACTTCAGGCGGTATGCTGGCAGCCATCCCTGCTGAGAATTCAGCAATCTTCGAGCAAACGTTCGAAGAGCTTTCCGGTCGCAAGCCTGCACGAATCGGATACATAACAGAAGGAAACACTGGCCACCTCACCTTCAGCGACAGCTGATACCGCCCACACTTGTTTGCCTCTAACAAGGAAGCGAACCTCGACAAATAGCGAACCTCATTTTGGACCTGGAACAGAAAAAAACGTTCCAGGTCCTTCTATATTCAGGACCTTTTTGATCGCACGACAACATGCGAATCGTTCCCACCTTTGATCTTTGCTGCCAACAGACAAACAATGCCATTAAGGCATAAAACCGCAGTTCATAAGAAGGGTGCGTATGTACGCACCTTGGCAGGTTGGTCAATCCGGTGCACGGTAGTTGCATTAATATCGCCTACAACCAAGGAGTCCCCTATGAACAGGAAACACGTTGCGCAGCAAACCCAGCGCGAGCGCAACTGCTCGCCTTCCAACGGAACAGAGCGCCGCACGAGCGCTAGAATAGCTCGCGTTGGAGTTAGCGCCCTGATAGCTAGTCAGCTCATGATGCCAGGAATGTCGCTAGCAGCTGAAACGACAGACCAAAGTGCGATGCAGGCAAACAGCACTGCAACCGTTGCAGCCGAAGAAGCCGCTCCTGCCCCGACCGCAAACAACAACGCAACGAATGGAACCGAGGCATCGTCGACCCCAGCCCAAGCAAGTAGGGAGTCTGTAGCAGCACCGGAGTCACAACCTACTCCGAAGGCAAACCCCTCGCAAGCTAACGCGTCCCAGAAGGCTTCGGCAGAGGCAGCTGCGTCTGCGGCAAGCAATCAAAGCGAGGCGGTGGCAACCGCCCAGACGCCTGTACGTCCTGCAAACAACGCAATGCCAGCAGACGCCATCCAGACCCGCGGCGTGACCGACGTAACCGACAACCCGGGCGGTATTAAGATAAACACAACGGTCGTCAACCACTACGCTGACTGCACGCTGAACGGCATCTTTGCGCTCACTCAGGGAACAGGTCAAACAATCAATTTCGCAGAGGTTCCCGATGCCGATGCCAAATGCCTTGCTGAAGATACCGTGTACTTCAAGGCAGATGGGTCTTCCCATGCTCTTATTGAAACGGAAAATCCCTCCGAATCTGTTGTAATGCTGCACATGATTCCAACAGGAACGCATATGCAGGGGACGCTGACGTTCACTGGTGGCAACGTTGATCCGGGTGCCAGCTACAGCCTAACGCTGCAGAAAGATAAGAAGGTCGCATCGACGCTCACCTACACAGGTACCGACTATGAAGGTGGCCCCATCATCACTGGGAACCCCGATGATATCTTCAACGGCAACCAGCAGGGCGGTTCGGTCGTCATCAACGAAACCAGGGACGACTACTATCTCCGTTACAACATCAGCGCTGAACTTACCCTTGCCGCAGCGCAACAACAGAGCCTTGAGAACCTGAGCGTCAACGACGTGAAGACTGACTACGCGCCCGGTGAGGCTCCGCGCGCGACCGCAACGATTCCAGCCGCCGATGCCGATAAGTACGAGATCGCCTACGAGTGCTGGGAAGAAGTGGATGGCGGCGATCCTGCGAATCTAACCCCTGTCGCCTTCTGGTACTCGGACGAAAGCAAGTACACGCCGAATATGAAACGGATCGCCCAATTCGAAGAGGGCAAGTTCTACATGTACTCCGTTGAGCTAAGGCTCAAGGGCGACAACACCCTCGCCGATGACTACAACGTGAACGTCAACGGCCATTGGACCAGCAACACCATCAAAACCGTCGACGGCGTGTTCGCGCCGAATGCGGAAAATATGCTGTGCGAACAACCGATTGGCGAATGGCAAGCAATCGATCTCATCGAGATCAGCGGTGCCACAACCGCTTTCAAGGCGGGCGACAAGCCAGTGTTCACGGCAAATACCCCAGCTGGCTCGAATGCCATATTCCAGTGTGAGTTTTGGATGGGCAGTGACGGCAGCGAGGTGAACTCCGTAGAGTTTTGGGATCAGAACATCACGAACCACATCGACAGCTTTAAGCCCGGCGTAACCTACCGCTACGGCGTGTACTTGAAGCCCGCGCGCGGTTTCTACTTTACGCCCGACACCAAGCTAACAATCAACGGCACGGAGTATAGCTACCAGGTAGGTGAAGCGAGCGAAGCCGATCCCGACAGCGGATGGATCTACACCCTGTGGCTGAACACCAACTTAACCTTCACGCCCGAAGCGGCAGAACCCGCACCCGAGCCTACGCCGCAGCCCGACAGCAACGCCGCCATTGACGACGCCAACAAGCTGACTCAGGCTTCAGTCAAACCCGAAAAACCCGCCAAGTATGACGAGAAAACCCTGCCCATCACCGGCGATAATGCCGCGGTAGCAGTTGCCGCCCTGGGCTTCGCAGGCGCCGCCGCAGCAGCAGGCGCCGCCGCAGCAAGACGTCGCAACCACTAACGAAGCCCATGCCACTACCCCTCGTGTTACAAAGCTATTCTCTGCGAGACTGAAATTGACGAAAAGCGCAACGAACGAATGGCTTTGTGAGAACAGTAAAAAGGCAGGCCGGAAGAGCACTCTTCCGGCCTGCCTTACTATACGGATGCAAAATACGAGATGGGGACCAAGAACCACGGTATAGATCGATTGCTTTTGATCAACCCGTGCGGAAGTCCTGCCGTCCATTAGGCAATCGAGGCTCGACCCGTCAACAAGGCCCGTCTTCCGCCAAAGGAACGGAGCGATAGGATCCCGACTCCTTCGCGAACAAGCCATCGATCTGATCTTCAACACCCAGCTCACAAGCTACTTTGCACGCCCGCTTTACCGCCTTGCCGTCATCGGGGCAGCGAAACAAGAGTCCCATTCCGCAACCTGCACGCACCTTGGGTGGCACAGGGACCAAAGAGCCTTCAGGCCCAAACGCGGCCTCGAACGAGAGTGCCGCGTGAGTCGAACCAAAGGCGACTAGATATTCCGCCATGATTACAAGGTGATGGTTTTTGAAGCTTCCTGCATGCGTCCCAAAATGTCATACATGTTGGAAACCTCACCTACAGCAAGCTGCTCTTTCAGCCCGTAGAAATCGAGACAGGTTCCGCATACCAGGACTTCTGTGCCTTGAGCAATGAGAGAGCTAACACTGTCGACAACTGCCTGCTCACCGCCGGCAACCAACTTTACGCCGCTGTTCATGAACAGCAAATGCGCGGGAGGATTGCCCGATTCCGAAAGGGTGTACAGCGCCATTTTCATCAAGCTCTTGCCCAATGCTTCGTCGCCATCACCCACAAAATCCTTACCGACAAATACAGCATAGGGCTCCAACTCAGCGCATTCGCAAGAAGCGGCTTGAGTGTCGGCCCCCTCCCCATCAGTACCGCCAATCTGAACATTCCAGAAATCATCTTCCTGCTCAACCGAAACCGGGCGTGCCATACGACCCGCCAAATGCTGAAGATTTGAGACAGCAGCTTCGTTGCTAACCTTCACCAACAACGAATCACAGCCACCATCAAGTTCCTTCTTCGCCATCATCAGAGGCTTGGGGCACTGCAGCCCGCGTGCGTCGATTTCCTTCATATGCGTTTCCTTTCCTGCAAGGCGCCATAAATGCAGCGCCATTGATTACCTGAGTGCGTTCACGCTTTCTTTAAGCGCTTCGATGCCCTTGGCTATCTCTTCTTCGGTATTGAAGCAAGAGAAACTGAATCGCACCGCCCCACGCTGTTCAGTACCCAGCGCCCTGTGCATCAAAGGTGCGCAGTGAGCACCAGCACGAGTGCAAATACCCCAATCGCGCGCTAGAGCATCGCCCAGCAGCGAAGAGTCGACGCCCTCGACATCGATGGCGACAACCCCGCTTCGATCAATGCCTCCATGACCGCCCAAGACGGAAACGCCCGCGATACCACAAAGGCCCTCCTCGAACTGGGATGTTAGGCGAGACACCTTTTCATGGATTGCATCGATGCCCGTTTCTTCAATATAACGCACGCCAGCTGCCAAGCCAGCCAGTCCATGGGCATTTACCGTACCCGCTTCAAGCGCTTCCGGCATGAACCGCGGATGACGCTCATCGAACGTATGGGTCCCCGACCCGCCTTCCACCAGAGGGGCTATGTCGAGGTCGGGCAAAACACAAAGGCCTCCCGTGCCCTGCGGGCCAAACAGGCTCTTGTGCCCCGTAAAGCACACCACATCGGCGCCTAGTTCTTCTTGAGACAAAGGAAGAGCACCAGCGGTCTGAGCGGCATCGAGAATAAACAGGGCACCATACTTATGGGCAATCTGGGCCATACGGGCAACATCATACACATCGCCCGTAAGGTTCGATGCATGGGTTGCGGCAACATAACGAACGCCACCTTCTGAAAGCATGCGCTCGTATTCGTCGAAATCAAGGCTACCATCGGGCTTAATCGAGGCAACTTTTACCGTACACCCCGATTCATCACGAAGACGGTTCAAGGGACGCAGCACGGAATTGTGCGAAGCTGCTGTGGTGATGAGCGTGCAGCCAGGAACCGCCAAGCCCTGAAGGGCGATGTTCAATGCCATAGTGGCATTGAGAGCAAACGAAACACATGAGGGCGATGGCGCACCAAGCAAACGCGCCACACTGCGACGAGCCTCAAACACTGCCCTTCCCGCTTCAAGGGATGCTGGATGCACCCCGCGCCCCACGCCACCAAAAGACGAGATACCGCGCACCACAGCATCAGCAACCCCGGACGGCTTCATAAGTGTAGTAGCGGCGTTGTCAAAATAGATCAAGAAGATCACCCCTTACAGAATGGGCGAACGAAAGAAACAAAACGAGCTGTGAGACCTTCCCACGTAAGCGAATGCATATCGCCCTCAAATGGAGCCAAATGCGCCGCTTCACCAATAGCGCAAGCAATACGCTCGGAGAAAGGACCCAGCTCTTCGGGATAAGGGTCGTCTGCCGTGCGCATACGAGGCGGGCGCACAAACACCACAGGCGCATCAGGGACGTGTCCCTCGAGCCATGGACGAATACCAGGTAAATCGCTCACCACAACACGACAACCACAGGCGAGCGCCTCGACAACAACCAGGGGCAGCCCCTCAAAAAAAGACGGGAGCACGAAAATGTCGGCATTCTGATAGGCGCGCACCAATTCATGCGTTTCAAGGCGGCCCGCAAACTCAACAGCGGCAGTGCAGGCGGCCGCCTGCTGGGTAAAGCGCTGATATTCGGCAGCGTCATTGTGTCCACCTACCAGGCAAAGATTCAGCTGTTTCCCGGGGACCCGAACCTGGTCAACGGCATCAAGCAAGCACCCAACGCCCTTCTTTTCCCAAATCTTGCCAACGTACAGAAGCGAAAGCTCACCTTCCTCCTGCGACTGCGGTGATGAAGCCTTAAACACTGAGGAGTTGTACCCAGTGCCCAGCACCTGGACGTTATAGGGTTCGCATCCGTACAGATCGATGATCTCGCCGCGCTGCTCACCATGGAGGGCGAAAATGCCCGTCAGAGAACGGATGCCTTCAATAATGGCATCGCGCTCAAGGCTGTGCGTACGCATTTGGCGAAGATCGGTGGAATGGCAAATGGCAAACACCGGGACGTCGGAAACCACGGTTCGCACCAAAGCGGTAAGCAGATACAAGTGATGGCATACCACCACATCGGGGCAAAATTCCTCTACCGCCCGCTCGATTCTCTTCGCGAAAGCGGCGCGAAAACAAGAAACCATCTTATTGTCCATGTCGCGATACCGCGTTGCCCGGTAGGGCATTTCGTCCGACATACCGCATACGGGAAACGGCACTTCGTCCGTTTCAAAATGAACCGGGTACGCGCTTACGCAAGAAGGAAACGGCAGCGGATCATCGGGGGCGATTCCGCAAATAACCGCGGCACTATGACCGGCGGCAACCTCGCAACGCACCATTTCAGCCAGGTACACACCGCTGCCCGTACTATCGGGCTTTTGGGCGGTAATATTCAGAATCCTCATTGTTCGTATATCCCTTCGCACTCAAGTCCCTGCTGGATGATGAATCGCTGAAGATTTTCCCTAGAGCCCTGTTCGACAAGCCAGGCAAAACCGCAACCAGCCGAAATGCTCCGCGGGATAGTGCCCAAACGACCTTCAAGGCCGTAGCGCTTGGCTATTTCTTCAAACCCGAATGCGTCAGCCGTGGTATGGAAAGCAACAATGATCATGAAAACAACCCTACCCCACAAGACATCACCCTAACCATTCAAAGCGGTAAGTTCCGCCCAGGAAACGGTGAGAACATCAGCGGCATCAATAGGCACCCCTTAACAGAACTTGTCACGTGATGGGTCGACCGCACCCGCAACACGAACAATCCGTTCAATGGGATACGGAGCCTCATCAATAACAGCACGCGCACGATCCACATCGGCAGGATCGAGCATCACGGAAGTTCCGCAACACGCCTGCATACCATGAGGGGCGGGAGCCACCCGCGCAGGCACACCTGCATCCCTTATGCGTTCGTACAAATCAAAAGCCTCGGTACTCGTGCGTACAAGCACGTAACACGCATCCTTCGCTGGCATTACGCAACACCAGCCGCAATACGAGCGGCCCCAATAGCACCGGCATAGCGCGCTTCGGGGCAGGTTTTCACCGTGGTGCCGAGAGCAGAAGAAAGGCACTCGACAATAAACTCATTAGCGCAAAGACCGCCGGTAAGGTAAACGGGCATCCCTTTTGCTCCCGACGCCATAGCGGCAACGCGGCCAACAACAGAATCGATTACTCCGCGAGCAATATTCTCACGGGGTTCTCCCCTTCCAACAAGGGAAATAACTTCGCTCTCAGCGAACACCGTGCACATGCTCGAAATCGTGGTGGGCTTACCGATGCGTGCCAAATCGGCCAATTCAAGCTGACTTACCGCAAGCCTATCGGCCATGATCTCCAAAAAACGGCCCGTCCCCGCAGCGCATTTATCGTTCATCAGGAACTTCTTTACCACGCCATCGGATAGCCAAATAACCTTTGTGTCTTGACCGCCAACGTCTATCACCACCCCATCGGGGCCGAAAAGACAGGCAGCACCTTTTCCGTGGCACGTGATTTCAGTTACCACCTTGTCGGCATAAGAAACTGCGTTGCGACCGTATCCTGTGGCAACCACGGAATGCTCCCGGACAAGCAAACCCACTTCTTCGAAGTGCGCCCTGGCCGTCGTAGCCGCCTCGACGCTACTGAATCCAGTTGGATGCATCCACGAGTCGACAACGGTACCCCGCTCATCTACGGCGGCAACCTTCGTTGCCGTTGAACCGATGTCGATTCCGATCCCCAGCATGATCTCCCTTTCTGCTCAAATAAAAGCCGGGTGGACACGAGACCCCACCCGGCAAGGACTTAACTAGCCAAGCATCTCGACAAATGCCTGGATACGCGTACGCAGCTGTTCAGCATCGTTATCGGTATAGTCGGTTTCCAAATCAAGGCAAGGAATGCCTTCTGCCTCGAGAGCAGCAGCGACCGAGGACTTCTCCACATTGTAGGTGGTGCAGAACTTCAGGTTGGCATCGATAACACCATCAACCTGGTACTCACGCGCCAGACGGATAATGTCGTCGATTCGACCGGTGTTAGGCGTGAAGCAAGCGCAGTTGTTCTTCATATAGCGCTCGGAAATAGCCTGGAACTGACCCTCGATAGTGGTTTGGGTTTCGTCAACCAAATGCTCGAAATAGCGCGTTCCCGTACACATTTCCTCGCAAACCACAGCTGCACCGCTGGTCTCAATAACATGATGGAGCTTCCAATTGGGAATAGCCATGGGCGTGCCGGTGATCAAAATGCGCTTGGTACCCTCGGGGAATACGCTTACCCCATCGGCAATGCGCTGCTCGAGCTCGTCGGCAAGCTCGTTTGCCTTCTGAGCACAGCGCTCTGGATCGTCGAAGAACGCGATCTGGGTCATGAGCAGGCGATCCTTACCGGAAATAGGAATGCAGTCCGTGTTCTTGGTAGCCGCAAAAACACGCGCCAAAGCACGACGCTTGGCATTAACAACCTTGATGGCATCGGCAAGTTTTTCAGCGGTAAGTTCATTGCCAGTCACGCGCTCAACCTCGCGAGCAAACTCAGCGATTTCACCCGTCCATTTCTCAATGTCCTTGGCGCGCTTCATCTGAGGCATGTCCATAACGTAGGTCTGCTTGTCAGCGCCCAGGATTTCATACGCCTTCTTCTTAGCGTCACAGGTGGTTTCACCCACATACATATCGGCAACGCTGAAATAGGGGCAGGTCTTGCCAAAATGTGCACCCAATGAAGCCTTGACCAGCGGGCAGGTATCAGCAGGCAACACCTTTTCACCCTCGGGAACCCAGAACTGCGAGCCGCCGCACAAACCGGTAACAGCGCCGCCGCATGCAATTACCACCTCATCGGGGACATACACGCAAAAGGTGCCGAACACCTTGCCGCCCGCCTTTTGAAGCTCCATGAGCTCAGCAGGTCGGATACCGTGAATGTCTGAAACGACGAAATCGTAAAATGCCATTCCCTCTGGGCGGTTTTCCTGACTCAAATACACATCGCCAAATGCGGTGGGAAGAACAGCACAGAGCTGATCGTGCGTTTCGAGATCCATGCCCAGGTTCTTCCACATTTCATGATTATCTGCCATTAGTTGCTCCCTTCGTGCGAGGGCAAACACTGCCAGCCCCCTATTGGGCATGCCAGTTGCCTCGCTCTTTCTTTTGGTGTGTGAACATGAGCAGCGAACAGGTGCACATGGCTTCGGGCAAAACCTAACATGCACGCACATAACTACCGCCACTCAACAGTGCAGAAGCGCGAACGCGTCGCAGACACGCGAACGCCGCCCTTTGTTTGACTTAGGGCGAAATTAACGGGCAAACGGAACAGTTACGATGGCGAAAACGCAGAATGAGCCACAGGCGTCCGATTACCCTCGATACCTCAAACTATAGCTCGATGCCCCGTTTCCCCCTGAGGAAAAGCGCCTACGGTAGACCCAAGACGACAAACGCGCTGCAATACGCTCAGCCTTAATCCATTTTCATTTGCATAAAAAAGCCCCGACCAGACTCTCCTTGGAAACAAGGCGCTGATCGGGGCAAACAAAGCTACGAAACGTTAGCCGATAGTAATGGTGAACACACCATCTTTTTCATCAACAGTGGCATTCAGTTTCTTGCGACGAGCAAGACGCAGGATATTGTCGCGCGGAGATGCGCTATCAACCTCTACAACCACCTGCTCGTCAGGATTCTTTTTAAGGGCATCCTGGGTCATCATTAATGGTTCAGGGCAAAACAAACCCTTTGCGTCTACGGTAACCATATTGAGCTCCTTTATGAACGTGCACGCTTAAGGTTAACAGCGGCAATGACGAACAATACGACGATGCAAACTACGGTGGCAATCTGACCAGCCTCGGTTACGCCCTTGGGGCTAGAGGCAATACCGAAGTTGTGGGCAAATGCCGCTCCAACCAGAAGTCCGATAAACGTTACAGCGGAATCGCCGGAACCAGAGCCAGCCAATACCATCTGACGCAGAGGACAGCCGCCCAAAAGCGTAGCGCTGAAGCCCACAACAAACATACCCAAAATGTTCCAAAGAGCATCGGTATGAGCGATGGGCTGATCGGCGAAGCTAAGGTTGAAATGCCCAGAAGCAAGGTTGTAAATGAGCACGCCGGCAAACAGGATACCGATTACAACCAAGCCCCAACCATCACGTACCAGGAAGGTGTCACGCAGGCCGCCGGCGAAGCAAAGGCGCGTGCGCTGAGCGATAACGCCAAAAGCAATACCGCCGATGATGGAAAGAACAACTGGGGCATGCATGCTGCCAGGACCCGACTGGGAAACGGCAAACACAGTGGTGGTAATGCTCAAGATGAACACGGCGATAACGATAACGGGGAGAGCAAGACCTTCTGCCTTCTTTACCGCTTCAGCGCGGCCCAGCGAAAAGCCTTTTTTCAGGAACAGAACGCCAACACCGATACCAGCGGCAAAGCCAATAAGGGCAACCCAGGCGTTAAGGTCGCCGCCCGCCATACGCAGAACCATGCGCAGGGGGCAACCCAGGAAGATCAGGCAGCCAATCATCATTACAAAGCCAAGGACAAAGCGGGTAAAGGGGGAAGAACCAGCTGTTGCCTTGAATTCCTTGTTTGCAAATGCCATAACGCAAGCGCCAACAATGATGCCAATGATTTCGGGGCGCAGGTACTGCACCGTTTCGTTGGTCTGCAGCTTCATGGCGCCAGCGGTATCACGAACAAAACAGGCGATGCAAATTGCCATGTTGCCCGGATTGCCGTTCGATGCGAGCATGATAGCAACGGCAGCAGCAACAACGCCGCATGCAACGAGAATTACTCGTTCTTTAGTCTCAGAGTTCACGCAAGTCTCCTTCATTGAGGGGGGAAGGGGCAAAACTGCTAATGCCGCATTGGGGAATGGCACAGTTTGCCCGACACAACAGGAAGCCCACCACGCGGGCGGGGATGCAGAAAAGATGGCGCTTGGGACAGAATCAAGCGCAGCAAAGGCCCGATCGGGCAGCGACGGCAAACACATCGTGGCCAGCTCATAGGCAGAAAACAGCTGAACATCATGCTTTTGCCGCGCTGATTATACCCATTGACGTGCGATTGTCACACTAACTTTTCACTTCAGTGCCTCAAATTGCCCACTAATGGGAAAAGCAAGCCCTTTAAATACGAAGCTTCTTATAATGTGCGCTTGAATACACTCCCGACATTTGGGTTTGAACCGATCAGACACAGAAGAGGTTGCAAACTATGCCAACAGAACTCCAGCTCAAAGCCCTGCGAGCCCTTCCTGCCGTAGACGAAGTGCTCACCACGCTTTCTCGGTCTATCCCAATGGAGGCCTTTCCCCACGAACTGGTAGTCGATTGCATTCGCAAGGAAGTTGAAGCAGCCCGCACTATGATCCTCGAAGGTAGTTCGGCGCCCGCAGAAGAAGAGATAGCAAACGGAACGCTCCGTCGTTTGCAAGCGCAGGCCGAGCCCTCGCTCAAGCAGGTGATCAATGCCTCAGGCGTGATACTCCATACCAATCTGGGACGAAGCGCCCTCGCACCGCAAGCGGTAACGGCAGTCGAAAACGCCGCAAAGGGCTACTCCACGCTGGAATACGATCTTGTCACCATGCAACGCGGCAGCAGGCATTCCCACTGCGAAGAGCTAATCTGCACCCTGACTGGAGCAGAAGCAGCAATTGCGGTCAACAACAATGCCGCTGCCGTGATGATGGTACTCAACGAATTCGCCCGCAACCGTCAAGCAGTCATCTCCCGTGGCGAGCTCATCGAAATCGGCGGCTCGTTCCGCATTCCCGATATTATGGACTTCTCCAATGCGCACATGGTTGAAGTGGGCACCACCAATAAAACCCACCCCTCCGACTACGAGCGCGCTATCACACCCGATACCGCCATGCTGCTGAAGGTTCATACCTCCAACTATCGCCTTATCGGTTTTACCGAATCGGTAGAAGCAAAAGAGTTGAAGGCGATCGCCGCTCGTGAAAACGAGCGCAGAAGCGGCACTGGCGAAGATAACCTTCTGGTATATGAGGATCTTGGCTCTGGCATGCTCCTTCCACTGCGAGGCCTCGAAGGCTACGGGGAGCCCACGGTCACTGAAGCGCTTGAAGGCTGCGATCTGGTTTCCTTCTCGGGAGACAAACTGCTCGGCGGCCCACAAGCAGGCATCATTGTCGGCAACAAATGCCTGATAGATCGCCTGAAGAAGAATCCGTTAGCACGTGCTTTGCGCCTCGACAAAATGACCATCGCCGCACTTGAAGCCACCCTTCGCCTGTACCTCGACCCCGAGAAGGCACACGAGTATATACCAACCTTGCATATGCTCACCGCGCCTGCCGAAACAGTAGAAGAGCAGGCAGAATCACTGCGCAAAGCAATTTCTGCTTCAGTCCCCGAAGGATCATGCAGTATCTCTGTCGTAACAAGCATTGCGCGTGCGGGAGGCGGCTCTCTTCCCATGTACGACATCCCCTCCTATGCGGTTGAGATCGAACCCTCGGGCTGGAGCGCACAAGAGTGTGCCGCCTACCTTGCCCAAAATCGTCGCACCCCCGTCATAGCTCGTATTAACCGAGAGAAGCTGCTTTTTGACGCACGAACTCTTATGAACAACGAAGAAATCGAAGAAATCGCCGCAGCACTCGCGGACTTCCTTGCTCGCTCACATTAGTTTGGAGATCCTTATGGCACATCACAAAAGCGAAAGCCCCCTTATCGTCGGCACTGCCGGCCATATCGATCACGGCAAATCGACATTGATCGAAGCGCTTACCGGTACCGACCCAGACCGCCTTGCCGAAGAAAAGCGTAGGGGAATCACCATTGAACTGGGGTTTGCCCGCCTCCCCCTTCCCGACGGAACGTTTCTTGGCGTGGTGGATGTGCCGGGCCACGAACGCTTTGTTCGTCAAATGATCGCCGGCGCTTCGGGCATCGACCTTGCTCTGCTGTGCATAGCGGCAGATGACGGGATCATGCCCCAAACACGCGAGCACACCGCAGTCCTTCAGCTGCTCGGCATTACCAATTGCGTTATCGCCCTCACCAAATGCGATCTTGTAGACGAAGAATGGATTGAACTGGTCAGCGAGGAAGTGCGGGTAGGCTTAGAAGGAACGCCCTTTGCCGATGCTCCGCTTGTTCCCGTTTCCGCACGAACAGGACAGGGGCTCGATGAGCTAAAGAGTGTTCTTGCAGATCA
Organism: uncultured Eggerthella sp.; assembly: GCA_900553605.1. Lineage (GTDB taxonomy): Bacteria > Actinomycetota > Coriobacteriia > Coriobacteriales > Eggerthellaceae > Anaerotardibacter. Next base: position 60,191 of record USDX01000005.1, on the reverse strand, counting down.
GGCGCAGAAACTGAGAAGCACCTCCAAGGAAGGTCCCGTCCGCCTTCCCATCGATCGCGTTTTCACCATCAAGGGCGCAGGCACGGTTGTAACAGGAACCCTATGGCAGGGGTCTGTCGTGCCCGACATGGAGCTTGAGGTGGTTCCTTCTGGCATCCTCACGCGCGTAAGATCAGTGCAGGTTCATGGATCCGAAGTTCAAGAAAGCCTTGCCGGCAACCGAACCGCACTGAATTTGGTGGGCGTTAAAAAGGAAGACCTCGATCCTGGTGATTTCCTGATAACGCCAGGCACCTTGGAGGCAAGCAACCGTTTTGACGCTCAGTTTACCTACCTGCCAGCAACCAATACGCAGGCAAAGCCATTTGAGAGCGGATCAACCGTGCACATTGCCCATGGCACCCGAGAAGTAACGGGGCGTCTTCTTTTGATGGATGGTCTCAGTGAACTTGCCCCGGGGCAAACCGCCTTCGCGCAAATACGCCTCGACGTGCCCTTGCCCATTTCACGCAGTGACCGCTTTATCGTTCGATCGTTTTCGCCAGTTCGCGTCATTGGCGGCGGCACCGTCCTTAACAGCATCCCGCATCACCGAACGAATCTGAAGGATGAGGACCGCTCGCTTTTGGCTGCCTTAACCGAAAGCGACAATCTTGCTATTTGTCATGCGATTATCGATTCGTACGATATCCCCATTTCGGAAAAGGAAATTTCCCGTATAGCCAACCTCCCCGTGGAGCACATTGCCAAATTGCTTGAGTCGGAAGCCAAAAAAGCCAAACGACCTGAATACGCATCATTGGGCGCAAGCCATGAACTCTGGGCCAAGCGCACCACGGTTCAACGACACATCATGGCCATGGAGAATATCCTGGCGGCTTTCCATGCAAACAAGCCAGCTGCTACCGGCATGGCAATCAACGCCCTTAAGCAGCGCTACCCACGCCATCTGCCAGACGAATGCTTCAAGGCATTGCTGGAAGAAGCCATAGCAACAGGAAAGCTTGTCCTTGAGAAAAACGAGATTAGCCATCCAAAGGCAGGAGCTGGAGCCCGCAATTTGGAAAAACAGGCAGCCGATTCCCTCTACGCCGCGCTGCACTCACATGGCACTACCCCACCTCCCGTCGATGATGTCTTTGAGGAAGCAGGGCTTGATGCAGCGCAAGGCCGCAAAGCACTCTTGGCACTTGAGAAACAAGGACGGGCATTGCGTGTGAACAAAACCTACTGCTTTACCGCAGAGTCGCTGCAGCAACTGCAGGAGGCAACTGTTGCATGTCTCCAGGAAAAAGGGAGCGCCACGGCAACCGAGCTCAAAGACGCGATGGGCACAAGCCGCAAGTACGCTATTCCCCTTCTTGAATACTTCGACGAAAAGCGCATCACGAAACGATCGGGAGACCAAAGAAGCTTAGCGTAAATACGCAGGCAGCCCTATCCGTTAAACAGACAAAAGGCCGCTTGTCCAGCTTTTGCCGATTACCGAATTAAGCGGTAAAAACCTGGTTTTTCGCGCCTGAAAAGGTATTATGGGCACGGTTTCCATAGGGAGACGGATGGGTCCTGGTGGGCCCCACGGCCTTCAAAGCCGCTGAGAGGCGCGCAGAACGTCTCAGGTGTGTTCGATTCGCACACGTCTCCGCCATTTCTACTTTGCAATTCCCCTCGGTGCTAATTCGTTAGGATCTCGCGCTTTCGCTGGTCGATACGGCGTAATCGGGTACAATGTCCTCGCGTTTTATCGCACAACGAAAGGACTTTCATCATGGATATCATGAACACCATTACCACCCTTCTCAACAACAACCTCGACATCGAGCCCGAGCAGGTTACCGAAGACTCTACCTTCGATTCTCTGGGTATCGATTCCCTCGACATGGTTGAACTCATCTGCGATCTGGAAGACGAATGTGGCATCGAGTTCGGCGAGCCCGAAGACCTGGAAACCGTAGGCGACCTGATCAACTACATCGAGGGCCTGCAGGAATAGTGGGAATATAGGGACAGGTCCCATTTTCCCACTTTTTGCACTTAGCACGATGTGGGCGGGGAGCAACCCCCTAGCTCTTTCAAGCGAACGGCGCGTTGCCGTTCGCTTTTTTTGTAGCCATAGTTCAATTTACTTTACCGATATTCTCTTCAGTTCAATTTAATGACATGCTATCCTCTTATAAATTGAACTTTTCACTTCAGTGCCAAGAAAAGTTCAAAATTAGTTTGAACTTAAGGAGACAGCGTGGCGCAGCAAACGTTTTCCGATCGGCTTAAAGCTGCCATGGGCAGCGCGAACATGAAGCAAACCGACCTCATCCATGCCGCTGAAGCTCTTGGATTCAAGCTGGGCAAAAGCCAGGTAAGCCAATATGTAAGCGGAAAAACAATTCCCCGCCCCGACGTCATGGCGGTGCTAGCCCAAACACTAAACGTTCCTACATCGTGGCTCGCCGAAGGCAAAACCCACGAGAGCAAACCCGCCCAAACCAACTCGGCAACCACTGCAACCACCAAAAGCAACACCACAGAAGCCAGCAGCGAACAAGCAAACGGTACTGCGGCAACCACCACAGAAGGAAGTGCACCCATGCGTCAGTTCAAGAAATCCTCCAAGCTCGACAACGTCCTGTACGACGTTCGAGGCCCGGTTGTAGACGAAGCGGCACGCATGGAACGCCAAGGCATGCGCATCCTGAAGCTCAACATCGGCAACCCCGCCCCCTTCGGCTTCCGCACTCCAGATGAAGTTGTGCAGGACATGCGTCACCAGCTGCCCGACTGCGAAGGCTACAGCGACTCGAAGGGGCTCTTCAGCGCCCGCAAGGCCATCATGCAGTACTCTCAGATCAAAGGCCTGCCCAACGTGGACATGGACAGCATTTACACCGGCAACGGCGTGAGCGAGCTTATCAACCTGTGTATGCAAGCTCTTCTCGATAATGGCGACGAGATCCTTATCCCAAGCCCCGACTACCCGCTTTGGACGGCGTGTGCAACACTCGCAGGCGGCAATCCCGTGCACTATATTTGCGACGAGCAGGCGGAGTGGTATCCCGACATTCAAGACATCGAAAGCAAAATCACACCGCGCACCAAGGCCATCGTCATCATCAACCCCAACAATCCCACGGGCGCACTGTACCCGCGCGAAGTGTTGCAGGAGATAGTCGATGTGGCCCGCAAGCACCAGCTCATGATCTTCTCCGATGAGATTTATGACCGCCTGGTGTTCGACGGTGAAGAGCATGTGTCTATCGCCAGCATGGCTCCCGACCTGTTCTGCGTCACCTTCAGCGGCCTCTCGAAGAGCCACATGATCGCTGGCTATCGCATTGGCTGGATGGTACTTTCCGGCAACCGCGACTGCGCTCGTGACTTCATCCTGGGAATCGATATGCTCTCGAACATGCGCCTGTGCTCCAACGTTCCCGCACAAAGCATCGTTCAAACGGCACTTTGGGGACACCAAAGTGTAGAAAGCTATGTGGTTCCCGGTGGACGTGTATACGAACAGCGCGAATACGTGTACAACGCCCTCAACAGCATTGACGGCATTACCGCGGTAAAACCAAAGGGTGGCTTCTACATCTTCCCGAAAATCGACGCAAAGAAATTCAATATCACCAACGATGAACAATTTGCTCTTGATTTGCTGCATGAAAAGAAGATCCTGCTGGTTCCAGGCAAAGGCTTCAACTGGCAACAACCCGACCATTTCCGCGTGGTATATCTGCCGCGCATCGAAGTGCTCAGCGAATGCATGACCAATCTGGACGACTTCCTGCGCCACTATCGACAGGCATAACTGCCGAATGATCATCCGATCCCAAACGCAACAAACCAGATCATGAAAGCCCCTTTAGCGTTACGCTAAAGGGGCTTTCATTTATCGCTTACGGAGCTTCTGGGAAATGGTGGCGAACGTCGCAGAGCAAGCCCCCTTCCCGTGCACCGACCAAAAGCGCAAGCCCGAAAGGAAACGAGCCCATGAAGAAACTACTGTTCGTAAACGCATGCGTGAACCGCGAAACCTCCCGTTCTTTGAAACTCGCCCGGGGAGTTATCGAGGCAATGCAGGCTGAAGAGCCCTTCGAGGTAAACGAAGTGGTGCTTGAAGAGGAAAAGATTGCGCCCCTAACCTCAGAAACGTTGAATGCCCGCCAGAAACTGGCAGAAGAAGGCAGACTCGATGATGCAGCATTCGCCCGCGCTCGTCAGTTCCGCGATGCCGACCGCATTGTTATCGCTGCACCGTTCTGGGCTTCGAGCTACCCCGCTTCGCTTAAGGCGTACATCGAGGACATCGATGTGGTGGGCATCCTGTATCGCTACGGCGAGCACGGTCCCGTTGGCTTATGCAACGCCGACAAGCTGGTATACGTAACCACCCGCGGCGGCATGCTCCCCGACGAGGCCGACTGCGGCTACCAAAACATCGCAATGCTCGCCCGCGAATACGGCATCGGCAAATGCGAATGCGTAAGCGCAGCAGGCTTAGACGTAATCGGAGCAAAGGTAGGAGCGCTTTTGTCTGAAGCCCTGGAAAAAGCTTCCGGAAAATAAACCACGTAAACGTTTCGGGTTAACCCATTATTGAATCGAGGGCAGCAAAACAGCTGCCTTTTTTATGCCAAAACTCACATCGACAACACCCTAGTATCACCATGTTCACCTGGGATTATGTAGAGTTATGCTACTTACATAGCTTAATATACCCTTGTGTTATTCGTCACAATGATCCAATCCTGCAGTGTTATTGGGTACTATGAGTCAAAGAATAAAACAGACATTCAACAGCAACAAGGAGAAACGAATGGCCAACGCCACCGACCTTCGCATTGTAAAGACCCTTGAGGCCATCCACGGATCCTTTGAAGAGCTTGCCGGCAAACAAGCGCTCGAATCCATTACCGTTGCTGAACTATGTCGCCAAGCGCGCATCGGCAAAAAAACGTTCTACCGTCACTACCCCGCACTTGAAAACCTTGCCCAGGAATACCTCGATGTTTTCCTGGGGTCGTTTCTCGACAAAACCGAAGGCCTGAATCTGCCTGAAAACAACGAGCAATTCGTCGCTGAATTGATCCTCCATCTCTGCGATGAAGGAAATCAGAATCCTGTTTACGAATGCTTGGTTTGCGGTACCAGCTCAGAAAGCATCAGCAGTACGCTCATCGCCCGACTAACCGAGCTTCAGCGCATCAACACCCGAAAGTTCGGGCGCCTTTCTGCTGCCGAGATCTCCCTTGTTCTTATGTTTAGCTGCAATACAGCACTAACTCTCTATCGACAGTGGGTTAAGGAAGGAAAGCATCTTTCGGCCAAGCGTTTAGCCGAGCTATCCAAAAGCCTCGTTTCTGGAGAAGCGTCCCTACGAAAATAGAAAACGCCGCCCGGAACTGAACTGCCTCCCAATTCTTGGACATGAGAAATGGGAGGCAGTTCAAACCGGAACGGCGCTTAAAACCAAAACATTTGTAGAGCCCAAGGCGCTCGAAGTTAGAACAACGAGATCTGCTGCGGTGCCGACTCGTATTCGAAGTGAACCTCTCCCTCAAAAAGATCGATCGCATGAGCAACCCATTCTTTAAGGGAAGCCACATACCCAAAACTACCCTGTCTCATAACCAGCTTATCCCCGACCATCCCAAGGCATTCTCCCGCGCATTCGGTTTCATGGCCATTTGGCAACTGCAATTCGCTAACATCGGGTGACGGACCTCCAAAATAATAGTGCGAAAGATCCTGGGCGCCTTCCTTTAACGAAAATCCCGCACGGACCACCTCATCAATCTGAGCCAAGGCGCTCGCTCTAGTTTCTAGCGTCTCACAAGCCTCCACGGCTTTATAGGGCTCTTCCGCAAGCAACCGCGCTTTCACCGATGCACGCATAGTTTCCAGTATCTGCTGCTGAGCACATAATGCAGCCTCCAAAACGCGAGCTTCATACGCATTAGGAAAGCGCCCAACAACGCAGGCGGCACGGGCTCCTTGCTCCAGCAAACGTTCTATGCCTCGCGTTTCCGATGAGATACCCGCTTTAATATGCTGTTTAGAGAAATAGGCCAGGTAAACGTAATGGGGCGTTTCATTGTAGGCGCGCTGTTGCGGCGATATTGTTTCAGCGTAATAAAAAGATGGGTTGAATCCTGTCGCCTCCCTGCAAGCAGGACACATGCTGTCTTTCTCCGAGGGCAACAGTTTTACTTGCAAAGGACACACGCTCTTCTGGTGCGTAAGCAAATCAAACCTGCCAACGCAATACCGTTCAGGCAGTCGCTTCAAAGTAAACGCCCTGCCTCTCACGCTAAAACGATACTGCGCCGCTTTGCTTATATCGTTGATGAGAAGATACGGCCCCTTTTCATCAAAGCCGTGTCCTGCCAATACCGTAATATCCTCGCCGAGAAAACGCATATGGACCCTCGATTCTTACAATACGGCCCTTTTGCATTGCGCAAAGGGCATTCTTTATCGATGCCCATGATACCTGCAAGAAGTCGGAATACTGTCAGAAATTAGCCATAGTAAACTTTTAACCGAGAAGCGGGGAATTCAGCATGAGCTACTCCTGCTCTACGAAGACAACACCGTAAGCACCTGGGCCAATATGGGAGCCGATCACGAACCCGATTTGATGTCTGTCAGACAAACTCATACCAGCACCTGCCATCTCATCCTCCATCTTTGCACATGTTTTTGTGCCAAAGGAGTAAATCGGAATAGCAGGGAAAGAAGCATCAACCGAATATTTAGCAACCTTCTTCAATAGCGTATCGAGGGCACGTTTTCGTCCAAGCACAGCCGTGCTAAGACCCACTTCGCCCTCTTCGCTAATCACCACAACGGGCTTCAGCTTCGCAGCCTCACCCAAGCGGGCGGCAGCTTTGGGCAAGCGCCCGCCGCGCTGCAGGTACTCCAACGTGTCAAGCATGGCAACCAGCTTCACCCGACCTTTGAATCGTTCGATTTCGGCAACGATCTGCTTTGCAGACAAGCCTTCGTCACGCAGCGCGCTGGCATATTCCGCAATCATGGCGATGGCGTACGATGCAGACAGGGAGTCAACGACATAAACGCCCTCTTCTCCCACCATGGCTTGCGCAAGTTTGGCGCTTTGATAGGTACCGCTCAACGCCGAAGAAAGAGTAATAGCGATAACCTGATCACCTGAATCGCGCGCTTCTCTGAATGCCTCGGCAAACACATGGGGTGACACTTGGGAGGTCTTAGGAAACGCGCCCGTTTCTTCGAGCAACGTATAAAAATCATCGCGCTTCAAATCGATCCCATCGCGATACTCGACCCCATCCACATTGGCGAGAAGCGGCAAAACCTGAATGTTGTGCTCATGGGCGACCTCCGGTAACAGGTCAGATCCCGAGTCAACGATGATGCGAATCAATTCGATCTCCTCAATGCCACGAGAAACCCCGCGCGGCTCTATGCGCACCACTGCTGTTGTATGCAGTGCGCTAAGTTCTCTTCATAAATGCATGTTTTGTCCAATAACTGCAAGAAATAACTGTAGCGCACTTTGTAAATTACTTAGTTTATCTAACTATTTCCCCACATATCTTTTATCCAATAGCTGCTCGCCTCAGCATTTGGCTCTCGCCTTGGACCCTCGATCTGGCGGACGCCCGCTCTGCTAATGCCCGAAACGCCCCATCTTCCCCAGTTACGCAGATGCAGCCTTGCGGGCAATTCCCGCTCCCAACCCCTTCCACCAACTTCCCTGGCTACACAGATACAGCAAGCCAGCAATCATGCCCGGTCAACGCTTCCCTGCCAAAAACCTACAAAAATGGTCGGAATTAACGGTTCGTGTATTGGAGTACGCATCGCTTCACGCTACGATAGGAAAAACAAAAACGCGCTCATCAACCTTAAGCGCATCATCAACCGAAAGAGGACCGCATGTTCAACGAAAACCTCGACTCAATCGTTGCTGGTATCGCCAAAAACTACAGCGCCACCGAGATCTTCTTCACCGACCCCGACAAGCACTTTCCCAACAAGAGAGCCATCATCAACATCATCAAGGATCTGCGCCGCGTGATGTTCCCTCGCTATTTCGGTGATGAAACTCCCACCGGCACCAACCCCGAATACTTCATCGGCGAAACGCTGATCCGTATCGAAGATTCCCTGCGCCGTCAGCTGAAAGAAGCGCTGCTGTTCAAGGGAGCCGAAGACATCAGCGAAGAGGAAGTTGAGACTCGCGTAGACGAGATCTGTAAGAATTTCTTCGAGAAGCTGCCCGAAATCCAGCGCGTGCTGCTTACCGATGTTCAGGCCGCTTTCGATGGCGACCCAGCCGCGCAAAGCAAGGAAGAGATTATCTTTTCCTATCCGGGCTTCTTTGCCATCTTCGTATACCGCATCGCCCACGAACTGTACACGCAGAACGTGCCGCTTATCCCCCGCATCATGACTGAATACGCCCATAGCGGCACTGGTGTTGACATCAATGCCGGCGCAACCATCGGCGAATACTTCTTTATCGACCATGCAACGGGTGTCGTTATCGGCGAAACCACCGTTATCGGCAACCATGTGAAGATCTACCAAGGCGTAACGCTTGGCGCTCTTTCCACTCGCGCGGGGCAAAAGCTTGCCGGCGTGAAGCGCCACCCCACCATCGAAGACAATGTGACTATTTACTCAAATGCTAGTGTCCTGGGCGGAGAGACCATCGTCGGCGAAGACACTGTCATAGCAGGCGGCGCTTTTGTTACTGAGTCCATTCCGGCACATTCGCGCGTAAGCCTGGCAAGCCTGAAAGTTAACGTCCGCCAGCCCAAGAAAAAGCCCGAAGAAACAGAATAGCGGGAATGTAGGGGCAGGTCCCATTTTCCACTTAGATATGGCACACAAAGGAAGAGCCTCGCTTGCGCGATATGTCGCAAGCGAGGCTCTTCTCATGAGGCGGGAATATAGGACCTGTCCCTATATTCCCACTAAAACTTTGGGGTATTTGGCTCGCGGTGACGCGGCTTTACTATCTCATTGCGAACACGACGAAGGGCAATCTCCTCGCCATCTTCCGCAAGCCAAGTAAGCATGCGCTCTAGAAGCGCCTTTGTGTCGGGATGCATCAGCAGCTCGCCCTTGGCGCTCTGCTCAAGCCTCAAGTATTCTAATGAGCTTGCATCGGTATAGGCACTGCCTTGGTACACCTTGCTAGCTGCCATACGGTCGCAGAACATCTCCACCACATAGCGCGTAGGCATGGGTTTGCCTTCAAGCGTTGCGTCGCGATTGCCCTTCATGTCGATCCAATACTCATAATGATGGCGATTGCGTCCCTTATGGTGCAACCAAGCCGTAGAGTAGCCCAAATCAGAACGCTCGGCCGTATTAGGACTCCTATCGCCCTGATAATAATTAACGCCTACCCTGAACTCCGTCAGAGAGTACTTGGACAAATCATGCATGATGCCCTGGCGATATAAACCGACCTTGAAGCAATGCTGGCAAACCAAAACCTTATGATGTGAGATGGTGCAGAAATGCTGCCATGCATTTTTAAAGCGCCCCATGCTAACCTCGAATCCATCCATAGTGCTTGCAAGCATTCATGATTCCATCATCATCGCAGTTCGTAGTAACGAAATTTGCTCGCTCTTTCAAAACCTGCCGAGCGTTTCCCATGGCAATCGAGGTCCACTCGGGAATAAACATGGAAACGTCGTTGAAGCCGTCACCGAACACCACGACATCTTCGTAAGGCGCATTAAGCAAATTCATCATTCGCTTAATGCCCCGTTGTTTATCCATCGGCTCAATAAAAATGGTGTCGGAGTCATAACGCACATGGGGAACCTCGTCGAGAGCTCCCGTGGCAAACACCATATCCTCGTCCTTGATCGAACAAGGTATATACGCTTTATAAATGCAGTTCAAATCATCGATGCGCAGATTGGGGTCGTACTCAGTGGGAACATAGTAATCCCCTGCTATCTCGGCAAAGTCTTCCCGTGGAGAATAGCGAACCAACTCATTGGTAGTGCTAACCGCCCAAGGGATGCCCTGATCCTCTAGGATATGCAGGCATTTCTTCACTGGAGCAAGCGGAAGTCCCTCCATCCACTTCAGCTCGCCATTCAATGTAACCGAATAACCTCCATCGGCAACAATGTTGGTAATACCGGCTGAATCGATGTAATCGACCGCATTTACCTGCAATCGCCCCGTAGCCAAAGCGATGAAATGCCCCTGCGCTCGCAATTCATCAAGAGCTTCGAGGGCGCTTTGAGGAATTGAACGGGTGCGCGGCACTGCCAGCGTGCCATCGTAATCAAAGAAGAAATACTTCTTGTTCCCCATCGCAATTCCTTTCCACCGAACAAAGAACCAAGGGCAATCCTACCCCACACAACCAAATAGCGACAGACCATTTTTAGGAATACGCCAACAATAAAATGCCCGTTGGTTCGCCAATAAACCAACGGGCATATAGCTGTACTTGCTAAAGCGAGAAAGGAACATGCCCACTCTACGTCAAAGGAAATCTTTGACATCCCACGATTGGGACAAAGCGGGAAAACGGTACCTGTCCCTCTGTTCCCACTTAAAGCGTCCTGAGGGCTACTTCCTTCAGCTGCTTTGTGGTAACCGCATTCGGAGCACCCGTCATGGGGTCGGAAGCGGAGCTCGTCTTCGGGAAGGCGATGACGTCGCGAATGGACTGCTTGCCAGCCAAGAGCATAACCAGACGATCAAGGCCGATAGCAATGCCGCCATGAGGGGGCGCACCGAGCTCAAGAGCGTGGATAAGGTGACCGAACTTCACTTCCATATCCTCTTCGTCTACGCCGCAACGAGCAAGAACGCGCTTCTGCAGCTCGGCGTTATGAATACGGATAGAGCCGCCGCCAGCTTCGAAGCCGTCCATAACGATATCGTAGCTGTAGCTGCCGCAAGCCAGAGGATCGGTTTCGATCTTATCCCAGTCAGCCTCAGGAATCATCGTGAAGGGATGATGCTCTGCCGCATACTTGTTGGTTTCCTCGTCGAACTTGAACATCGGGAAATCGACAACCCAAAGCAGCTTATGACCGGGACGAGGGATGTCCAACGCATCAGCCATGTGCAAACGCAGAGCAGAAAGAACAGCGTTTGCGATATCGAAGGTATCCGCAGCAAACAGAACCAGGTCGCCCGCTTCTACGTTCATAGCTTCCTTGATCTTGGCATGAACTTCATCACCCAAGAACTTGATGATGGGGCTCTTTTCCTTGCCGTCGGTGGTGTAAGCAATCCAAGCCATACCCTTCGCGCCATTTTCGGAAGCGATGTTGCCCAGCTTCTCGATCTCGCCACGGCTCCAGTCGCCAGCGCCCTTGCAGTTGATAGCCTTAACGATGTTGCCGGCTTCTACCGCCTTGGAGAATACGCCAAAACCGCAACCGCGAACGATATCGGTAAGCTCAACGAGCTCCATACCGAAGCGAATGTCGGGACGGTCGCAACCGAAACGATCCATTGCCTCTTTCCAGGGCATGCGCTGCAGCGGGAACTCATGCTCTACGCCAGCCGCTTCCAGAACTTCCTGGAAAACGCCTTCCATCATGTCGATTACGTCGTTTTCCTTAACGAAAGACATCTCGATATCAACCTGGGTGAACTCAGGCTGACGATCAGCACGAAGGTCCTCATCGCGGAAGCAACGTGCAATCTGGTAATAGCGCTCAATGCCACCTACCATCAGCATCTGCTTGAACTGCTGAGGACTCTGGGGCAATGCATAGAACTTGCCAGGGTTGGGACGGGAAGGAACGATGTAGTCACGTGCGCCTTCAGGGGTGGAGTTTGCCAAGATAGGAGTCTCAACCTCAAGGAAACCACGCTTGTTAAGAGCCGAGCGCATCGCCTGAGCAACAACATGACGAAGCTTCAGGTTTGCATACATCTCGGGACGACGGAGGTCGAGATAGCGCCACTTCATACGGGTAGTTTCGTCGGTTTCGATGCCGTCTTCAATAGAGAACGGAGGAGTAACGGAGGTGTTCAGCACCTTGACGGAGCTTGCCAAAACCTCGATTTCGCCAGTTGCCATATTCGGGTTGACAGCCTCGTCCAAACGGGCGCGTACCTTACCGGTAACTTCCAGGGCATATTCGCGGCCCAGATGCTCAGCTACGTGGAAGTCCTCTTCGCTTACGCAATCAGGGTCAACGACAACCTGGGTGTAACCCTCGCGATCGCGCAGGTCAACGAAGATAAGACCGCCATGGTCGCGGTTGTGCCATACCCAACCGGTCAGGGTAACCTCTGCGTCAACGTCGCTGCGGCGCAGCTGCCCACACGTGTGGGAGTGCATGCAGTATTCGTTCAGATAATCGGTCATGGTAGTGCTTGCTCCTCTTTCCTATCGCTACCAGCTGCTTTGCAAAGCAGCTACTGTTTACTACGTATCTCTTCACCAGGGAAGCGCACATGCGCAACTCGGTGCGGTAATTAAATTCAGGCGAAATGTCTATTCCCTACGCCAAGGCCTTTGCAACGGCATCGAGCTTTACTGCCTGCTCTTCGTGGGTTTCCATATCGCGAATCTTGGCAACGCCTTCGGCAACCTCATCGGGACCGAGCACGATAACCTTGCGAGCAGAAAGCTTGTCGGCCAATTTGAACTGGCTCTTCAGGCTGCGCTTCTGATGATCCACTTCGATATAAAGCCCCTGAGCACGAAGCTCCTGCGCCAAGTTGAAAGCGGTTGCACGGGTAGAATCGTCAACACAAGCGATAAATGCAGCAGGCGCAACTTCGCTCGACGCTTTAGCACCGAGCGCCTCCAACGCCAGCACGCAACGCTCATAGCCCAGCGCAAAGCCCAAGCCCGGAGTATCGCGACCGCCAACCTCTTTAGCGAGCTTGTCGTAGCGACCACCGCCACCGATGGCGTTCTGGCTGCCCATGCCCGTATCAACCTGGATCTCAAACACCGTGCGCGTGTAATAATCCAAGCCACGAACCAGACGGGAATCCTCGACATACGCAATACCCGCAGCATCCAAATAGCCCTTTACTGCCTCGTAATGGGCACGGCAATCGTCACACAGGTGATCGGTGATCTTGGGAGCGCCCTCCATCACCTCATGGCAATGCTCGTTTTTGCAATCGAATGCACGAAGTGGGTTCAGGTCGGCACGATGGTTGCACTCTTCGCACAGCTCCTCCGAATGCTGGTGGATGTGCTCGCGTACCATTTCACGGTAAGCCGGACGGCACTTCTCGCAACCCATAGAGTTCAAGAGCAGGCGAGTTTCCGAAGCGGGAATACCGATGGCTTCGTAGAAACGCATCAACATGATGATTGCTTCGGCATCCACCGTTGGCTCATCGGCACCCAGGCACTCAACGCCCACCTGGCGGAACTGACGCAAGCGGCCCTTCTGAGGGCGCTCGGCACGGAACATCGGCCCAGCATACATGAGCTTTGCGGGAGCACCGCCCTGCGGAACCATGTCGTGCTGCACCACAGCACGAACAGTACCCGCCGTTCCCTCCGGGCGAAGGGAAAGGCGGCTTTTTGCCTTCAGTGATTCGCCAGCAAGAAGCTTTTCCATGTTGCCACCGGAAACAACAGTGAACATTTCTTTAGAAACAACATCGGTGGACTGACCAATACCGCGCACGAACAGATCCGTCTGCTCAAACAGCGGGGTTTCAATGGGCTGATAGCCGCAACGACCGAAAATCTCGAATGCGGTTTGGCGGAAATGATCCCAAAACCGCACATCATCAGGAAGAAGATCGAAGGTTCCCTCAGGTGCTTTCACTGCCATATGCTCTGTGCTGCTCTCTTTCAAAACTCAACTTAGGCACTCCTGTGCCTGTAACCGCACTATTATAGCGCTGCTTTAGCACACAAAAAAGGAACACAGGTGGGAAAATAGGGACAGGTACCAGATTCCCATGAAAAGCGGGAATCTGGAACCTGTCCCCATTTTCCCACAGACAAAAAACGGCCTCTGCCATGGAAGACAGAGGCCGCAAAAACGCGTCTAGGCTTACAGGTGCTGAACGATCAGATCGCCCATAGCAACGGTGCCAACAACCTTATCGGCAGGAGTGGAAGCGTCCTTCAGGTCGCCCGTGCGCCAACCCTCGTCAAGCACTTCGGTGATAGCGCGCTGGATGTCATCTGCTGCTTGGCCCATATCAAAGCTGTAACGCAGCATCATGCCAACCGACATGATCTGAGCCAAGGGATTCGCGATGCCCTGGCCCGCGATATCGGGCGCACTGCCATGGCTCGGCTCATACAAAGCAACGCCATCGCCCAAAGAAGCGCTTGCAAGCATGCCCAGCGAACCAGTGATCTGAGCAGCCTCGTCGGACAAAATATCACCAAACATGTTTTCGGTAACCACTACATCGAAATCAGCGGGACGGCTGATAAGCTGCATTGCCGTGTTGTCCACCAGCAAATCTTCGAGCTGAACATCGGGATACTCTTCCGCACCAATACGATGAACGATTTCGCGCCACATACGGCTGGTCTCCAAAACGTTTGCCTTGTCGACACTGGTAACTTTCTTACCGCGCTTACGGGCAGCTTCAAATGCCTGACGGGCAATACGCTCAATCTCATATTCGCGATACTCAAGCGTATCGTATGCGCGCTGGCCGGGCTTGCCGTCGGTGCCAGCACCTTCTTCATCATAGAAACGCTCGCGCTTGCCAAAGTACAGGCCACCAGTAAGCTCACGAACGATCATCATATCTACGCCATCGATAACCTCAGGCTTCAGCGTAGAGGCCTCGGCCAATGCGTTGAAAATCTGAACGGGGCGCAGATTGGTGTACAGACCCAGCGCCTTACGAATGCCGAGCAAACCCTGTTCGGGACGAGGCTTCGAAGGATCGGTGGTGTCCCACTTCGGACCTCCTACTGCAGCAAGCAGTACCGCATCCGATGCATTGGCAGCATCAAGCGTTGCCTGAGGAAGCGCTTCGCCCGTAGCATCGATAGCGCAACCGCCGATCAAAGCGTCTTCGCAAGCGAAATCGACGTCATACTTTTCACCCAATGCCTTCAGCACTTTAACGCCCTCGGCCATGATCTCGGGGCCGATGCCGTCGCCGGGCAACGTGCAGATCTTGTACGTCTTGGTCATAGTGAAATCCTCTTTCAGCGAAAAACAGTTCGCAAACGATATTACCGCAAAGAAAGAAACGCCCCGAAAGGCGTTTCAAGAAATTACGTTCGAAACGAACGCTTAGGCAAGCCCCAGCACATGGCGCGTGCGGTTCAGCAAGCCGCCTTGCTCGATAATGTCAGCAATGAAAGGCGGGAAAGGCTGAGCCGTAAAGCTTTCACCCGTGGTTTCGTCGGTGATGGTGCCGGTTTCGGTATCAACGCTCACCACATCACCATTCTTAATGGCATCTACCGCTTCGGGGCATTCAAGAATAGCAAGCCCCGTGTTGATAGAGTTGCGATAGAAGATGCGAGCAAAGCTCTTGGCGATAACAGCATCAACACCCGCAGCCTTGATGGCGATGGGCGCATGCTCGCGCGAAGAGCCGCAACCGAAGTTTTCTTCGGCAACAATGATGTCACCGGGCTTTACGTTGTTGACGAACTCGACATCCAAATCCTCCAAGCAGTGCTTGGCAAGTTCGGAAGGCTCAGAAGTAGTGAGGTAGCGAGCCGGGATGATAACGTCGGTATCGATATCGCGACCGTAGCGATGAACTGTTCCCTTGAATTGCATTACGCTTCTCCTAATTAATCAAGATCTTCAGGAAGACCGATATGACCCAACACGGCGCTGGCAGCAGCAACTGCCGGCGAAGAGAGGTACACCTCGCTGGTAGGATCGCCCATGCGGCCTACGAAGTTGCGGTTGGTGGTCGCGATAGAACGCTCGCCAGCGGCAAGAATACCCATGTAGCCACCCAGGCAAGGGCCGCATGTGGGGGTGGAAACTGCGCAGTTGGCATCCAGGAAAATATCCATCAGGCCTTCCTTGATGCACTGACGGTACACCTGCTGCGTTGCAGGGATGATGATGCAACGAACATCACGATGAACTTTATGACCCTTGAGCACAGCGGCAGCCTGACGCATATCTTCGATGCGGCCGTTAGTGCAAGAGCCGATAACGGACTGCTGGATAACGATATCGCGAGCCTCAGATGCGGGACGCGTGTTGGAGGGCAGGTGCGGGAAAGCAACCGTGGGAACGATATCCTGCGCGTCGATGTTGTACACCTTTGCGTATACCGCATCGGGGTCAGAGTGGTACTCGGTATACGGGCGCTCAGTGCGGCCATCCATGTACTTGCGAGTAACAGCGTCAACAGGGATAAGGCCAGCTTTGCCGCCTGCCTCGATTGCCATGTTGGAAATGGAAAGGCGCTCGTCCATGGTAAGGCCCTCAATAGCGCTTCCGCGGAATTCCATTGCCTGGTACAGCGCGCCATCTACGCCGATCA
Source organism: uncultured Eggerthella sp. (assembly GCA_900553605.1). Lineage (GTDB taxonomy): Bacteria > Actinomycetota > Coriobacteriia > Coriobacteriales > Eggerthellaceae > Anaerotardibacter. The sequence goes on along the minus strand of USDX01000005.1, from coordinate 43,742 downwards.
TGCCAATAATATGAAGGATGATGTCCTTGCCGGTAACACCAGGGCGAAGCTCGCCTTCAACGTTGAACAGCAAGCTTTCGGGAACCTTGAACCATGCCTTGCCGGTAGCGTAGCCCACAGCAGCATCGGTAGAACCAACGCCAGTGGAAAATGCGCCCAACGCACCATAGGTGCAGGTGTGGCTATCGGCACCAATGATAAGGTCGCCAGCGCCTACAACACCCTGCTCGGGTAGGAGTGCGTGCTCTACACCCATGCAACCCACTTCGTAGTAATGGGTAATACCCTGCTCACGGGCAAAATCGCGCGTCATCTTGGCTTGTTCGGCGCTCTTAATGTCCTTGTTGGGTACATAGTGGTCGGGAACCAAAGCGATCTTGGTAGGGTCGAAAACCTTTTCTACACCGATCTTCTTGAATTCCTTAATGGCGATGGGTGCGGTAACGTCGTTGGAAAGAACGAGGTCAAGGTTGCACTCGATCAATTGGCCGGGAACCACTTCCTCGAGCCCTGCATGGGCTGCAAGGATCTTCTCTGCCATGGTCATAGGACGTGGCATACGCTCTCCTTCATCAATACCTTCTGCTAAGTTTTCAGATTATAGCACCCCTATTTACAGAACGAGGCCCGCCAAAGCAAGCCTCGCGTGATCTTAACCGACCTTTAACTTGACCCTAGCTCCTCTTTAGGGTAAGGATCGTTTTCACATGACGATACACATTCGATATATCGAAGCCCACCGCACAAGCAAACAGAATCAGAGCAATTATTCCGATGGTTGCGTCTCCCCCTGGCGTGAATATCAGAGCCAACATAACGAAAGGCACGAGCAGGACAAGGGAAAGGAAATTCAGACGCTTCCAAATACCCTGGCCAATGGAGATGATGGTGTACAGATACAAGCCTGTTGCTGGGGCGCTCAGCAAAAATGACAGCGCCAAAATAACAAGTTTCGCGGCAATAAGCTCAATATCCAGCCGCAAATCGGCTTTTGCTTCTTGGAGCAGCTCCTCTGTCGTGGGGGCATTCGAAAAGAATGAACTGAAATCGAACACTGTTCCCTTAAAAGGATTCGACGAACCAGCAAACGGATTGCCACCTCGCTGGCTGTCTTGGTAGGAACGTCCCCCTGCCCCGTTGGAACCAGAACTGCCCGCATGCACACCACCCATGTCGAATGGATCGGCCCACGAAAACGGGTTCGCATCGAACGGATTCCCTTGAAAGGGATTGCCCCCTGTGCTGGTGTACGTGGTTTTGTTTCCGTTTTCATCCCAAGTGGTCCATACAAACGTTTCCGCAAACGGCCAGCCCTCAAATGGGTTGCCTTGGCCATTCTGAGGACGACCCGTAGAGGGGTTATAGGAAAACGGCGCCCCATAAGGAGTTCCCGAGGTGCTGTACTCAGGATCCCATGAATGGTTCAGAAGCACATCGCGCGCCTCGTTGATGAGTTTCGTTTTTTCTTCAGCCTTAGCTCGCGCCTGCTCATCCTGCCCAAACTTGTCGGGATGGTTCTCAATGATCAGCTTTCGATGCGCTTTCTTGATGTCTTCTTCCGATGCGCCCTGCGTAAGACCAAGGGTGTTAAGTGCCTCTGATTTCTTCATAGCTAGAACATGATGCTATCAAGCGAACGCTTAGGTACGTAGTGCACCTGGTTTTCATCGCGATAGTACTTCACATCGTCATTTTCCATATCAACGATGCGTACTTCTTCGCACGGCTTACCCAAAGCAAGCACCAGCACTGGCTCAAGGTTTTCAGGCATCTCCAGGATTTCTTTGAGCTCTTGCTTCTTGAAGGACATGATCATGCAACCGCCAAAACCCTCTTCCGTGGAAGCAAGCATGATGGTTTGCGCGCAGATGCCCATGTCGATCTGGGCAGCCTGAACTGAAGAGACCTTGGTGTCAACTGCCATTACAATGTAGCCAGTTGGGCGTTCCTTTTCTTCAGGACCCTCCCAATCGGTAAGGTAGCCAGCCCATGCAAGCGTGTCGTACACCTTCGCGCACATTTCCCGATCGGAAACAATGCGATAGCGCAAAGGCTGCAAGTTCTTGGCACTAGCGGTGTAACGCGTGTTGTCGACCCACTTCTTCATGTGACCTTCAGGCACACGGTAGATGCTGCGGAACCTACGGTAGCTACGGGTAGTATGCGAAAGATGCTCGATAAAGCTGGGCATGGATTTCCTCTCAATTCATAGATGACGGCTTACATTACGCTTCTTCAAGTTCAGGCTCATCGGGCGAAGAAGCTTGCTCCCCCTTGCCCGACTGCAAATCTTCGTTGTCGTTGCTTTCCCTTACGGCGCTGGGGCGAAGAGCATCACGTTGGGCCTTGTGCTCGGCGGCTTCACGCCCCAACTCCGCACGAACGCGCTGACGGTTGAAGTTGTTATCGGGAAGCTTTTCCTTCTTTTCTTTTTTAGGCCGGAAGGTTTTCGTGGTCTGGATAAGAATTGCACCAATAAGGAAGGGCATCCAGAACACGATGCCGCGATAGACCAAACCAATTGCCATGCCGGCGGTTGCCGAAGCACCAAAAGCAGTGAAGGCAACAGTGACCGCCGCCTCAACAACACCAACACCCTGCGGCGTAAACGAGACCATGGCAAACAAGGTTGCAACCACATAGCCGCACACCAGCGACTCGGGAACAGCAACACCAAACGCATAGCCAACCAAGCAAAACGCAGAAAGCTCGCAACAGCTCGCAATAAGAGAGCAACCCCATGCCTTCAATGTGGTTTTAGGATTCTGCACGATGAGCTTCGCCGCACTGGAAAACGACTTCACCGTTTTTTCCACCCAAGGAGCCATCGGGTCTTTGTGGAAACGAACCAAGACCTTGTTGATGAAACGAGCAATGGGAATAAGGATCCGAACAACCAGGTCGGGATTCTTATGACCCAAAACCATGACAGAAATCATGGCTCCCACCAAAACGATCACCACCAAACCGAACAGCAACCAGATAGGAGATAGTCCTACGGTTAGCGCAAGGATGGAAAAGCCGATAATCATAATGGTGGCAAAAGCGGAATCTACCGTAATCTGCATAAGCAATGCTGCAGAAGTTGCCTTGCCTGGTTCGATGCCACGCCTTCGAGCGTCGTCGACCACCAAGGTGGTACCAGCAAGGTTCAGCGAAGGAACCACCGTGTTAAGGAAGAACGTACCAAATACCAAAGGCAACGTATGTTTTGGATGCATGGTTTCGTTCACGGCTTGAAAAGAAAAGCTGTACGCAAAACTCTGAGAAATATACTTGCAAAGCTGCGTAAGAATAGCGATGACCAGGGGGATCATAGCACCCTGCGCCATAGTGGCTGCCAGTTCATTGATCTGATCGCCACGGAGGAAGACGAAGGCCAGCACGACGATGATGACCAAGCCGCCCATAAGATTTCGAATATTGAACTTCACTGCTGGGAGGACCTTTTTTCTGTGTGTCAGTAGGAAGATAGTTTTTGAGTATATCAGACACCAAAACCCGATGCCCTAACCGTCATAAAACGAACGGGCAAGGCGGCTCAAATGCTCTTGCCGCAAACAAAAGAAACGCCCCGAAGGGCGTTTAGGGATTCGCTCGTTGACGCAATGAGTCAACGAGCGAAAATATCAAAGCTCGCATTCTCGGACGAAACAGCGAGCGAGCCCCTGACGAGTGCAGATGGCGGGGCGAACATGCCAGTGGCATGTTCGGTTCCAAACTATGCACCCGAGCGGGTGCATCCTGCGCAGCTTTGCTGAGCAGGATTGCCAGGCGTGCTTCGCACGTCCAGCCCGCTTGGACCGACAGCTGTGCCGTCAGGGGCTCGCGCAGCGTCATCGCGTTTCGTGCGTCTTGTGCCGTTCGGCAGAACGGCACAACCTAGTTAGTGACGGAAGTGACGATGACCGGTGAACACCATGGCAATGCCGTGCTCATCGCAAGCCTCGATAACCTCTTCATCACGGATGGAACCGCCAGGCTGGATAATGGCCTTGACGCCATAATCCGCCAACGTATCAACGTTATCACGGAACGGGAAGAACGCATCGGATGCGCACACCAAGCCTTCTGCAGGAACGCCCATGCGTTCGCACGCCTCATGCGCACGTTCGCAAGCGAGCTTCGCGGAGTCAACACGGTTAGGCTGACCAGGGCCCATGCCAATACCAGCATGATCCTTCGAAACCAGAATCGCATTAGACTTAACGCCCTTGCAAACCTTCCAAGCAAAGAGCATTTCATGCAATTCGTCTTCGGTAGGCTTCTTCTTGGTAGGCACCGTGAACTCCGCAGGATCCTCATCCACGCGGTCTACCTGCTGAGCAAGCATGCCACCATCTACAGAACGGAATTCAATTGCAGCAGGAGCATCTACCCCACCAGTCTCCAGAACGCGCAGGTTCTTCTTCTGCTGAAGCAGCTCAAGAGCAGCTGGCTCATATGAAGGAGCAATGAGAACCTCTACAAACTGTTTGTTCTCATTGATATGCTCAACCAATTCGAGGGTAACCTCTGCATTGACGGCGATGATACCACCAAAAGCGCTCTTCGGGTCGCAAGCAAATGCCTTGTCGTAAGCCGTGGCAACATCAGCGGCGGTTGCAGAACCGCAGGGATTCTGATGCTTCAAGATCACAACGGCAGGCTCGTCAAACTCGCGAGCGAGCGTCCAACATGCGTCGGTATCGAGAATGTTGTTGTAAGAGAGTTCCTTACCGTTGAGCTGCTTGGCGTTAACCAGAGAATGCGGCGTAGCAAACTCGGGAACGCGATAGAACGCAGCGCTCTGGTGCGGGTTCTCGCCATAGCGAAGACCCTGCTGCTTAACAAGGTCAACAGAAAGCGCCTCGGGGAACTGCTCGTCTGCCTCACCCAGCTGGTTGCCAAGCCATGCAGCGATAGCGCCGTCGTAAGCATTGGTGGTCTGGAACACACGAAGAGCAAGCTGGGTACGCGTTGCAAGCGTGGTTGCGCCATCGTTTGCGCGCATTTCAGCAAGAATGTTTCCGTAGCTTGCAGGATCGGTGACAACGGCAACACTTGCAAAATTCTTAGCAGCAGAACGCAGCATAGAAGGGCCACCGATGTCGATGTTTTCAATGCAGGTACCGAAATCGGCTCCGGACTCTACCGTTTTCTCGAATGCATAGAGGTTCACGACCACCATGTCGATCATCTCGATGCCGTGCTCAGCAGCCTGAGCCATATGCTCGGGGTTATCGCGCTTAGCAAGAAGACCACCATGAACTGCCGGGTGAAGCGTCTTCACACGACCATCCATCATCTCCGGGAATTGGGTTACTTCATCGATGGGGGTAACGGGAATGCCCGCCTCCGCAATGACGCGAGCCGTGCCACCCGTAGAGATGATCTGCGCACCGAACTCTTCGGACAGAGCACGAGCGAATTCCACCACGCCCGTCTTGTCCGTTACCGACATAAGAACACGCTTTACCTTAGGATCTGCCACCTGGTACCGCCTTTCCGAATTGCCTGGCTATTGATATTCGTTACGTTCAGCATAACAGCGCCAGCCAAACGCAAACCTTCGAAAGTGAAAATGCCCGCCCAGCGGGCGGTGCTGTTAGTTAGTTAGTTTGAAATACGTACCTTACGCGTTTCAGGGCAAACGCTTACCCGTCCTTCGGCAAGAAGCTGAATTACATGAGGATACAGCTCATGCTCAGCCGAATGAATACGCTCCTCAAGAGCCTCGATGGGTTCACCTTCACGAACCTCAACAGGCTGCTGAGCGATAATGGGGCCCTTATCGTAATCGGCATTAGCGAAATGGACGGTAACGCCGGTTACCTTCACGCCGAAATTGTATGCATCCTCAATGGCGTGCGCGCCCTTGAAAGAAGGAAGGAGCGCAGGATGAAGGTTTACTACCCTATCGGGAAAAGCGTCGAGGATTTCCGCGGTAACCATACGCATGTAACCGGCCATAACCACATATTCGGCACCAGCTTCCTTCAAGGCGTCAGCGATACGCTGGTTAGCCGCCGAAGTGTCAGCATATGCCTCGCGATTCATCACCAAGACGGGAATGCCTGCCTTTTTGGCACGCTCGATGCCATAGGCATCAGGGCGAGAAGAAACAACCAAGCTGATTTTCGCACTGAGCGTGCCTTCTTCGATATGGTCGATAAGCGATTGGAGGTTAGAGCCGCTACCGCTGATCAAAACGCCGATGTTCAACGGTTCTTGCACTTGAGCAGTCATGCCCTTCCTTTCGTTGCTAGGCAAGGTGCCTAAAAGGCGCCTTTATCTCTCGCTGCCGCAATGAACAAGCTAATCGATGCCCGAAGTTGAAAGAGTATCCTTCGACGCACATCGACCAGCATCAACATAAAGCGCGATTGGCCGTTTGAACCAATCGCGCATGATACTTACCTACTCTTCAGCAGACGGATTGTCGGCAAAGAGCTTTTCCTGGTCAACATAGGCAACCTCGCCCGAACCAGGAATGATGCGACCGACAACGGTAGGCGTTTCGCCCTCGGCTTCCAGGATGTCCATAACCTGGTCAACCTTGGAAGGATCTACAACGAGCACCATACCCAAGCCCATATTGAAGGTCTTCAGAGCTTCGTGCTCATCGAGATGAGCTGCACGGCACACGAACGGGATAACCGGAGGCATGCTCCACGTTCCCACATGGAGCTCTGCGTCCATGTTTTCGGGAAGCGCACGATCCAGGTTCTCGGTAATGCCGCCACCCGTAATGTGAGCCAAGGAGCGAACGGCACCAGGAAGCTGGCGCAGAACGGAACGAACAGGCTTCACGTAGATGCGAGTGGGCTCAAGCAGCGCGTCGAGCACACTCTGACCACCCAAAGACTCCTGAGGCATACGCAGCTCATAGAGTGTCTTGCCGTCGGTAACCACCTTGCGAACCAAAGAATAGCCGTTGGAGTGGATGCCGGAGGAAGCCAGACCGATAAGCACATCGCCTTCCTGAACCTTGGCAGGATCGAGCATTTCGGGGCGATCTACCACGCCTACGCAGAAACCTGAAAGGTCATACTCATTGGGATCCATGACACCAGGGTGCTCGGCCATTTCGCCACCGATGAGGGCAGCGCCCGACATCTGGCAACCATCGGCAATGCCGGAAACGATTTCGGCAACTGCTTCGCTCTTAAGCTTTCCGATGGCGATGTAGTCAAGGAAGAACAGGGGTTCGGCGCCTGTTGCGAGGATGTCATTCACGCACATGGCAACCAGGTCGATACCCACGGTGTCATGCTTGCCAGCGAGCTTAGCCAGCTGGATCTTGGTGCCAACGCCGTCGGTACCGGAAACCAAAATCGGATCTGCCATGTTCTTCGCCACGTTGATGGAGAACAAGCCGCCGAAACCGCCGATATCGCCGCGAACCTCATCGCGGTAGGTGCGATGAACCGCATCCTTGATGGCGTCTACCGCACGGGCGCCTTCCGCCGTATCTACTCCCGCTTCGGCATAGGTGGTAGCACCCTGAGCCGTCCAGCTGGGCCACTTAGTTTCATCGTTATCCATCGCGTTGACCTTAATGCGATCAGTCATAGCATCTCCTGGAACTCAAATCCCCTGTTCGGGGGCTTACAAACAACGTATTGCCATAATTCGAGGCACTATGGCATGCCTTCGGGCTGGCCGCTAATCGAGCACTGCCTTCCCCTCGGGAAGAAAGCTCTTGGCCTTCATGGTATCAGGAATATCCACAGGGTATTCGCCGGTAAAGCAAGCATCGCAGAAACCGGGATGTTCGCATTGAACTGCCTCGTGAAGGCCCTCGACCGAAATAAACGCAAGCGAATCGCAGCCGATGAAATCGCACATTTCCTGATTGGTCATGTTTGCCGCGATAAGCTGATCCTGCGTGTCGGTATCAATGCCATAGAAGCAAGGCCAACGGGTTTCAGGCGAGACAATACGCAGATGGACTTCCTTGGCACCTGCGCTTCGCAGCATATCAACCAGCTTCTTGGAGGTGTTGCCACGAACGATAGAGTCGTCGATAACCACCAAGCGCTGACCCGAAATCACAGACGGAAGCGGATTCAGCTTCAAGCGAATGCCAAGCTGGCGCATCTCGTCGGTAGGCTGAATGAAAGTACGACCGACATAGCGGTTTTTAACGATGCCGTTGCAATAAGGGATGCCGCTCTCCAAAGCGTAGCCCATAGCAGAAGGCAAACCAGAATCGGGAACGCCCACAACAAGGTCGGCATCGATCGGAGCCTCGCGCGCAAGGATGCGACCCATCTGGCGGCGGGCAACGTATACGCTCTGGCCGTCCATCACAGAGTCAGGACGAGCGAAATACACGTATTCGAAAATGCAGCTAGCGCGCTTCTTGGGCTCAACACCCATCTCGGAGATCATGCCATCTTTGCCGAAGCGGATAATCTCACCAGGGGCAACTTCACGCATAAGCTCCGCACCCACGATATCAAGGCCGCAGGTTTCAGAGGAAACAACCCATCCACGATTGTTGGGCAACTTGCCTACAACCAAAGGACGAATGCCATTGGGGTCACGGAAGGCATAAAGATGGTCGGGGCTTGCCAGCAGCATGGCGTAAGCGCCCTTGATCATTTTCATGGCCATGCGAATGCCTGCACGAAGGGAATTCGTGGTTTTGGTTACCTCGCCAATGATCTTCGCTGCCGCTTCCGAGTCGGTACCTGCACGCAGGTGAACACCGTAGTCGATGATTTTCGCCTTCAGATAGTTGGTGTTCACCAACGTTCCGTTGTGGGCAAGCGCAATAAGCACTTCATCGATTGCCGAGATATGAGGCTGTGCCGCTTCCCATGAATCGACGCCACCACTCGTGGAGTAGCGAACATGGCCAATAGCCAAATCGCCCTTCAGCGCAGAAAGGTCGCCTTCGGTAAATGCCTGGGTTACCAAGCCCAGATCCTTGGAAGCCATAATGGTGGCACCATCGCCAACGGCAATGCCGGCAGATTCCTGGCCACGGTGCTGCAGCGCCTGCAGACCGAAGCAGGTCATGCGCGCTACATCTTCACCAGGTGCGTAAATGCCGAAAACACCGCACTCTTCTTCCATTCTGTCGGGGCGCTCTCCGGGAAACACCGACATGCTCATCTATGCAGCCTCCTCATATTTGCGATCCATGACCGCGTCCTGACTTGACGAAAGACCGGTTGTCCCCGAGGTGCTCGAGCTCAGGTAAGGGTCATTTGCTGCCGTGGTTTCCACTACAGCGGCAAACAGCACCGCACGGCCGTCGTTTTGCGAATATTCGCAGGTAGAAAACAGCACTGACTGCTTGATATCGGTAGCGGTCAGCGTGTCCCCCTTCTGGCTTACCACGCTGCGGTTAAGCTTGTCCTGCACGTATGCCTGATAGCTTGCATCATTGGCAAACGACGTCTGAACGATAGCGTCGCTGCCCGTTGTCTTTACCAAAGCAAACGTCTTAAGGCGATAATTGCCCTGTGGGGTTAGCACGTAGATATCGCGATGTGAATCGAACGTATCCTGATCTTCGAAATCGGCCAAAGAAGCAAACATCGAACCATCGTTCATGTGGTGGCCGTATAGTGCATTGTTCTGATCGGACAAATCGCTGGCGTTGGAGGCATCCAGGAAAATGGTGCCCGCCGAAGCAAGCCACCCAGTAGATCCGTCAAAGGCCTTATGCAGGTACTCCTGATTATCGGACCCCTGAACCACGGGATAATTGATAGGCGTACCAGGCACGTATACCCACGCTACGATATCGGGGTTGATAGCACGCAAACCATCCCAATCAACCTTCAGGTCGGAAAGGGCAAGGTTGGCGTTATCGTCCACCTCTGCATATTCTTCCAGACCGTTGTAAGCATTTTGCTGCGCCCAATACTGATAACCGATAGCGCCCAAAGCTGCTAAAGCACCCACAAACACTACGATGGAAACGATGAACACCACGCGCCATATGCCGCCCTTTTTGCTTTGGCCTGCACGCGCAGCTGAACCATAGGAATCACGGCTGTACTGGGAAATGTCCTGGTTGGCAGTAGCCCCTTGGGAGCGATACGCGGCGGGCAGAGTGCCCTGGGGGCGTTGCGGGGCAGCATGGGACCCCTGCGATGGACCGCGTCTGTTTGCGCCTTTTGGCATGAACCACCTTCACACATTTGGTTCTGAAACGAACTGCCATCGCAGCATGTAACGCAACGATGCAACTAATCCATAGTAACAAAAAGAAATCCCCTCCACCTAAATTTGAGGAAGGGATTTCATACGTTCTGCCAACAGGCGAAGAAAAGCAAGTGAGCGGGCCTAAGACCAACCCGAAGAAGCAGCTCGCAACATACCAAGCTCATCCACTTTGCCAAAACGCCGCACAATGCCGAAGCCGACCCAGTGCCAAAGCGGAATCGCGGCAGCAAGCGCGACTCGAGGCGAAGCTAAAACAGCCCGAGACGTTTTTCAATGGCCTCGTTGATGATACGCAGCGCCTTCACGCGAGCGTAATACTTATCATCGCTTTCCAAGATAATCCAAGGTGCGTTGTGCGTGGAGGTGAGGCGGAACATGTCGTCTACCGCCGCACGATACTGGGGATACTTGTCGCGGTTGCGCCAATCCTCTGCGGTGATCTTCCAGCTTTTCGCAGGATTGTTTTCACGTGCCTCAAAACGCTGAAGCTGCGTTTCGGGGGAAATGTCCACCCAGAACTTAAGCAAAATGGCACCCCAGTCGACCATGTCGCGCTCAAACTCGTTGATTTCCTCGTATGCACGGCTCCACTGGTCGGTGCTGGCAAAACCCTCCACGCGCTCAACCAGCACACGGCCGTACCAACTGCGGTCGTAAATACCTACGTGGCCCGCCTTCGGCAAGCGCGTCCAATAGCGCCACAGATGAGGATGCAGCAGTTCAGGCTTCGTGGGTGCCGGACTGGGGAAAATGGTGTAGGAACGCGCATCCAATGCCTGCGCAACACGCTTGATGCTGCCACCCTTTCCGGCTGCATCCCAGCCTTCATACATGATCATCATGGGTACACGCCTAATGTACATTTCCAATTCGATGCGACGTAGGCGCTCTTGTTCGGCTTTCAACTGAAGTTTGTATTCGTCATGCGTAAGCGCAAGCGAATGATCCACCTCGTCGAGCGAAGGTATATGTGCGCTGGGAATGAAGCGCGTCATCGTGGGCGCATGGGCGCTCATCGCCGCAGCCTCGTGCTCTGCCTGCAAGCGCAGAAGCTGATTCTCCTCATCGGTGCGCTCGCGTTCGTCTCCCGCTACCGAACCGGCAACAGCAGCAGCGGAGTTCTCCTTCGCTTTTGCTTCCGCCTCCAAGGCAGCACTGTTCTTCGGCCTGGAGAGCTCACGTTCCAGGGCGGTTACCAGCGTCTGGGCAACGCTCAGATTTACCCTGCGATGATCAGAGGCATCAAGAAGGATCCAAGGAGCGGCCTTGAAGTTGGAGCGCTTCAGCATCTCGTCGTAAACGCGGTAAGACTGGCTGTAGTGCTCGAGCTGCTCAAGGTCGCTCTGCGTCACACGCCACTTGGTGGCAGGATCGCTGTACAAGCCCACCAAACGCTCGCGCTGGGTTTGCTCAGATATGTGCAAGAAGAATTTGATTACCAGGTAGCCATCATTGCGCAACTGCGTTTCGAAGTCTTCGATGGAGGGAAGCATGCGCGCCGTATGAGCCTCAACCGCAGCGCGTTCTTTCTTGGAAAGCTTCCCCTTCTTTGGGAGCATATTGATCACATGCTGCGCTGCAACCGAATACCAGCCGCGGTCGTAGAACGTCATACTTCCGCGCTGACCGAGCGCCTTCCAAAACTGCTGCATAACAGGGAAATAGCCCGTGGCGCCGAACTCTTCGTTCAATACGTTTTCGGCTTCTTCGCCTTCGAAATCTTCCGTAACGTACACGGAAGTGTCACGCGCATCCAGGTGATACAGCAAATCGGAGATTCGACTGCCCTTCCCGGCACCTTTCCATCCCTCGAACAGCACTACCACGCCAAGTTCCTGGCGCTTCGCTTCCTGCTGAAGCACGACCAACTTATTGATCAATTCTTTGAAGCGAACTTTATATTCCTTTTTGGATACCTTCTGAGAACCCAAACGAACCGTATCAAGCATCGCGTAACTCCCCTCTACTCCATGCCGCGCCAGCCCCCACTGCGCCGTTGCATGCCCGCACGGCACGCAACGCACCTGGCAAATGACAGAAAAATGTTAAATAACACGTTATAAGCGATGCTACCCCACTTCCCGATGCGCGAATATAGTTAAATCAAATGATGTGTTTGAAAACACCAGATTTAACAACAAGGAGCTATGAAATGTCCCGCTATGGCATCATCGATTTAGGTTCTAACACCATCCGACTCTGCATTTACGAGGTGTGTTGCGCTGCGCATGAGCCCCTGCGGAAGAAGGATATCGACACCCTGTTGAACTACAAGGTGATGGCGGGCCTCGCCTCGCATGTCGAAGAGGGCGCAATGACCGAAGAAGGCGTAAAGCGCGCCATTAAAACCATCAATGCGCACCTACGCCGCGCTTCGCACTTCAATTGCGATCGCATTGACATTTTCGCGACTGCCGTACTGCGAAACTGCTCCAATTCGCACAAGGCAACGGCCGCAATCGAAGAAGGCATTGGGCAGCGCATCTGCATCCTCTCCAACGAAGAAGAGGCACATCTTGGCTATTTGGGTGCAAAGCTCGACCAAGACCTCGAAGCGGGCACCATGGTCGATATCGGCGGCGGTTCCACCGAGCTCACCAGCATCAAAGGTGGCTTCGATCTTGCAAAAACCAGTATTCCGCAGGGTTCGCTTTCGTCCTTCGCAAACTACGTTGCTGGGCTGATGCCCACTCAGAAGGAAGTCAATGCCATAGCGCAGGCATTCCGCGAACTTGCAGAAAAGGAAGAAACGGACGTATACCACTGCACCCAGCTTTACGGCATTGGCGGCTCCATCCGATCTGCCGCAAAGCTCTATGGCGATCTGTGCAACAACGGCAACCGCTTCAATTACTTGTTGCCCGAACACATCGATGCCATCTTGAACCGCTACGCAGAAGACCCCAACGCCTTTGCCCATGAGGCTTTGCGCACTCTTCCCGACCGCATCCATACGCTTATTCCCGGCTGCGTCATCATCCGCGAAGCCTTCAAGCTGTGCGGTGGCGAGCGTTTAGACATCTGCAAATATGGTGTGCGCGAGGGCTATTTGGCTGAACGTGTTCTAGTAAAACCCGTCAGTTTCGCCTAAAAACGCCATCATCGCGGAGGAAAACCACAAGATATTGCGATTCGTTGCGCGATAAAAGGGCATATTACCTGCGAAAAACCACTATTAACGATTACAATAATTCCTAGAGAATACTGGCGCATGAGCCATTAACCTGGGGAAAAGAATAGAGGGGAAATCATGGAAGCAAAACAGAATTCCAGTGTTGGTGTATCTGCTACCACGGAAACACATCCCAAGCATAAGAGCCATCACGTTCTGCCCTATATGCAAAACCGCGAGCTTTCTTGGCTCGAATTCAACAAGCGCGTACTCGATCAAGGCGAAGATCATAACGTTCCCTTGCTCGAACGCCTCACCTTCGTGTCCATCTTCTGCAGCAACTTGCAGGAGTTCTTCATGGTACGCGTTGGCAGCCTTACCGATCTTTCTTTGGTAAACAAAGACCTGCGCGACAACAAAACGCAGATGACGCCCAACGAACAACTCCAGGCAATCTACGAGCGCTGCCATGAGCTGTACCCAGAAGAAGAACGCATCTACAACAAGATCATGGGACAACTGGCCGAATGCGGCATTCGTCAGCTTCAGCCCGAAGACCTTTCGTCCGAACAGGCCGAGTACCTTCGTAAGCACCTGAAAGAACGCGTTGTTCCCTACCTTTCGCCGCAGATCATCAATTCGCGTCACCCCTTCCCTCACCTGGAAAATGGCGCACTGTACGTTCTTGCGCGCCTGGTAAGCGACGAAGAGGCGGGCGAAAAGCCCAAATCAGCTGAAAGCAAGGGCAAGAAAAAGGGCAAGAACATTGGCGCCGACGATGCTACGTTCGGCCTTATTCCGCTGCCCCATCAGGCAAAGCGCGTAATTAAGCTGCCCGGCGAAGGCACTCAGTACATCCTTCTGGAAAACGCCATCAAAACCATTGTCGATGAAGTGTTCTCTATGTACACCACCAAGCGCGCAAGCGTTATCTGCGTAACGCGCAACGCCGACATCGATCCGAACGATGGCACCGAAGAAGATTTGGATTACGACTATCGTGAGCACATGAAGCGCATGCTGAAGAAGCGCGCACGTCTGGCTCCTGTTCGCCTGGAAACCGATACACCCCTTTCCTCCGCTACGGAAAAGTTCCTTCTGAAGCGTCTGGACCTGAAGCCCTGCCAGAGCTATGTCACCAGCGTCCCGCTCGACATGAGCTACGCCTGGGGTCTTTCCGGCATGATCGATTCCGAGCTTGCTCGCGACATCACCAACGAACCGTTCACGCCGCAATGGCCAGCATGCTTCGACAAGAAGCGACCCATCATGGAACAGGTAGCCGAGCGCGATGCTCTGCTTATGTATCCCTATGAAAGCATGGATCCATTCATCAACCTGCTCCGCGAAGCGGCAAACGACCCTTCGGTGTTCTCGATCAAGATCACGCTGTACCGCCTTGCCAGCCAGTCCCATCTGGCAGAAGCCTTGGTAACTGCAGCAGAAAACGGTAAAGAAGTTACCGCGCTGTTCGAGCTGCGCGCCCGCTTCGACGAGTCCAACAACATCGAATGGTCACAGCGCTTTGAGCAGGCTGGCGCCAACGTCATCTACGGTTTCCACGACTTCAAGGTTCACTCGAAGATCTGCACCATTGCACGCCACACCGAAAACGGCATCCAATACATTACCCAGCTGGGCACGGGCAACTACAACGAGAAAACCTCGAGGCTCTACACCGACTTCAGTTTCATCACCACCGATGAAGGAATCGGCAAGGATGCTGCAGAGTTCTTCCGCAACATGAGCCTGGAAAACGCTTCCGACGGATACCAGAAGCTTTCGGTTGCTCCGCTGCAGATCAAGCCGATGATCCTTCATAAGATCGATGAGCAGATCGCGCTTGCTAAAAGCGGCAAGCCCAATGGCCTGTCGTTCAAAACCAATTCCATCACCGACAAGGACATCATCGACAAGATCGCCGAAGCCTCTCAGGCTGGCGTTAAAACCACGCTGTTCGTACGCGGCATATCGTGTCTGGTTCCCGGCGTTGAGGGCTACACCGAAAACGTTGAAGTTGTTTCCATAGTCGGTCGCCTGCTGGAGCATAGCCGCATCTACGGATTCGGTCCGCGCGACAATCGCGAGCTCTACCTTTCCAGCGCCGACCTGATGACGCGCAACATGGAAAAGCGCGTAGAAATCGCTTGGCCCATCTACGATCCCGAGTTGAAGGAACGCGTTAACGAGTATCTGGATATCTCGCTTTCCGACACCGCCAAACTGCGCATGCTGAAGAACGACCTGGAATACACCCCGCTCGAATTCTTCTGCAGCGAAAACGCCGATGGCAGCACCGAATCGTTTGATTCTCAGGCTTACCTTATCCAGAAGGCACGCGATGATTACCGCCGCGCCAGCGAACTGCGCGAAGAAGAAGAGGCACGCAAAGCAGAGCTCGCTCGAATCGAGCGCATGAAGGCAGCCGAGGAAGAGGAGCGCAAAGCCCGCGAGGAAGCCGAAGCAAAGGAAGCCGCTGAGGAGGCATGCAGAAAAGCTGCAGCAGAAGCTGCGGAGCTGAAAGCGAAGGCCGAGGCAGAGGCAAAGGCGAAGGCTGAGGCAGAGGCTGAGCTTGCCGCCTTGAAGAAGGCCCAGGAAGAAGCCGAAGCAGCCGCACTGAAAGCGAAGGCCGAGGCAGAGGCAAAGGCAAGAGCTGAGGCAGAAGCAGAACTTGCTGCCCTGAAAAAGGCGCAACAAGAAGCCGAGGCTCAGCGAGTGGCCGCCGAAAAGGCCGCAGAGCAAGCTGAAATCAACATTCCTCGCGGCCTCGAGGAAATCGAGCCCGGTGTTGCAGGACCCGCCACCAAGGCCGCCAGGGTAAATGCCCAAAAGGTCGACGCCACACCCATCGAGCTTTCTCCTTCCCTGGAAAAGAAAGTCGAAGAAGCAGCAGACAAGGCAGCTATCCAACTGGTGCCGAAGAAGCCCAGCCTGTGGCAGCGCATTAAATTCCTGTTTACGGGTAAGCTTGACTAGCGGCAAAATCAGAAAGCAGACGAAGATAAATCTCTTCTAGATTCGTCTTCTTAGAACGCGAAAGCCCCCTGATTCATTACGAATCAGGGGGCTTTGTTATCCGCTCATACCAGTTGCTTTCAATGGCTTTTCCGCCATAACGGCATCGCCTGAGAAGGGCACGCGCCCGCATGCGCATCCATGCCCACTTCCCGAAATGGGATAAGCGGCATTATTGGTTGTTGCGCCTTCCGCGGTGGTTTTTCGCTCCCTGGGAACGCTTACGCTTTCCGGGCTTAGACGTTTGGCGAACACCAGAAGAACGCACGCCGGGCCTAAACGCTGCTGGCACTTCTTCGGTGCTCCGCTCGGAATTGCGGCGCTTGCCATTGCCGCCATTCGAACGCTTTCGATCGGAAGAGCGAACGGCATTCTTGCGCGAAGGCTTCGCCTGCTGCTTCTTGTCCTGGCTACGGCCAGCACCCTGATTGCGCTTACCGTTACGACCGCGACTAGCCGAAGAGGAGCGAAAAGGCCTTTCGTTGCCCCCGAAAGCTTCCTCAGACCTATCCTGGCTTGCTTCGCTGCTTGCCTGCGTCTGCCTCGATGCCGCCTTCTTTTCACGAGCCTTGCGACGCTTCTTCTTGGCCTTTTTACCAGGCACCTTCGAAGCGGGAACTCGATCAGGATCAATGAATACAGGGTTTTCACCCAGTTCAAGGCCTTCAGTGTCGTAGAGATCCACCGTTTTGCCCATCAAGGCCTCAATGTCGTTGAACTCATCGAAGTCCTGCTCGGTAACGAACGTGAGCGACCAGCCAACATCGCCACCGCGGCCAGTACGGCCAATACGATGGATGTAGTCGACGGGATCTTCAGGCACGTCGAAGTTGACGACGTAGTTAACATCGGCGATGTCGATTCCGCGAGCCAGTACATCGGTTGCAACCAGAACATCCACTTCGCCGGCGCTGAACGAACGCAGAGCACGCTCACGTTGGTTCTGGGTTCGGTCACCATGGATAACCGCACAGGTGATGTTCGCCTTTACCAAACGACGACGGCAAGCATCGGCGCGATGCTTGGTGCGCGTGAAAACGATTACGCGCTCGGATCCTGCCTTTTTCAGCACTTGAGCCAATAGCGCATTCTTCGCCTCCAAGGAAACAGGAAGTGCGTACTGCTCTACAGTGTCTGCCGTAGAAGTAACCGGCGCAACCTCGATACGAGCGGGCGTTTTCACCAAATCGGTGATGGAGCCAACCTTGCTCTCGTCGAGAGTCGCAGAGAACAACAGCGTCTGACGCTGTTCGGGAGTTGCAGCCACAATGGTGCGAATGGCAGGCAAAAAGCCCATATCGAGCATGCGGTCTGCTTCGTCAAGAACAAGAACTTGAACCTGGTCAAGCGAACAAGCTCCCTGTTCCATCAAGTCGATCAAGCGGCCGGGAGTGGCGATAAGGATATCGCAGCCTTGCTTCAGGGCGTTGCGCTGAGGACCATATCCCAAGCCACCCACAACCGTGACCGAAGAATGACCCGTATGCTTGGCGACGGTACGACAGACCGATTCGATCTGCTGCGCAAGCTCGCGGGTGGGCGTAACCACCAGAAGGTACGGACCGCACCCCAAGCTACGGCCGCGAACACGGCGCTTTTCGCCATGAGCCAGGTTGTTCATAGTTGGCAAAAGGAATGCTGCCGTTTTGCCCGTACCCGTTTGTGCAGCAGCAAGCACGTCACGGCCTTCAAGCACTTGGGGAATTGCCCCCGCCTGAACGGGCGTTGGAGCCGTGTAGCCTAGTTCTTCTACCGCTCCCATAATCTCTCGGTTAAGCCCAAGAGCATCAAAGCTCGTGCATTCAGCTTCTTGAGTCATATCTTGCTTTTCCTGCGTTGCGTTTGCAGTCATAAATCACATTTCCATTCTTCAGCGCCGCATATGCAGAAAAAGCACCGGACGCCATACATAAAAAATCCCCGCCATGGGCGAGGCTGAACAATCTTTACAAGGATACCCTACGTTGCAAGGATCCCAAAATAAGACGGGCGGGAGTTTTCATTCTCCCGCCCGTCTACACATATATGCAGATAATCAGCGTTACGGAAGCAGCAGCTGAGCAATCTGGACGGCATTGAGTGCCGCGCCCTTGCGAATCTGGTCGGCAACGTTCCAGAATGCCAAACCGTTTTCAACGGAAGGATCCTTGCGCAAACGGCCAACGAACGCACCGTTGGTGCCAGCAAGAAGACCAGGCATGGGATATACGCTGTTAGCAGGATCGTCCATTACGGTAATGCCCGGAGCAGCCTCGAGTGCAGCACGAGCCTCTTCCACCGTTACCGGACCCTCAAACTCAACGTTGATGGATTCGCCATGGCAACGAAGAACAGGGACGCGAACGCAAGTTGCAGCAACCTGGATACCGTCATCGCCCATGATTTTCTTGGTTTCGACGACCATCTTCCACTCTTCCTTGGTGGAATCGTCTTCCAGGAACTTGTCGATATGGGGAATGCAGTTGAAGGCGATCTGGTGAGCAAAAGCATCGACGGTAAGCTCTTCGCCGTTCAAGAACTGCTGAGTCTGTGCATACAGCTCCTGCATCGCCTTAGCACCTGCGCCCGATGCAGCCTGGTAGGTGGAAACAACCACGCGCTTGATGGGAGAAATATCATAGAGCGGCTTCAAGGCTGCAACCATCTGAATGGTGGAGCAGTTGGGGTTGGCGATAACGCCGTTATGCCAAGCTACGTCCTGGGGGTTAACCTCGGGGACAACCAGCGGCACGTCTTCGTCCATGCGGAAAGCGCTGGAATTGTCGATCATTACAGCACCGGCGTCTACGACAGCCTGACGCATTTCCTTGGAAACGCCTGCACCTGCGCTGAACAGCGCGATGTCAACGCCCTGGAAAGATTCGGGAGTCATTTCCTGAACAGTAAGTTCACCTGCAGGAACCTGGCCGCAGCCCTTAAAAGGAAGCTTCTTACCCGCAGAACGCTTTGAGGCAAGTGCACGAATCTCACTTGCGGGAAAATCGAGATCATGAAGAACCTCGAGGAATTCGTTGCCGACAGCGCCCGTGGCGCCCGCTACAGCAACAACCGGATTTGCGGGGATTTCCTTCGTCCAAGTCATTGAAGCTCCTTTGCATCGTGTACTTGGGGAACCATGATACTACTCACCTATAGTTGCACTGCATAAACTTAAC
This sequence comes from uncultured Eggerthella sp., assembly GCA_900553605.1. GTDB lineage: Bacteria > Actinomycetota > Coriobacteriia > Coriobacteriales > Eggerthellaceae > Anaerotardibacter. The sequence goes on along the minus strand of USDX01000005.1, from coordinate 24,293 downwards.
ATTTGGCGCAAAATGTTGCCTTGAACGGGTTGCGGGGAGCGGATTGCGGTCCCGTTCGAGGAAGGCAAGCAATCAAAATGGCGGCGAGCCTCATGCGAATCGGGGCTTTCATCTTCCCTTTTGGCAAAAAAACCGCTGATAATAAGGTTATAGCGAATTTATACATTACAATGTATTTGTCCAAAAACTATTATCCCTAAGCGAGAGGATCTATAATGTTCTGCCCTCAATGCGGTAAAGAAAATGTTGACGGAGCACAGTTCTGCGTTCAGTGTGGCAATGCCCTGAAGCAGGCTGACGCAGCCCCCGCCGCTCAGCCTCAGCAGCAAACGGCAAGCGCTCCCGTTCCACCGCCCGCACCTAGCCAGCAGCCTCAGCAGCCTGTATATCAGCAGCCTGCAGTACCTGTTCAGCCTCAGCCCATTCCCGCTCAGGCAGCAACCTACCCCATGACCAAGCAGGATGAAACCCTCCGTTTGATCAACTTCATTTTGTGCATTCTGAGCTGTATCGCCATTTGCTGGGCGGTTATTCCGCTGGCATGGACAATTCCCATGACCGTGCACAGCTGGGGCATCTACAAGGGCACCAAACCCAACACCACCGCCTTTGGTGTATGCACTCTGATCTTCGTCAACATCATTGGCGGCATCCTGCTCCTTATCTCCAACAAGGATGACAAGTAAACAAACACTTAGCCGCAAACTAAACGAGCCCCATCCAAACGGATGGGGCTCGTTGCTTTTAGCGGGAATATAGGGACAGGTCCCATTTTCCCACCCAAGAAAAAAGGCCTCGCTTGCAGCAAAACGCGCAAGCGAGGCCTTGCCTCTGTGCCCTATTGCTAGGTGGGAAAATGGGACCTGCCCCTACCGGGCTATCGGCCCTTTGCCATCTTTGCGGCGATTTCCTCGGGAGAAAGCTGGGTTTCCTCGAAGATGGTATCGGAGTCCAAACCAAATGCAGTATGCAGGCAACGCACTGCTGCATCTACCTGGCTGCCTTCAACCACGATGGAGATACGAATGGGGCTGGTAGAGATCATCAGAATGTTGATGTGGTTTTCAGCCAGCGCGCCAAATGCCTTAGCGGCAACACCAGGAGCAGACTTCATGCCCGTACCCACCAGGGAAACCTTGGCGATGTTTTCGTCCATCAGAGCGGTAGCGCCAAACTTCTTAACCAGGGTATCAACTGCTTCCAGAGCCTGTTCCTTCTGGGAGCCAGGGAAGGTGAAGGAAATGTTCGCCTTACCATCGTTTGTGGTGTTCTGGATGATCATATCAACCGAAACATTGTTGCCCGCAAGGATAGAGAACAGCTGGGCTGCCATACCAACTTCATCGGGAAGGCCACGCAGCGTGATCTTCATTTCGGACGTATCGTGTGCAATGCCGGAAATTACTGCCTGTTCCATGGAAGGAACAACCTCCTCGATAAGCGTTCCCTCTGCATCAGAGAAAGCAGAGCGGGAATGGATTACAACATGGTATTTACGAGCGAATTCCACAGCGCGCGACTGCAGAACACCAGCACCGCCGCTGGAAAGCTCAAGCATATCGTCGTATGAGATACGGTTAAGCTTCTTGGCACGAGGGCAAACGCGGGGGTCGGCCGTGTAAATGCCTTCTACGTCGGAATAAATCTCGCACACATCGGCACCAATGCCACAGGCAAGGGCAACTGCCGTGGTGTCAGAACCGCCGCGGCCAAGCGTAGTGATATCGCCTTCGGTTGAAATGCCCTGGAAGCCGGCAACAACCACAATTGCGCCCGTATCAAGAGCACCGCGAATTCGGTCAGCATTGATGTCTTCGATTTTCGCGCTTGAGAAGACATCGTCGGTAGTAATGCCGGCCTGCCATCCGGTGAAGCTGATTGAATTGTAGCCCAGTGCCTGAATAGCCATGGCCAAAAGCGACATGCTTACCTGCTCGCCCGTGGAGAGCAACATATCCATTTCGCGTTTGGAAGGATGATCGTTCAATGCAGCGGCAAGACCCACCAGTTCATCGGTGGTTTTGCCCATTGCGGAAACTACGGCAACAACGTCGTTGCCTTCCTGCTTCATGGCAATAAGACGCTTTGCCACATTTTTGATTCGTTCTGGGGAGGCAACCGAAGTGCCGCCAAACTTTGAAACTATAAGTGCCATCGTCTTCTTTCCTCGTATGGGATAACTCTTACATATTACCAAAAGCACCTAGCGGGAAACCCTGTTACAAAAGATTAGAAGCAAACAGGAAACAAAACGGCACGCATGCTCGGGAAACGGCGGTCGGCACCCGCTAAAGCACTCAATTCGCTCCGAACGAAACATTGAAAGCAGACTCCGGACCACCACTACGATCCGGAAGAATAAGGCGGGACGATTCAGCAATTGGGCAAAGCTCCAAACCAAACAAACGCCGCGCCCAAAATGAACAAAGCCCTTCGATTCATCTGCGAACCGAAGGGCTTTGCCTAAATGCTCATAAGCCTTGAGTTGGCGCTAGGCGTACTTCACCATGATCATGCTCATCTTGTTGGCAACCGCTTCACACTGGTCGACGCAATCTTCCATTGCCTCGAACAAGCGCGTCCATACGGAAACGCGCAACGGATTGTCGCGTTCCTTGACGTACAGTTCGCGAATGATGTTCAGGAACAGCGCATCGGCTTCGTCTTCGATATCGTTCACGCGAACCAGCAAGGAATTAAGCTTCTCAGATGCCTTCTTGCAGTTGCGGAAGTCGACCATAGCTTCGCTTAACGCTTCACAGGCACGAACGATGAGCTTAGAGAATTTCTTGGCATCTTCATGCATGAAGTGAATATCGAACATATAGAAGTTCTGGATAACCTCTTCGGTCATATCGATGATCTCGTCAAGGCTTTCCGTCATGGCAATGATGTCTTCACGGTCGAGCGGCGTCACGAAATCGGGAAGCAACGCTTCGAATACGCTATGGCACACGCCGTCGGCTTCACGTTCGATAGCATGAGCGCGAGGCAGTTCCTTTTCAAACCCTGCTGCCGACTCGAAATCATGCACGATTTCCTTTAACAGCTTCGCTTCTTTAACGCATAAAGCCGCCTGAGCCTCAAATGCATCGTAATAATCGAACTTCTTCTTTTTCCTTTTTTTACCGATTCCGGCCATGACCCCTCCAAGGTCCAATGCCGCGGATTGCCGCAGCAGTCCCGTCCGCTCTATGCGTATGCGCTTTCAAAGCGCAGCGCAAGTTTAACAGTAGTAGGCAAACACGCGCCTCTGCTCATCGCCAATTGTTGTCAAAGAGTTATGACCCGTCAGAACCAGCGTTTCATCAGGCAGCTGCGAAAGCTTGCGCAACGATGAGCGCATCTGCTTAGCATTACCGCCTGGGAAATCGGTTCGACCGATAGAGGCGCAGAACAACGTATCGCCTGCAATAAGAACATTAGCGCCATCAAGATACTTGCCCGAATCTGATTCAAGGAACAGGCAGATTCCGCCCGGCGTATGGCCTGGCGTGGCGATAACGCGCCATACCATGTTGCCCAAACGCAACTTATCTCCATCCTTCAAAAGATGGTCAACCTTGCATGACTTGGTGGGAGGAAACTCCCCTGCTGGCTGATTCTCGATAACGGGAGCATCAATTGCCGAAGCATACACAGGAGCGTTCGTCATAGCCTTCAAATCGGCAAGGGCGCTGGTATGGTCGGCATGATGGTGCGTTACCACGATGGCGTCGAGCTTTTTGCCGCCCAATGCCTTAACGATGGCAGAAGCGTTGTCGGACGGATCTACCACGAAGGTAGCTGCATCATCGGAAATGATGTAGGTATTGTTTTCAATGGGGCCCAGCACCAGATATTTGATATCAACGGCGGCGCCCGTTACGCGGAACGTACGTCCGTCTCTTTTTACTGAAAGCTTCATTGCCAAAACCTTTCTAAAAACAGTTACTTGGAAGATGCTGTGCCAGGCATCATACGATGGGCATCAAACACGCCATCCACCGCGCGAAGCTTCGAAAGGATGCGATCGATAACCGCCGTATCGGAAACCTGGAACAAGAAACGCATTTCAACCATACCGTCGCGATGCGTATTCGTATTAACGGAAAGAACGTTGGCACCGTGTTCGGACAGCACCGAGGCAACGTCCATGAGAAGATTCAAGCGATCAAGTGCCTCAACGAAAATCTGCACATTGAACGAAGTGTCGCCCGAGGGGCCATCTTCTTCCCAGAACACTTCGATGATGCGCTCGGGATGCTGTTTGAGCGCAGCAGCATTGGGGCAATCGTCGCGATGGACCGAAACGCCGCGGCCACGGGTAACAAAGCCCACGATCTTGTCGCCGGGAACGGGATTACAGCAACGGGAAAGACGTACCAGGACATCGTCGATGCCACGAACCACCACACCGTTCGAGGAATGGGTTTCATGCTTCTTCGGACGCTTAACGCTCGTAAGCATAGGCGGCATCTTGCCCGTAGACGAAGCCGATGCTCCCATAAGGGGCTTCGAAGCGTCTTCGGTGCCGTTGTCTACCAACAGCTTCAACATGCGGTTGGCCACATGCATCGGCGCTTCTTTGCCAGTGCCGATGTTCACCAACATATCGTCGGCGTCTTTGTAGCCCATAGCTTCAGCGACTTCGCGCATTGCGCGCATGCTCTGAGCGCTTGAAATGCCAAAGCCATGCTTGCGCATTTCACGCATAAGGATGTCGCGGCCTTCTTGCAAGTCATCGGAGCGACTGATCTTGGCAAAGAAGGAACGGATTTTCGAACGAGCCGAAGGCGTCTTCACGATGTTCAGCCAGTCGCGGGAAGGCGTAGCGCTTTTCTGGGTGAGGATCTCCACACGGTCGCCCATCTGCAGCTTATAGGAAAGCGGCACAATGGAGCCGTTGACCTTTGCGCCAACGCAGTGGTAGCCCACTTCTGTATGAATGGCGAAAGCGAAATCGACCGGGGTTGAACCAAAGCGCAAGCTCATGGCCTTGCCCTTAGGCGTAAAGACATACACTTCTTTCGGGTCGAGGTCGGTCTTGAGCGACTTCAGGAATTCGCGCGAGTCTTTGGTTTCGTCCTGCCAGTCAACCATTTCGCGCAGCCAGGCAATCTGCTTATCGAAGGCCGATTCGGCACCCTTGCCGCCCTTTTCCTTGTAACGCCAGTGCGCGGCAACACCGTATTCGCTCATGCGGTGCATTTCCTCGGTGCGAATCTGCACTTCGAGGGGTCTACCAGCCGGACCGATAACCGTAGTGTGCAAGCTCTGATACATGTTGAACTTCGGCATGGCAATGTAGTCTTTGAAGCGCCCGGGCATCGGGTGCCACAAACTGTGAACCGCGCCCAGCGCCGAATAGCAGTCTTTCACCGAAGTGGTGATGATGCGCACAGCAATAAGGTCATAGATCTCGGAAAAGCCTTTGCCCTTCTTCGACATCTTTTGATAGATGGAATATAGGTGCTTTGGGCGCCCCATGATCTGAGACCCCACGCCGATCTTGTCCATTTCGCCGTGAAGAATGGAAATAACCTTTTCCAAATACTCCTCGCGTTCACGACGCGTTTCGGCAACCATGCGGGACACCTGCTTGAACTTAGCGGGCTCCAAATAGAAGAACGCCAAGTCTTCCAATTCCCATTTGATGGAGCTGATGCCCAAACGATGTGCAATGGGGGCATAGATTTCCAGCGTTTCGCGCGCCTTGAAAATACGCCTGTCTTCGCGAAGGGCCGAAAGCGTGCGCATATTATGCAAGCGGTCGGCGAGCTTGATAACGATGACGCGGATGTCCTTGCTCATGGCAACGAGCATCTTGCGGAACGTTTCAGCCTGCTCGTCGGAAAGCGTTTCCACCTCGATCTTGGTGATCTTGGTTACGCCATCAACCAATTCGGCAACCGAATCGCCGAACATATCGGCCACCTGCTGCTTGGTGGCAACCGTATCTTCCACCGTGTCGTGCAGCAGGGCGGCAATAAGCGTTTCCACGTCCATGTGAAGGTCGGCCAAGATAATGGCAACCTCCACGGGATGGATTACGAATGCTTCGCCCGATTTACGTTTTTGACCAGCATGCATTTCCTCGGCAAAGCGGAAGGCCTTTTCAAGCAAAGCCAATTCGTCTTTGTTCAAATAGGTGGAAGCCAAGCCCTCAAGCGCCTTGAAGCGCTCCTTCGGGTCGGAGCCAACTGGCGCCGAAGTGGCTGATTTGATGGTTGGATCAACAGTCGAAGCCACTAATCCAACCGGATGAAGTTCGTTGGCATCTGACATGGCTATCGTTCCTCCTGGGAGTTCGTAGTGGGAAGCAAAGGGCGCCTTATGCGACTCTGCAGTTCTTCCGCAGAGATGGAAAGCACCCAATCCTTGAAGGTCGCGAACGATTCGCGCTCGTCCATGCCTTCGCGATAACGCACGCTATCGTCCAGTTCGACCTTACCCTTATAGTCTACGACATTGATGCTTCGTTCTTTACCCGAAACCCCTGCGCAACCTTGAGTTTTGATAAGCCCCAATTCCTCGAACACCGAAATGCCACACTCTACTTGCGTAGCGGTAATAACGGCACCCAATAAACGGGAAGAGCTCTTCGCCGCGCCCTCCGCGTCGAGGGTAAAAAAGCCTTGCCCATGTTTGCGCTGAAGGGTGCGAAGCCCTCGATATATTTGCGCCATTCCGTCATGGGTGGGAGCAGCATCATCCAAGATGCCAGCGTTGAGCTGCGCATCGCCCCTACCGAACAACAAATGGATCTGCGCCGGCTGGCCATCGCGACCCGCACGACCCGCCATCTGATTGAACTCAACCTCGCTAAAAGGCAGATGGTACAGCACCACATGACGAACGCCTGGGATGTCAACCCCTTCGCCAAAGGCAGAAGTTGCAACCAGCACCTGCAAGCCACCTTCACGGAACAACGATTCAACACGCTCGCGCTCGGAGCGAGAAAGACCAGCGTTATAAAAGCCGATCAGCGAGGCGATATGGGGTTCCTGCTTGCGAAGGCTTCGGGTTAGCGCAATGGTTTCCATGCGTGAATTAACGTAGATCAGGGTTTTTTCGCCCTGCGCTACCAGGTTAACCAAATAGCGCTCACGCTTCTTCATATTGCGCTGATCGACCACTGCGAGGTTGGTGCGCTCGTGTTTATCTACCACCACGCATTCGGGCGATATACGGAATGCTTCGCAAATGCACTGTTCCACTTCGCTGTTTGCCGTTGCGGTAGCTGCAAGCACCTGAGGAGACCCCAATGCTGCAATAGATTCGCCCAAGCGAGCATAGAAGGGGCGGAACCCCGCCTTCGAGGTTCCCACATGATGAGCTTCGTCGATTACCGCAAAATCGATAGACCCGGTAACAGCAAAATCGGCCGCATGGAACGCCAGGTATTCAGGCGTGGTGAGTACGATGTCGACTTCATGAGCAGCAAGACCCGCCATAACCGTAGCACGCTCTTCCGGCGTAGAAGCGCCCGTAAGCACTTCAGACCGGATGCCAAACGAACCGAGCGTTCTGTCCAGATGGAACGACTGGTCGGCAACAAGGGCACGCAGGGGGTACACGAATAAGCTTGCTTTACCATAAGCAAGGGCCTGCTCAACGGCATGGATATGGAAAATGAGCGATTTGCCGCGCCCCGTTCCCATGATGGCTAAAGCGGAATTGCCTGCATCAAGAACGTCCAAGGTGCGCTGCTGCGAATCGTGCAGCTGGGCTTCGCCCAAGAACGCGCCTATCAATGCGGCGCGAAAACCCGCGGGATCGGCTTTGGCGTATTCCTGCCACATAAGACGATCGGATTCCGGAGCGATAAGGCTAGTTGCATCTTCGCCTTGGGTTTCGTCTTCTTCGGCAGCAACCAAACCTGAAACGAATTCCTTGTCTTCGCCCAAGCACGTTTCAAGCGCGCTGCAGGGCGTGAGGGGCTTGAGAGAAGAAATAACTGCCTTGACCGAACGGCGCCCACGCCAGCTGTCTATCTGCAACTCGAACACCGCGTCGAGCGCACATCCGCACCCCAACAGCCCCGAGATGTCAGGACAATGGAACATGATGCTGGAAAGAGAGTTCACCCCGTCGGTAAGCGTGCAGGAAAGATGCGTCTTATCGGCACCCACTGCCCTACCCCCGGAAATAACCACGCCATGCGCCAGAAAATGAGGGCTGGGGTTTTCCTGCCCAAACGGGGCGAGCAAATCGAGCTTTGCGACGTTTTCCAGCGTAAGCTCGGAAAGATCCAAGCTGGCGTCCACTTCAATGCGGGGAATGAAATCTTCGGGCGGAAGCTTGTCCATGTAGGCGCACAAGCGTTCCGAAAACTCGGGGAGCTTAGAAGCGGGCAGTGTAACGCCCACAGCAGCGTGGTGCCCACCGAAACGCGTAAGGATGTCCTGACACGAGGAAACTGCCTCGAACAGGTTAACGTCACCAACGCTACGGCCAGAACCATGGGCTTCGTCCCCTTCGATAGTGAACAAAATGGAGGGAACGCCATAACGGTTGGTAAGGCGCGAGGCAACAATGCCTTTGACGCCCTCGTGCCAGCCCTCGCCAGCAACCACCAAGGCACGCTGGCCTTTAAAGACGCGTTCTGCCTGTTCGGAAGCAACTTCAGCAAGCTCCGCTTCGATGGTGCGACGCTGGGTGTTCACGTTTTCCAATTCGGCAGAAAGGTGACACGCTTCAGCGAAATCGTCGCACATCAGCAAATCGAGTGCCAACTGGGCATTGCCCATACGTCCTGCCGCATTCAAGCGAGGAATGATGGTAAAGCTCAAGCTCGAAGAAGAAACGGGGTTATCGGCGAAGCCCGATTCTCCCAAAAGTGCTGCAATACAAGGGCGCGGGTTTTCGTTGATCATGCGCACACCGGCGCCTACCATGGCACGATTCTGACTGCGCATAGGCATAAGGTCGGCCACAGTGCCCAACGTTGCCAGATCGATAAGCTCACGCCAGAGGTTGGGTTTGCCAAAACGCGAACCAACTGCCTGCACTACTTTCAACGCCACACCAGCGCCCGCAAGGATGGAGCTGGGATTGTCGTCGCATTTAGGATCGACCACCGGCACGCCCTCGGGAACCAAATCGGCAGGCTCATGATGGTCGGTAATAATCACATCGATGCCACGCTCTTTGAGGATTTCCACTTCATTCTTGGCGGCAATGCCGTTGTCTACCGTAACCACCAGATTCGGATTGCAGGCAGACGCCCTGTCGATGGCGGCTTTCGAGAGGCCATAGCCTTCTTCGAAACGCAACGGGATGAACGGGGTAACACGCGCGCCGCATTCACGCAAACCACGCGTCATGATGGTGGTTGCCGATACGCCGTCAAGGTCGAAGTCGCCGAACACCAAAATGTGTTCTTCATTTTTAATGGCAGCCTCGATACGATTCACCGCTGCGTCCATGTTTTCTATTTCATAAGGATTCGCCCAATCCCTTTCAAGCGAGGGATTCAGAAACTCCTGAGCCTTTTCAACCGTGTCGAACCCACGCGCCACCAACGTGGCGGCAATAAACTGCGGCAGATCCAATTCGGCTGCAAGGCGCGATGCCGCAGCCGAATTGGCCGCAGCAAGATTGATGCGCGCACTCATAACAATACCTACTAACTTTTTTCTTTCTCGAAAGGCATTGTATAAGAAAGGCGCGCTACCCATAGAGATAACGCGCCGATGGTTCCAAGGCGTTGACGAAAGGGCGCCTTCACTGAGCGGTTTAGCTAAAGTAGCAACTACAATACCCACAGCAACCAACAAATCACTGCAGAAACGCAGCTGCATCAGCGCCTACCAAACGCTTGCGCCGCCTTCAAAAGTTTTGGTCATAAACGGAAGCTAGAAAGCCGATTCGTAAATAGCACGCGCGTCTTCCAAGGTGATCTTCTTGAATCCCCCGAATGCTTCGCCTTTGTTGGCCTTAAGGGTGACAAGGAAGGCGTCAACGTTTTCGAGCTTCAGACCAAACTCGCCCAGTTTGGTGGGCATGCCCAATTCGGCAAAAAACGCTTGCAGCTCATCGATAGCAGCCGTAACTGCATCCTCCACGGCTTCTTCTGTTTCGTCTACCGGCTCAATGCCAAATACCAAATCGGCAAACGCAAGGAAGCGGCTGGGGTCTTCGCGCCACACGAAACGCATCCACGCGGGCATCATAACGGCCAAACCGGCACCGTGGGTTATCGAAGTGTCGAATGCGGAAAGCTGATGCTCCAAGGCGTGGCTTTCCCACCCGCCGGCACGGCTCGTAGGCACGGCACTAAGACCGCAGCCCGCAAGATCGTTGTGAGCAAGCGTGCCCGACCACATAATGTTGGCACGAGCCTCGTAATTCTCAGGTTCAGCAATTGCCATCGGAGCCTGGTTGATGAGCGTACGGATAATGCCCGTAGCAATGTTATCGGTAACCTCGGAAGACCCTGCGCCGCTGAAGAACCGCTCGCATATGTGGGCAATCATGTCGGTTATACCCGCTGCCGTCTGATACGCAGGCAAGGTAAATGTAAGTTCAGGGTCTAAGAACGAAACCTTGGGACGGATAAGATCAGAATTCACGCCGAATTTCGCGTCGATACTGTCGTTTGAAATAACGCATGAGCTGGAACCCTCCGAACCCGCAGCGGGAATGGTAAGCACGCACATAAGTGGCAATGCCTGCTCAATGGCTGCTTTTTTGGCGAAGAAATCCCACACGTCGCCATCGTGGAACACGCCGAACGCAATAGCCTTCGCGCAGTCGATCGTGCTGCCACCACCAACGGGAAGTACCAGGTCAACATCATTTTCCCGAGCTACAGCAATGCCCTCACGCACCGATGCCACTTCGGGGTTGGGACGCACACCCGAAAGCTCAACGAATTCGATGCCCGCCTTTGCAAGCGATTTCTTTACGCGCGCCAAGGTGCCCGTGCGCACTACCGATCCGCCGCCATACACTAGCAGGGCCCGCTTGTAGCCGAGCTTGGCAACGTGCTGCCCCACTGCATCGGTAACGCCGCGCCCGAACACGAATCGGGTTGGAGAGTAAAACTCGAAATCGTTCATGGAACGTCCTTTCGTTGCTTCTTTGGAGCTGTCTAATCAGCAAAAACCGAGCGATAGGCAGCAAGAAACCGCCCTCTAGCCCGTATTATACGGAGCTTATCCAGGATTTGCGCACCCTTGGAAGCTAGCGGCGTATACAAGGGAACGAGAGAAAAGCCAACCTTCAGAAGGGGCAAAAGGCCATGCAGGCTAACGGATTCCCATAACGAAAACCTCGAACAGGGAAACAACTACCAGGAAGGCGAAGTTATATGCCTCAAAGCGAGCGATAAACTTGCCGTTGCTACCCAGCCCCGACTTCTGATACTGCCGAAGGGTAATGAGCGCTGCCAAGGAAGAAATGGGCGTACCTACTGCGCCCACGTTGGTGCCAAGGGCAATGCCCGCCCAGTCGTTCGAGAAATGGCTGATCAGAATTGCACTGGGCACATTGCTGATAATCTGGCTGCTGACAAGCGAGGTCACGAATGCGCCGCAAGCATCCAAAACGGTGCTAAAGAAATCGGAAATGGCGGGGATCTGAGCAATGTTCCCGCTAAAAATGAAGAAGCAAACAAATGTCATCACCAAGGCGTAATCGGTCTTTGCGAATACCCTTCTGTCGGTAATGGCAAGAACAACGACGATAACGGTCATGCCCATCAAAAACGGCACCGCACCAACCGTCATTGCTATGCAGAGTGCAAACAAAACAACGTATATTGCAACGCGCGGCTTAGACACCTGAATGCTTTCGGGTTTTCGGTAATGGAACTCCGCCTTCTTCACAAAGCAGCAACAAACAAGAATAAGCGCCACTGACAAAACAAGCGGAGGAGCCATAGCCGCAACGAAATCACCGAAGCTAACCCCGAACACTGTGTACAGATACAAATTGTGGGGCTTGCTGAATGGCAGCAGCATTCCGCCAAAATTGGCGGTAAGGGTGATAGCGATGAAAGCGAACGGGATCTCCGATTCGCGGTTAACCGATTTCAGAAGCACCAAAGCAAGGGGTAAGACAGCAATCAGTGTCATGTCGTTAGACAAAATCATCGAACAGCCGAGCGTAATCAGTACCAAGGCAATTACTAAGGTTCGCGTGCTAGTTACATGCTGCACCAAGGAATGGGCGATGAATTCAAGCAGCCCTGAAGAATCGATGGCGGCAATTACCGCAAGAATGCTGAATAGGCAGGCCAGGGTATGCCAGTTGAAATAATCAAGATACGCAATAGAGGGAGGAACGAAAAACATCGTTACCAGAGCCGCCACCGCCGAAACCACCAGCAAAGGATTATGGGCAAGCGCCCGCTCCGCAGCGCGTTCCGCCGAGCGAGCTCGCATGCCCTCAAGATGGATGCCGTGATGCTTTACGTCTAAATCTTCAATATGTTCGCTCAGGAGCTTCATGTAGCAATTGTACGCCCAGCCAGCCTGTAAAATGAGGGGTCTAATCAGCGGAATTGTCCTATTGATATGGCGTTATGCGGCGAAGTATCACTGGCCCCGCCCATCAATTCGCACCTTCAGGCCCCCGCCCATCAATCCATCCCTAAGGCCCCTCCCCCCCCTCAAGGACGGCAATAGCCTTTGCGTACTTCTCTGCGCGACGTTGGTCTTTTTCGGTGATGCGCGGAAGCCTGGATAAATCGCTGTTGTGACGCAAATCGGCAAGTTTCACCGCACGTGCGAGCGGGTTCGGCTTAAGGGAGCGAACATATTCGAGGTACGGCAACGATTCATCGCGGGTAAGTAGCTTTAACGCTTCGATAACTTCGGGCGCAACCCCTCTTTCCCGAAGATCTGCAAACGTAAGCGGGGTATCTTCAACCACATCGTGCAACCATGCAACGGCTTTGGCAGCATCGCCCTGTACACTAGCTGCAACATGAGCAGGATGCATGATGTAGGGTTTTCCTGCTTTGTCCACCTGGCCTTTATGAGCCGAAACTGCAATAGACTGCGCCAATTCGCTTTGAATGTGATCCATAGTTTCCACCTAATAAAAAGTAGCGGGCCAAACCCGCCGCTTAAACAGAACTGCTATTCGGACTTTGCCGGGCCGGCGAACGCGCCCGCGCAATGAGGGCAGCGCGTTGCGCCTTCCTTAACTTCCTCCAAACAGAACGGGCAGGTAGGAGCAGGCGTTTCTTCTTCCTTTTCCTTCTTAGCAATCTTATTGCCAAGATCCTACGCCTTGTTCACCGCCCTTATGAGCAGGAATACGACGAAGGCAACAATAAGGAAGTTTATGCACGCGCTGATAAATGCACCGAAGTCGATTTCGGTGCCAGGCACAACCAAACCAGGAACGGCATCCGCGCTGCCACCTGCAACAACAGAGATGAGTGGGTTAATGATGTTTGTGGTGAGATCCATGACGATAGACGTGAATGCCCCGCCGATGATAACAGCAACAGCAAGATCCATAACGTTGTCGCGGTTGATGAGCTCTTTGAATTCGCCCAGGAACTTCATCACGGTGGTTGCCTTTCCAGTGGGGCTATAAAACCTGCGCAACCGAAACTGCCATCTATATGCCAGGCAGACATCAGAAGAGCGTATGCGACATGTTTAATTTTACCAAAGCAACAGGATATGCTGAATGGATGTGGCTTTAGCGTGGTTGATAGCCGCGAGATGCAGATGGGCATTCATGCGAGCTCAACGCACCCGAAACAAGCAGCTTCCCGGTTTCCGAGGCTACCTACACGGTCAACGTCACCGATCCGACTCCCGAACCTAGCAACGAAGACCCTTTCGGCGAACCTCAACGCTTTCCCACGCCAAAGCGGCGTGGGAATAACGGGATTACGAAAAGAAGATCGAAAACAGAAGAAGGGCAAGCACAAATGCCGTAACGGATTTGGTGAAGGTGATAAGATCTTCGCCTGGCTCGGGGTTGAGATTTTGCCACCCCCAGCTTCCTGCAATATGCGATTGGGCATGATTTACCGTGGCGCCCATCAAGTACTTCGTGAATTGGAAAATGCCATATATCAACAGGGCAAGAATAATGATGGTAAACATGGCTATCGTTTCCTTCCGTTGTGCGTTTATGCTTCGTTTCATTAACGACAACGATACGGAATCAGCATTTTCCAGGTGTACAGAATAATTCCCAGGGTATTGCATGGAACAGGGGAAACCAAGCGCAGAAAGAACAAAAGGAAGCCATTTTTCAGGCTTCCTTTTATAGCCACGACATGGGGATGATGGCTTCGGCAGTATAACACGGCCAGCGGTAAATCGGAACGCTGGCCCTCTGATTTAAAGAATCACGCCCACAATGGACATGTAGCATTTTGAAGCAATTAACATTGGCGCCGACAGCAGTGGCAGGGAAACCGAACACCAGTTGGCAGCCCGATTCTTTCCCGAGGTTTCCTAGCTGAAGTTTCGTAGCTAAAGCTTATCGGCAAATAGCGAATCCCTAATGCCGCTCAACACCGCAGATGCCACACTGCTTGATGGACCGTTCACTGATAGGATCGCCCGACAAATGACAAGCGAATAGAAGAGTCAAATAACAAGCACTCCCTCGGGCTACTCTGGCTCAGGTTGCATGGGCTCCCGCTGGGTATAAAGTGATTACACCACAGGGACGTAGCGGAACCGGCAGACGTGCGTGTCTCGAGAACTCGTGAGCACCGCCCGCGCAGGTTCGAGTCCCACCGCCTCAATCGCAGGGATCACATCGCGTATGCGAGGAGCACCTTGATGTTGCCGGCTGAAACCATGACGTTGATGAGCTCGCCGTCCTTGGACACCCGGTCGGCGTATGCGTAGGTGTTGGACTTGGAGCGCCGCACCTTGTTGTAGTTCATGCCTGGAAACACGGTCTTCATCATGAACTCTTCGTTCTTGGTGACCCTCGTTCCGAGCTCGCCAGCAAGGTACTTCCTGTGTTTGTCGGCGTTGACGCTGGCCGTCTTCTTCTCGCCCTTTGCTGCGCCGCCAGACGCTGCCGATGCGCTGCTGCTACCTCGTCCGCCCATTCGTTACCTGCTTTCCGAAATGAAAAAGCCGCCCTGGTGGACGGCTGCTGGAAGAATCTATCGACATGCTTATTTGAACTGCTCTAGCATCTGACCGAAAAAACTAAGTTCGCTTGGCTCGTAGATAAGCGAGCCACCGTCTGGAGTCGTATAGACACCACACGGTAGATAACGACCGTCAGGGAGAACATATAGGTTTCCGTCCTCGATCATGCCATTTGGAAAGAACGGCATCCCGTATTCATCTGTCGGGAATTCTTCAATATTAGCTATCTCGCATTTCATGGTGCCACCTTAGTCTGAGTATCAGTAATTACCGAGCTTCTTGGTAACGAGGGATCATCCCCGCGTATGCGGGGAGCACCGAGCCGATCCGGGAGCAATCCGATGATCTCGCGGAATGAGTTCAATGCCTACAACCTCGCCGTTGACAAGATCGGCAAGGATGCAGCATTTAATGTCGAATCTTCGGTCTTGAGTTGGTGCAGGCAGAACCCTGACGCTTCGGTCGCGGAGAAGCGCGAAGCGGCGAAGATGATCATGGAAGGCTATGTGCAGGGGTACGACGATGTTGCATCGGGGTTCGCCGCCGAATGGTACGACCACCGCACAAAGTCTGAGGGGATAAGCCATCACCATGGCGGTCTACTCGCCAGAGAAAACTGATGCAGTGGCAAGGTGCCAGGCGAGGAAGCTCGCGAAGGGCGGCGACGCCGCGTTCGCGAAGGCATGCGGCGAGTACGCCAGAAACGATGCCTTCCGAAGCCTTAATGAGACCATCATCGCCAACGTCGGGAGAGACAAAGACAAGGGCGCGAGGTTTGCCCGTGTTCCAACTGGCTTCGAGGCATGCACGTTCTGCCTCATGCTCGCGAGCCGCGGCGCTGTCTACTACTCGCGCAAGACGGCCAGAGAATGGAGACACTTCCACAGGAACTGCGACTGCAAGGTTGTGCCTAGGTTCGAGAAGGACCCGCTGGCAGTGTTGGTTGAGGGACATAACCCAAGAGAAGCCTATGAAGTTTGGAAAAAACTGAAAGCCATAGACGAAACGGTCGATGCAAGTGGGTTTGTGAAAAACGCCCTCAAGAACAGAGTGGTTGGCAGAAACGGCGTAATCAACAAAGAGTCAGGTGCTCATCCTTGGAAAAAAGAGTTCAAAACGGCCGAGTTGGTTTCGATGTTTGGAATAAATGTTCCCTTTTTAAAGGAAAAGCCTCCGTCCAAAACACCGGATGCGTATCTCGATGATGAGTTGTTCGAGTTCAAGATTCCTGAAGGCTTCAATGAGAAAACAGTCAAGAATCAGCTCAAAAATTCAGCAGGAAAAGGGACGGGGAATCTTCTGATAAGCAATGTTGCATGCGATGCCAGCGACATTGAGATGATAAACGCGATAGACGAGTTCATTAAAGATGAAAGATACGTTGGTGAGTTCTTGGATATCACACGGATACTTTTCGTCGGCAAACAGGGCTCGCTGAGGGAGTACAAAAGATAAGACCGTCTCAACCCCCTGTGAATTAACCCAGGAAGAGACGGCCTTACCATGCGAATTCGCTAAAAAATTATACCACATCGGAGCGTGGTGGAACAGGCAGTCGCGCCAGTTTCAGAGGCTGGTGGGCACAGGCCCGTGCGGGTTCGAGTCACGCCGCCCCGACCAACGATTGCAGGCAAAGCTATTGAGCTTTGCGAAGGAGGAACGCATGGCATCAGATGATTTCGAGGTTTTGGCCTTCAAGATTCTCTCGTACCTCTATCGGCGCATGAAGAGCGGCAAGAAAGTCGATATCGCCGCGTTGCGCCAGCTTGTTGGATGCAACGAAACGTATTTCGGCGCTGTTGTCAGAAGCCTTCAATCAAAGGGATTGGTGGAGGGGTGCGATCTTCGTGAGCGAGAACTCGCGAATGCACAAGGCAAAGGACTTTGCCGGGCACGCATTCGAGGTCGCCCTTTCTGCGGCAATCCAGGCGGCAGCATCGCGTATATAGCCGCGCCCAACACATTCGAACAGCTGTCTTGGATGGGTGGCAGAGCGGCTTATCGCGCCTGGTTGCTAACCGGGTGAGCCCCCGCAAGGCTCCGCGGGTTCGAATCCCGCCCCATCCGCCAGTTGAACCAAGGCACCCGCACGGGTGCCTTGGTTCATATCTAAAACCGCCCCGCATGGAGCAAGCTGACGCGCTGCACAGCGCAAGAAGGAGGGCAGAATGCCAATGCCAGACCAGGCACCAGCAGCCGAAGAGGAAGCCGCCGAACCTGCACAGGATCAGGCAGCCGAAGCCGCAGCGGAGGAAGAGAAGGACTACAAGGCCCTCTACGAGGAGGCCCTTGCCCAGTCGCGGTTTGATTACCAATCAGTTCGGCACTGCTCCAAAACCCAGTCGGAATTTTTGTCACGGCTTGGGCGGTTTGATTACCAGTCAGTTCGACACTGCTCCAAAACTCCATGCCCTGCAGTGGTCAGGGTCTTTCGGTTTGATTACCAGTCAGTTCGGCACTGCTCCAAAACTGGCAATTCCGTTTGGGTGTTTGCTTTGTGTTTGATTACCAGTCAGTTCGACACTGCTCCAAAACCATGTTGTAGCGCGTGCGCCTTAGGCCCCAGTTTGATTACCAGTCAGTTCGACACTGCTCCAAAACCCACAGACGAGCTGGCCTATCTGCATTATGTTTGATTACCAGTCAGTTCGACACTGCTCCAAAACCTTCAGCAGGACGTTGTATTCAATCAAATGGTTTGATTACCAGTCAGTTCGACACTGCTCCAAAACCTATGGAGCAAAATCCCTCCTGCGCGGGGATGGTAAAACCGACTGGAGCAGATTATCAATACTCAAGAAAATCCTGATCAACAGTGTATTTTCTCTCATGCTGATAGCTGTTATTGTCTTGCTTATTTTCAAACAAAACAACATGAGTTCCCGTATAAAAAACGTGCTCATAGAACAATTTGAGCTCATTTTTCGTCAAAAAAGTTTTAAGGTTCACAAAAACTAATATCTTTTGGCACCTTGAGTCAAGTGCCAATGATAAGAACGTTATCAAATTATCAATGAGCTTATAGCCAGGCATTGCGTCAACGCCAAAACCCAACATCTTAAGATTGCGAGCTAAATCCCACTCTATCCCAAAAGTATAATCAGCAGACAATCCTGAGCTGAGAGACATCAACCTTGAAGCCAAAAGGCGTTCCACTTTTTCTAGGTCAAGCCGCGCCTCTTCATCGTCGATCAGGTCTTTCTCGATGCGTTTTAAAACCTCCCCAAGCAACGATCGATCGCCCCACGGGAGATCGAACACGTCAGAGATTAGCAATGTCGCCATCTTTGGCGCAACCTCAGACTCATCGTTCCAGACCGAATATGGCTCAATCGCATATCTTCCCTCTTGTGTTGCCATCGCCTGGATTAATCTGCTGAAGAAAGCCTGATTTTCTACTTGCAAAACAACAGGACGACCAGCTTGAATTTCAATGGCCCTCTCAAGCCCATCAAATACCAGCCTCATAGAACCAACAACTCTTCTGTTGTATCAACCTCATCGTATGCTTTGCGATTTCCCGTGATGAATTCCATCGTTGCATAGGCAGCTTCCGATACCTTCATCACCTGAACTAATCCGGCGGGAGGCCGATTCTTTCGGAGCCTCGCAACAGCAGCAGCCGCAATGCCGTCGTTGACAACAAGCTTGGCATAGACAGACTCCTGTAGCTGCAAATAGCCATCCTTCAACAAAAATTTGCGAAATAGCCGATAGTCCTTTCGCTGTTTCGCCGTCTGAACAGGCAAATCAAAGAAAACAATCAACCTCATGTAGCGAACCCTCGAATAGTCACTCATACAATGTCAAACGATTCGATTTGATCGACAGACAACTTCTTAGCTAACGCATTAAGACAATCTTGGACGTATAACGAAATCACAGAACTAACCCGATACGAACCCCCTCGATAAGGGATAACTAAGTTCAGCTGATCGACAAGAAGCCTCTTTATCTCCTTATTGAAATCATCATCCACATTGTCAAAGACAAGACGATCAACAAGAGGTCTAAAAGGTTCCATGAGGTCGCAGCTCAAGTTGTAAAGGTTGTACTCATTTCTGTGGCAAATACCTATCTGGGTCAAATAGCCCCTTGCCACTATCTCTCTATTCACCGAAGACAGCAGAATTGAGTAACCGTAATTGAGCGCCGCATTCAATGGAGTATCTTCATCACGAGAAAAGCCCTTGCCGAATAACGCCTGAAAATAGAGGCGCGCAGCTGCCCCTTCTCGATTGGTCGGATCACCAGAACGCACTTCTGGAACTAAGGAATAGAGACGCTCTGCCCATTCCCCTTCCGCACGTGCAGCAAGAAGATCAGCCTGATTGGTAATTTTGTCTTGCACCACATGCTGCCAAACCCTCTTTTTTGAGGGCTCACTCCACTCAAGTTGCTCTCCAATTTTCTTACTTGCATTATGAGCACCATACAGAGGCAGATATTGGCCAACCGGGTTTTTCTTTTCATCGGACACAACAAAAGATATTTTCTTCTTCGCAAGCTCCGACAGTAAGTATGCACTGACGAAAGCCTGGTTTGTCTGGAGGACAACAGAAGCAAGCTCATCAAGATGAACTTTAATCGTGTCATCCTCTTTCCTGATCACCATATACCCACCCTTATAGGTACACTTACAAGGGTTCTCGATTACAACACTCCTAAAGGCCAATTCGGGTTCGCCTCTCAAACATACCCGTTACCGACTGATCTATAATCACGAAGTTTGTTTCTGGATCAGAAAGCAAATTGGAGTAGTTCGGCTGCAGATTACCTGCATACTTGCTTCCGCCCACCATAGATAAATTAACCATATTAGAGGATGCATTTATCGATGAAAGGAGCGACATTACCGCACCAACCTTAGCATCCGCTCCAACCGAGCGATAACGCTCCGCTATTTCTGCTATCTTAAGCTGCTTGTACAGCCGCAGCCCTATCTCGTCACCCTGGCGGACAATAGCATCAAACACTGCGTCTGACGCATTACCTCGATCATCAAGCGATGCATTTTCGTCGCCTGCAACAATCAGATTCAGGGTCTCCTCCTGAGAAAGGGCCAATTCTCTTCCGTTTCGCATTTCCTTTTTCCCGGTCAGAATAAAGCGATCCCCGTCAATCTCGATAAGCTGCTTCTTGAGAATTTTTGCTCGCTCGATACGCACGAACTTGAGCTTTTCTGCCTCTGCCAACCCTGTCGCATAACGCTCCAAAGCGATCTTGTCGCTTTCAATTTGGGAAGCAAGCCATACTGGAACCTCGGCAAAACGAAATACCTGCTTGTCTTTCTTGTCACGCGCCTCATAAACGAAGAAATAAGCAAACTGCTGGCTGGAAAAGCCGCCGTATTTCTTCGGGTCAAGCCCCTTCTTCAGCGGCAAAGCGAGCTTTGGCCCCATCTTTGGATCGCGAGGCGAATAGACTGTTGCATTCCAAAATGCGCCAGTATCCTCCATGGGCATACGCGAGATATAGCACTGGCGGTAATTCAGCGCTTTACGAATTCCCTCAATTTCAGTTTCAGCATTCCAAGTATCCTTGAAAATCTCACCAGTTTCTTTGTCAAAACCAGAGCTCATAAAACTGTTAACGATAAAGCCACTAGTACCCGGCACACGATGATTACGATTGAATTCCTTCGACTGCTGTTGTGCATACTTTTGCATAACGCGAGTCATGGCAATTGGATTCTCATACACTTTTGGATGGCGCATCTGAATGAACAAACCCATGCGGCATGCCAAGTATGCATCATGCGCATGATGGAAATCATTCGCCTCGCGGCACTTAACAAAACCAGCCGCCTCGCGCAAATCGTGCGACATACTTGCTTTGACTGGAACAATGTTCGCATTGGGATAACGAACCGAAAGCAAAGAGCCAGCAAGCTTTACGCTTTGGCTGGTTTCCACCAGCTGTCGCGCCACGAAACCCTTCATTGCCTTTTCATCAATATGGTCACGCAGCAGATTGCGATGCTTCTTCGGACCAATCAATTTCGCGTCAAGAAGCATGTCCCAGTAAGAGCACATCTTTCGACGAATTGAAGGATCAAGCAGCATGGCATCCGTCTTGCTCTGGTTGTATTTCCTGCACACCAATGCTTTGTTCTCAAGACTATCGTCCTTGATATACGAACGCGGAATGATATGATCCACTTCGTATTCGCCACTGGATAGCTTATTGATGTCGATGGGTTCGCCAGAATAAAGGCACTTACCTCGTTGCATGAAATACAGCGTTAAACGCTCATCCAAGTCAGAAGGAGAAGTTGCTTGAAGTTCTGCCCATATTTCAGGATCTTCCTTTTTGAATACGGTTAAGGCTTCTTTCAAAGCGTCGTAACGGCGCTTCGTCCTTTTGCCTCGCTTATCAAGCTCGTCATCGCGCGTAACCTCAATAAAGATGCTCTCAGGATCCTTGCCAGCAATTTTGGCAATCTCATCAACGATCCTAATCGCTTGATTGAGACTCCTTCGAATAGCTGGCGAACCAGGCAGCTCGTTCACCTCAAGAGCCTTGCCCTTCTACCCAAAATAGTTCTTATTAAACTCATCGACCTTCTGCTGGAACCCAAGATTTTCGTCACGAAGAACTTCCATCATCACCATGGTTTTACCCCGGAAGCCGGCATTCGGGTCACCCTCGCGCAATACATCCATGATCGAGCGCGGACCACAATCGGTATCTACTTTGATTCCGGTAAGGAATTTTTTCGACAACCTGCCCCAGCCGGTAAAACGCTTACGACAAATCTTTTTAATCTGGTCATCATCCAAACGCCCATTGCCCTTTGGACCATAAGCATCTTCCAATTTCTCTTTGAGAATCCTCCTGTCCTCAAAGAGAGTATTCCAAAGGATGATCTGCTCGATCATCGGATAATCGGCACGATCCAGCTCTTCAACATCGAAGATATCCCTACGGAAGAAATAATAGGAAGAGAGCTTCGACTCGTAACCGGTTTCGCCTTGTCCACCCATTACATGAACGTTCATACGACCAGCTTCGCGCTCAAGCCAATTCGCAACATCTTTGTACTTAACAGTCTTCTTTTTCTTGAACAGCTCTTCAATGATAGCTTCTCTATCCGCGGCATCAAAACGATGCTCTTTGTCGCCATCCATGCCCCAACGCGAGCCATTAAGTTCGTTCAATACGCAGAATTCTTCATAGAGTAATGAGCACTTCGGCAACACATCTTCACCTTGCAGGTACGTGCACATACCCGTCATACGGGTAATGAAAGCCTCGGCACTTTTGCCTCGATCAATCACTTCATCCCAATTCCAAGGGGTGATAACAGCATCTTCCATTCCGGACTTACGCTCAGACCACGCAAAGCGGTTCTTCCCATGCTTGTCTTTACGAGCGTTTCTATCCGTAAGCGGCCCAACATAGTAAGGAATGCGAAACGACACAAGCGACTTGATCTTCTCGGCATCTTCTACGAGGAAGGGATAATGCTTCCCTTGATTTGAGAGAATGGCGGTTAGCTCTTCGAGGTGAAGCTGATAGTAAATGCTGCCATTATCGCTTGTCTTTAAGCGACGCAGAAAACGCTGCTCGCCAAATTCTTTCATCATCTGAAGATATCGGCCGTCTTCTTCGGCGGCAGTACCTGCAAATAGTTTCTTTACCGCCTTTTCAAAATCCTCGTAGGACATTTTCGAGGTACCCAAGTTGTACCTGGTATAGCCCTGAGCTTTAGATGCATTGTAGATGTTCAGCTCGTGGCCATCCTGATCGCGGTAGAACTCGCCACGGAAGAAAGAGTCATACTCAGCTCGAGCATACTCGCAAACAAGGGCCTTAAGGGTTTTCAGGTCGTTGCCGTATTTCTCATACTTCGCAACCATATTCACGGAAATAGTCTGACCAGGAGCATAAGACAAAAGCCCTTGAAGAACATATGCGGAATATACGCTGCACAGCTTTCCGAATAGCTCCAGCCCCTCATCAGGAATGCCTTCGCGCAAAGCATCTGCCGCCTCATCGTTTGAGAGGTAAATGGAAGTCTGCTCTGTAGAAATCTCGCCAAATACATTCTTGAACTCAGTTTTTAAGCCGACCATCGCCCCTGCAAGCGCGTCATTGCACGCCTTGCTTTCCTTTGCTCCTTCATTCATGGCAACGCCAATCAAAGAAGAGATGCGTTTTTTCTTATCCGAGTTAGCAACGTGCTCTTCTTCAAGCACAGAAAGAATCTCGTTTGAAATTTCGCCGCTTTCATCTGGATTGCATTCGTACCCAAGTTCAGCGCACCAATCCACTAAAGCAGAACGGAATTCCCTCAAAGCATCTAACGGGCGTGCGTTCTTCGCGCTAAGGCTAGTGTTTTCCTGGCGCAAGAAATTACCTCGATGCTTAACGATATTGTGCGCAGCAAGATAGACCAAGCGAATATCGGCCTTTTCATCGGTCTCCATAAGCCACTTGCGAAGATGATAGATGGTGGGAAAACGGTTGTAATAATCCGTTTCAGTGAAATCGGAATCGTTGAACAGCGGGTGGTTGTAATCGCGGTGGCCCTCTTCCCTATCTTCCTTCAGAAGACGAGACTGGCGAAGGCGAATAAAGAACTCTGGATCAGCCTTAGAAACCTCGTCTTGAAATAACTGCTGCAATAAATCCAATCGCCAACGCCGACGCACATAACGCCTACGCTGACCACGGGGAATACGTGCTGATGCTGCCGTTTCGGCACTATCAAACAAGCGGCTTCCCCATGTTGGCTGTTTTTTAAAGTGGAGCAATTTTCCCTCTGAATCGGTGACTGCCCAGCCCACTGAACCCGTGCCCATATCAAGACCGATGTTGTAATCGCCTTTATAGTTTCGCAAATTGGCCACTTGTGTCTCCTTCATACTGTGTTACAGTGAGCTTGTCCCGATTACCAGTCAGGACGACACTGCGAGTCAAAATACGGCTTAGCCAAAAATGTCTCTGCATAGAGACGCCCCGTAGGGGGATTTATTTGACTTGTTAAAGAGCCTTTTCAAAGGCTCTTTTTTGTTTTCCCTATACTACCGCTCAAACCGCATAGTTAGCCTTAGCTGGCAGCTAAGGCGGCAAAGGAAAATGCTTTTCCGCTAAACGGTTCTTCAATTCCAATGAATTACGTTCTTATCTGCGCTTTCGCAATTAGGGAAACAATACATTTTGGGTTATAGGCAGAAAAACGTGTCTGGCTTTAGAACCATCCCGTAGTTTTTGATC
>USDX01000004.1 GCA_900553605.1 uncultured Eggerthella sp. | reverse complement strand
GGATCGAACCCCTGACCTCATGGCTGCCAGCCATGCGCTCTCCCAGCTGAGCTAATGCCCCGAAGTGCTTGATTAATATACCCTCGCCACCACGCTAGGTCAAGAATTATTTTCAGAATTATGAAAAGCAGCCCACAATCGATGAAGCGCCGCTATGCGGGTTTAACCTGACCTGCCCCTTTTCTCTTCAGGTTCAACCAAGCACGTCTATTTGGGCTCAGGCTGCTCCTTCCGAAGAAAAGGAACAGGGAACGCCAAAGAATTCGGGAGCAGAAGAGGCAGCTGGGTGGCTCCGCCGCAGGAGACGGCTTTCCTTCGAGGGCCGTGCGCCGCCCCCTACGTGCCTTACTCGAAGCCCCTCGCCCTATGCAAGCAGCTTCTTACCTGCGCCGGCGATTACCGCCGATCGCGCAACCAGGTACGTGGATATCAGGTAGATCGCATACACCGCGACCACCAGCGCGATGCCAACGGCAAGTGCGCCGGTAACGGCCCCCGTGCCCCAAAGCGACAGCAGATTCTTGTACAGAAGGCTGATCACACATACTGAATGGCATCCTGCGACCAGAAGCGGAGCCACGAAGTAAACGCCGATCTGCGTACGCAGGCTTCGCAGCACCATGCCTCTGTCGCACCCCAACTGAGCCAGCAAACGATAGCGCGGGATACTGTCCGCAACCTCAGAGAGCTGCTGAACGGAAAGAACGGCTGCGGTAGTCACGAGGAAGACGAACCCGATGTAGAGCGCCAAATATACCAAGAGAAGCTTAAGCCCCATGCTATCGGCGATAATGCCCTCGCTCGTGTCGTAATAGGACACCGGCCACGGGCGGGAGTCGTACGTCCAGCCAGCCTCGGCAAGCTCCTCCCTCGGAGGGACAGCCTTCCCGTATTCAGCCATAAGATCTTTCATGGCCTGCTCTTTCGAATCGCTTGCCAGGTTGACGTTCAGCTCGCTTAAATACGGCAAGTCGCCAACGGCGAACCTTTTGGCCGCCAATTCGTCGGGAACCACCAAAACGGCGATCAGACAACTCATATTGCTCACCTGAAGCGACTGCGAAACAACCTGCCCGGATGCTGCCAGATTATGCCCATCGACGGTGATCGTACGTCCCTTTTGTCCAAGGGCCTTTGCGTATTCAGCCGATTTGTCGACTGTGTTGTCAACTAGGTACTCGTTTGCAGCTAGCTCGATTGGTTTTTCGCCTGCAAGCTGTCGAGCGGCGTTGAACTGCGACAACGGTACGTACTGCACGCCCTCGTCTGCCATGCTGGAATCCTCGTCGGAGCCGATTTGCGCAAGCGTGAAGCCGCAGGCGTCGGCAAGCTGCTTGTTCGTCAAATCGTTCGCAAGCCACGTGTCCACCTGAGCCGATCCCGTCACGCGCTCATCCCAATCGGGGATAAGCGACTTAAAATATGCAGCGGTAGAGCCGCCGTTCGCCTGCCAAAGGCCATGGATCTCGTTACGCTGGGCTTCGGTCTCCTTGATCGCGGCCGCCTTCTCATCTTCCCCGCCGAACCGCTCTGCTGGCACTGCCTCCATGTCAGAGACGTCAAGTATCATCAGGCTCGCACGGATAGATGCATCGAACTGCGTGTTTTCTTCCAGCTGGTCAGAGAAGACCGTCGCCAGGCTGAAGCCCGTGGAGAATACAACGATACTGAAGAACAGAAGAACAGTAACCGCCCACAACGACACAAACGCGGTATTCACCTTCGCTGCGATTTGACGCATGGTGAACATGGCAAGGCCTTTGAAGTAGGCACCGCGCAAACGCTGGATTAGTAGGATGAAGAAGCCGGCCGCCGACCAGAACAGACTCAATGTGCCAATGAGCATCAGGGCAGTCGCGATACGGAAGTGTTCACCGAAGAAGACCAGGCCGTCAATATTGAGCTCAGAGTACGCCTTCGCAAGCACCAGGCACGACAACACGAACACGACCAGACAGACAATAGGGTTGTGCACGGGCATACGCTCGCTGCGAGAGTTAGCCGAAAGCAGTGAGACGAGCTTACAGCGCGAAATCTGCACGGCGTTGAACAGGGCAACCACAACGAAGATGAGCGCGAAACACCCCAAAGTCAACTGCGCGGACCTAGCGCTGAACAGCAAATGGTAGTCGCTGATGGCCACGCCGATGAGCCCCGCTGTGGCGAAGGCGATCGCCTGCGAGATTAGAAAGCCGAGGCCAAGGCCAACCACCAGCGCAAGCAAGCCGACAATCAGCGTTTCCATCAGCACCACCGAGGAAACCTGGCGTGGGCTCATGCCCAGCAGCAGATAGGTGCCGAATTCCTTCTTGCGGGCGCGAACCACGAACCGGTTGGCGTACAGAACCAAAAAGCCCAAAACCACGGCAACAACGATGCTGAAATAGGTCATGACCTGTGCGAGGATGTCGAAAATGCTCGCACCCGACGCCAGGAACACGTTTGCGGCGCCTTCCTGTGCCTCAAACAGCACGCGGGAATCCTCGATGGCATTGAAGGCGTAGAACACCGCCACGCCCAAAGTCAGGGTAACGAAATACACAGCGTAATCGCGCATGCTGCGGCGCACGTTGCGCAAGGCAAGTTTCATCAACATGATAATCACCGCCTATTTGCGCAGCGCAGAGACATGCGAAGCTACAAAACCGACCGCGGAGGAATCGCCCTGCTTGCCAGAAAGGAACGCCTGAACCTCAAGGATGCGCTGATAGAAATCGGTCCTTGCGCTATCACCGCGGCGCAGCTCGTTGAATAGCTTGCCGTCCTTGATGAACAGAATGCGATCGGCATACGATGCCGCAACTGCATCATGCGTGACCATCATGATGGTGGCGTGCAGCTTCGCGTTCAGCACCTCGAGGGTTTCAAGGAGAACGGCGGCGTTGCGCGAATCGAGCGCGCCGGTGGGCTCGTCGGCAAGGACCAGCTTCGGGTCGGCGACGATGGCGCGCGCCGCGGCCACGCGCTGGCGCTGGCCGCCCGACATTTGGCGTGGATACTTCTGCAGAACGTCTGCCACGCCCAAAAGATCGGCAGTACGATCGACCTTCGCGCGAACGGCATCGGCCTTTTCTCCCTTAATGGTAAGGGCCAAAGCAATGTTCTCAAAACCAGTCAGGGTATCGAGCAGATTCGCATCCTGGAAGATAAAGCCCAGGTCGTCGCGACGAAACTTGGACAGCTGACGGCTGCGCAATTGCGTGATATCGAGCCCGTTCAAGATGATGTTCCCGCTGGTCACGGTGTCGATGGTGGAGATGCAGTTCAATAGCGTGCTCTTACCTGAACCAGATGGGCCCATCACGCCTACGAATTCGCCTTCGCAAATATCGAACGACACATCGTCAAGCGCGCGCGTGACGGCCTCCCGCGAGCCATACACTTTTTGGGCATTACGCACAGAAAGCAAGGCCTTGCGGCTGTCGGGATAATTGTTATTTGCGATACCTGCTGGAGGGGTTGCGGTGACCACAGACATGGGAGTTCCTTTCTCTTCGATTCGGTACACTCCCATAATGCGGAGATCGCGAAACCAGAGCCATCGAAGGGCCTTACCGCAATCTTACGATCTTGTAAGGTTTGCCGCCAATTCCATACGCGTACGATCGAGCGGGAAGGTCAACATGATGGTCGTGCCCCGCCCCTCTTCCGAAGAAATGCGCAGGCCAAGTCCTATTCTTTCGCAGGCCACGGCAGCCAAATAAAGACCCATTCCTGTTGCTTTATGATGCGTACGACCCTTGCTTCCTGTGAAGCCGCGATCGAACACGCGCGGCACATCGGCAGCGGGGATGCCGTCGCCATCGTCGCTTATCGACAGCTCAATGCAGCCGTCTTTCGTGCCCTCATCCCTTACCGCGCTTTCGAAACGAATGCATTTTGCGCCGTACTTCGCCGAGTTTTCCAAAACTTGACCGACGATGAAATCGACCCACTTCGCATCGGCGAGCACTTCGAGGGCATCATCAATTGCAAAATCAAGCGAGACCCCCGCGCCGATCAGCGTGCGAGACCTTTGGCGGCACGCCTTGCGCGCCACCGCCGCCAGATTGAGCACTTCAATAGAAAAATCTTCGCTCAACGTTGCCGAACGTGCATAGTACAGAGCCTGTTCAATACGCGATTCGATGCGATCGAGATCGCCGCGTACCTCATTGATTTCAGGACCGTGAAGACTCGATAAAGCCAGCTGCGCCGACGCAATGGGCGTTTTAGCCTCGTGGACCCACAGTTCGATGTAGTCGCGATATTCCTTCATGTCGCGAGAGCGGGCGGCAAGTTCATCGGAAGCCGCCTTGCCCTGCACGGCGAGCGCGCGATAGGCGATAGAGCCTTCCAAGGTTCTCGGCTCGTCCAAAATCGAAGAGAGATACCGTGCGTTTTCGGGTGAATTGCAGAACAGATCCAACTGCTGGTACAACTTGCAATCGCGCAAAAAACCGACGGCAAGCACAATGCAGGCGAACAGAGCCTCACAGATGGAAACGAGCGCAATTGCGGAGGCGTTCGAGCCGGTGACTGCCAGAATGCCCGCCACCACAGCCATCAGGGCAGCCATGCCGAACACAAACCCGAAATGCGAGCGAAAATACGCCCAGAACGAGTACGCCCGCTCGGCGTTGCTGCCAGCAAGCAGCTCCAATTCGCGCGGTGAACTAGCAGATGAATGCGACACCGCACCAAGCGCCGAATTAGACAAAGGCAAATCGGGCGTTGGCTCGCCTTCCGAACCAACCAACGAATCAGTCGCGGAATTGTCCTGCACGGAACCGCTCATCGAACCACATAGCCCAAACCGCGACGGGTGGTGATGAAGTCATCGGGCACATCGATGGATTGCAGACTGCGGCGCAAACGATTCACGTTCACGGTAAGCGTGTTGTCGTCGACGAACGCGTCGGTCTGCCACAGCTCATCCATCAGTTCGCTGCGCGAGATGATAGAACCTGCGTTTTCCATAAGGATGCGCAAGATCAGGAGCTCGTTGCGAGACAATTCCACGACTTTGCCGCGATACGAGACTTCCGCCCGCACAGGATCAAGCAAGACACCACCGCGCTCAAGCCGCTTGTGCGCTAGATCGGCAGAGCCGCTTCGAGCGAGCGCACGATCAATACGGGCAAGCAGCACAGCGGGACGATAGGGCTTCACCACGTAATCGTCTGCACCAACGCTCATACTCATAACCTCGTCGAACTCACTGTCGGAAGAAGTGAGCACAATAATGGGAACGTTGCTTTCCTGACGAATAGAGCGACAGATCTCATGGCCATATGCGCCAGGAAGAGACAGATCGAGCAAAACGCAATCAGGGGAAGCGGCAAGGGCTTCGGCTGCAGCGTTCTCAAACGATTCACAACAAACGCATTCATGCCCCTTAAGCTGAAGCATGCGCACAAGGTTCTCTCGCAGAGATATATCGTCTTCGACGATAAGCAAACGAGCCATCAATCCCCCTTTTTTCGCATCAAACGATTGAACCGATGATAGCGCAACGAAAAAGCCGGCCAGCATTTCGTTATCGGATCGTATTCGCCGCGCGATTGCGTTCCCTAAATAACGAGTGCCCGCATCACCTTCTTGGGCCCTTCCTGTCTATGCGGCTAGGCAATGCGAGTTTCGCTCTCCCCGTCAGATGGATTTCGGAGAAAACCACCGCACTCCCCGAGATCCTCTTCGTCCTGCCAGGCAGGAGCGCCCTCAAACAGGAGATGTTCAACCCAGAAAAAAGAAACGGGCGCTTACGCGCCCGCCCTATTCGCTGCATAAAGGCAGCCTATGGCTCAAATATTTAGCCAACCGCGCAGATCGACCGAAATCGCAAAACGCAGCACCGAAGACGATGGCGAAAGGCACTCGCGCCCGACAACCCCCACTAAACAACGGGAACAGGCGTGCCCTGCCCCTCGATTTTCACTGAGCCGTAGAAGGTAGCCTCGGGAAATACCTCGCGGATAGAGTGCTTTTCATCCAAGAACGGCAGGTCAACGAATTCGCGCACCGAAGCAACCAGCTCGCTGCAGTCAGGGAAATGACCCTTGTCGTTCAGTTCGTTGGTGTCCTGCGCACGCCAATAGATGTCGTTTGCATCGGTAAGGTAGTAGGTAAGCTCACGCCATTGCATATATGCGCAGTGAGCACCCATCAGGTAGTTCACCAGTTCGTCCGCATCCGCAAGCTGCAACGCCTCGTCAGATTGCCTTCCCATATGTTCCTCCTTGCTTTCTAGGACGCATCCCTCTGCGCCCCTTTTCCTCTCAATTAGCGGACGCTCCGTCTAAGCGCCCGCGTCAATCTATCAGTTCTTCTTCGTTGGGTCCTTACGACGAACGCGCAGAATGTCTCGCGGTTCCAGCTCGAAAGAAGCGGTGAACGCATACGGTGCCATGGCCTTGCACGCCACTTCAGAGGACACTTCCGCCCCATCGTAGACTTCAGCTAAGTCCTGAACCTTAACGGTTCGAATGGGCTTATGGGGGCTTAATACCTCGAGCTCATCACTCTCGTAAAAACGGTTACGGCACTTTGCCTTCACGCGCCACTGACCCTGCTCGGTTGCGGCTGAGGAAACCACTTCCCCCACCCAGTCGCAAAGCTGCACATAGATATCGTTGTCGGTGGTTTGCTCGGCATCCCCGTAATAAAAACCTGTTGAATAGGGTCGATGCGAGATGATCTCAAGCTCATGCTCCCACAAAGATGCCGGCTCGCCATCGAGCACGTGGCGATACGCATTTACCACCGTTGCCACATAGAAAGCCTTTTTCACGCGGCCTTCGATCTTCACCGAAGAAACACCTGCCGCAGCAAGATCGTCAAGATGCGCAAGCATGTTCAGGTCTTTGGAATTCAGCAGGTACGTACCGTCTTCGCCCTCTTCTATGCCGAAGCTCTGATCGGGACGGGAAAGCTCCTTCAGCTCATACTCCCAACGACACGGCTGAACGCATTGCCCCTTGTTGGCGTGACGGCCAGTAAGGTAATCGCTGATAAGGCAGCGGCCCGAGATAGCCATGCACATGGCGCCGTGCACAAATACCTCAATTTCCATATCGGCGGGAATGGCTTTGCGCATAGCGGCGATTTCTGCAACCGACATTTCACGGGCGCATACCACGCGACGGGCACCGAGGCGGTACCACATAAGCGCAGCTTCGGCGTTTGATACCGATGCCTGCGTGGAAACGTGGATGGCAACCGAAGGCGCGTGCTGCTGAACCACCGACATAACGCCCAAATCACTCACAATAGCGGCGTCGACGCCCGCAGCTTCCATGGCTTGAGCGTATTCGGGAAGAGCCGTTAGGTCTTCATCGTGGGCGTAGGCGTTGCAGGTAACGTACACGCGCGCACCAGCGCTGTGCGCCAACGCAACGGCACGAGGCAGATCTTCCAGCGAGAAATTGCTGGCACGGGCGCGCAGGCCGAAGCGGTCGCACGCAAGGTACACCGCATCGGCCCCGAAGTGAAGCGCGTATTGAAGCTGCTCCCACCCACCGGCGGGAGCAAGCAATTCTGATTTGTTTGTTTCGCTCTGCACGGGCATTTAGAGCGTACGCGAGAACTTGTTGTTTCGTGCAGCACGCTTCACAAATGCCAATGCCTCGGTAAGCGTTGCGAAGGGAACCTTGGTCTTTTCGGATTCGCCGCGGCGCTTAACCTCGACCACGCCTTCCTTTACGCCGCGTTTGCCCACGACAACCTGAACGGGCCAGCCGATAAGGTCGGCATCGGCAAACTTGACGCCAGCGCGCTCGTCGCGGTCGTCCAGCACAACCTCAAGACCCTGCTCGGCAAGCTCCTTGGCGATGCGCTCAGCAACTGGTAACACCTCTTCGTCACCCACGGTAAGAGGAATAACGCAAACATGAGCCGGCGCTACCGACATAGGCCAAATGATGCCGTCTTCGTCGTTATGCTGCTCGACAATAGCTGCCAGCGTACGGGAAACGCCCACGCCATAGCAGCCCATGAGGAAGTTCTGATCTACGCCGTTTTCGTCCGAATACACTGCGCCCATGGTCTTGGAGTACTTGTCGCCCAGCTGGAATACCTGGGAAACCTCGATGCCGCGTGCACCCTGCAGGGCAGCACCGCACTTCGGGCAGGCATCGCCCGGCATTACGAGCGAAAGATCGGCCCACTCGTCTACCTGGAAATCTTCGCCGTGCTTGGCACCCACGAAGTGGAAGCCCTCTTCGTTTGCGCCCACAACCCAGCGCTCAATGTTCTTCAGGTTCACATCGCCGATAACCTTGATGCCTTCAGGAAGGCCCTTCGGGCCGATGGAGCCCTTATGAAGGCCTGCGGCCTCAAGCTCTTCGTCGGTAAGCAGGGTAAAGCCATTTACCGCGCGCTCTGCCTTGATTTCGTTTAGTTCGTGATCGCCAGGAATAAAGAGAGCGAAGACGGCGCCCTCGGCGTCCTTGCCCACCATAGCCTTAACCGTGGCAGCCTCTTCGATGCCAAGGAACTTCGCAAGGCTTTCGATGGAGGAAACGCCCGGGGTTTCAACCTTCTTGCACTCAGCGGCGGCATACTCAACCGGATGGGCATGGCATACGCCTGCTTCGTTGTTTGCCGCATAATCGCAATCGGGGCAATAAACCAAATCGTCTTCGCCAGCTTCTGCCAAAGCGTGGAACTCGCACGTTACACTGCCGCCGATCTGGCCACCGTCGGCCACAACGGGACGGTAATCAAGACCACAACGCTCGCAGATGCGACCGTAGGCATCGTACATTTCATCGTAGGTTTTCTGCAGGGATTCCTGGCTGGAATGGAAGCTGTAAGCGTCCTTCATAACGAATTCGCGGCTGCGCAGCAGACCGAAGCGAGGACGGATCTCGTCACGGAACTTCGTCTGAATTTGATAGAGCGTCATAGGAAGCTGACGGTAGGAACGCAGCTCGCTGCGAACGATGGAGGTTACCAGCTCTTCATGGGTTGGTCCGAGGCAGAAGCCACGACCATGGCGGTCTTCCAGTCGCATAAGCTCGGGACCGTAATCGTTCCAACGGCCCGATTCGTGCCACAGCTCACCAGGCTGCAGCGCCGGCATGAGGATCTCATGGGCACCGATGGCATTCATTTCTTCGCGCACGATGTTCTCGATCTTGGTAAGAACACGCATGCCCAAGGGCAGGAAGGTGTACACACCGCCTGCAACTTTCCTGATCATGCCTGCGCGAACAAGCAAACGATGGCTTGCGATCTCGGCGTCGGCAGGGTCTTCTTTCAACGTGGGAGCATACTGCTGGCTCAAACGCATGATTTCCATTACAGATTTCCTATCTCTTCCATAAGTACATCAACGATAGCGGCCTCTTCGACCTTGCGCAAGGTTTTGCCGTGGGCAAATACCACACCAGACCCCTTTCCGCACGCAACGCCGATATCCGCGTCGACTGCTTCACCAGGACCGTTTACCACGCATCCCATAACTGCCACCTGGATGGGACGATGCACGTCGCGCAACCGCTTCTCAACTTCCTGCGCGATGGGGATCAGATCAACCTGGCAGCGACCGCAGGTGGGGCAGCTTACCAATTCAGGATCGCGGCGACGCAGGCCCAATGCGGAAAGCAGCGTCCAACAGGCGCGCACCTCTTCCACAGGGTCGTCGGTCAAGGAGATGCGCATGGTATCCCCTATTCCCTGCTCCAAAAGGATGCCCAGGCCGCTCGCAGATTTGATAAGACCTTGGAACAAGGTGCCCGCCTCGGTAACACCGATATGCAGGGGAACTTCGGGCATCCGCTGCGAAAGTAGGCGATACGTTGCCACCGTGGTAGGCACATCGTGAGCTTTGGCGGAAACCACCACATCATAGAATCCTTGGCTATGGCAGAATTCCACGTATGCGGTGGCCGATTCAACAAGCTTTTCGGGCAAGGTTAAGTCGCTTCGTTCCGCCAACGCAGAATCGAGCGAACCTGCGTTAACTCCTATGCGAATAGGAATACCAGCTGCTTTTGCAGCTTGAAGCACTGGGACCGTAGCCTCCAAGCCGCCAATGTTGCCAGGGTTGATGCGCAGCTTTGCAGCCCCTCGACGAGCAGCCTCTATAGCCAACTCAGCACTGAAGTGAATGTCGGCAACAACCGGCAAAGGGGACTTTTTACAGATCTCCTCGAAGAAATCCAGGTCGGTCTTACGAGGAACGGCGATGCGCACCACTTCGCAACCAGCTTCTTGCAGGCGATTGATCTGATTCAGGTTCCCCTCCACATCAGCAAGGGGCAGATTAAGCATCGATTGAACCACGCAGGGAGCGCCGCCGCCTAGGGCGACAGAACCTACCATGACCTGACGTGTTTTTGCATTGGGAGCAGTATTCGCCATGTATTAGCTCCAATTCCCAAATATGAATCGTTGAACATCTTGATTGACCATGACCAAGAAGAATCCGGTAAAGAGCACGATACCTACGGTGGACATATAGCCCAAGGCGCGAAGCGAGACCACCTTACGGGATACCTTCTGGAATATTTCCACCACAAATCGGCCACCGTCAAGCGGAGGGATGGGGAGCATGTTCATAAGGCCTAAGGATGCAGAAATGATGGCCGTGAAGAATAGGAAATTCAAGAAGCCAGCATCCAAGGCGCTTTTCGACATAACCGCAATGCCCACCACCGAAGTTGACTGGGAAACGGTTTGCGCCGCAGTTGCGGGATTGAATAGCGCCGCAATTGCGCTGACCACCATGCCGAGGTACTTGAACCCCATTACAATGGCTTCCCAGGGAGTCCAGGTGTAATGGAATGTTTCGCCAGTTTGCGTGTTCTGGAGATCAAGCCCCATAACGGAGTAGATGAAAATGAACACCAAGAACACCCAGAGCAGATTCATAAATGGACCTGCAAGCAAGATGGCGCAGCGCTTCCAGAACGGCAACGTGCAGTATTGCTGCGCCTTTTCCGACGCGAAAAACTCCTCGTTGCTGGAAATGGCGCGAGGCTGTCCTTCCTCGAAGCCGTTTTTAGCTGGCGTGCGATACACATTGTGCTCGTCCTTGCGGCGGGGACGTTTGAGCGAACCCCAATCGCACAGCTCTTCGAGCAAATCGTAGGCTTCTTGGTCGGTAAGGAACAGGTCGTGGGCAACGTCTTCCATATACACGGTGCCCTTACGATAGGCGTAGCCTAAAACACGCTTCAGATGGGGGCTGTTGCTAGGGGGAGCCATGCCGCAGACGCTCGCATAGCCGCCCAGCGGAACGGCAGTGATACCAAAGCGCGTTTCTCCGCGGGTGAAGCCGATCGAGGGGCCAGGCAGACCAATCATGAATTCGCTCACGCGCACCCCGCATGCGCGCGCAGCAAGATAATGGCCACCTTCGTGAATGAATACAAGGAACCCCAGAAGAAGGGTTACCGTTATGAGCATGATGAGTATATCCATGATGCTCATTATATTTGAGCAACGCGGCGCTCCCGTTCCAATTCATACGAACTGCAGCCACCCCGCCAGCCAACGTGCAAATAAGCGACGAATACAGCTCCGTGCGCGTCTTCGCAGTAGCGAGCAAATCCTGCAAGACACGGCATTACGCCGCCAAATACATAGCCGTTGCGCGAAAAAGCCCCCTCGACCCCATCAGAGAAACCACCCATCACTTCCCTTAGCGTCGGAAGCAACAGGCAGCCCACCCGACAGGAACGAGGGGCGCAACTAGCTTAAGCGTACTTCTAGTGGGCAGACACCCATGCGCGTGCGCAGCTACGAGCCCATGCATCAACTTCAAGAAGCTGATCGATGCTCATAACTTGTTGAACGCCACGTGCCTCATGCTGCGACATCACGGCCTCAACGCACTCGGCAATGCCCAGATATGGCAGCTTTTCCTCCAGAAACGAGGCAACCGCCACTTCGTTGGCGGCATTCATAGCGCACGGCAAAGTGCCACTTACCCTACCTGCGTGGTAGGCCAAGGCAAGACAACGGAAGGTTTCCGTATCAGGCGCGGCAAAATCAAGAGAACCCAACGCGCGAAAATCAAGCGGTTCAACTGGAGCATCCCAGCGCTCGGGATAGCTGAGCGCGAATTGAATGGGGATGCGCATATCAGTAGTGCCAAGATGCGCCTTTACGCTTCCGTCGGTGAATTCGACCATGGAATGAATAGCACTTTGGGGCTGAACCACGACCTCGATGCGGTCGTAGGGCATCTGGAACAGATGGTGCGCCTCGATAACCTCAAGACCCTTGTTCATAAGGGTGGATGAGTCGATAGAGATCTTCTTGCCCATATTCCACGTGGGGTGGGCTAAAGCCTGAGCAGGGGTAATGTTCTCCAGATCGGAACGCTTCTTCCCGCGGAATGGACCGCCTGATGCGGTTACCCACAGCTTGCTTACCTCACGGGGGTCTTCGCCCAAAAGGCACTGGTATATGGCGCCATGCTCAGAATCGATGGGCATCAGCATGCCCGGCTCGGCTGCCATGGGCATGATAAGGTTACCGCCCACAACCAACGATTCCTTGTTGGCAAGGGCAAGAACCTTGCCCGCGCGAAGCGTTTCATAGCTCGCCTGTAAACCAGCAGCACCCACCAAGGCGTTCACTACCACATCGGCATCTTCAAGATGAACCATCTCACGGACCGCATCAGGCCCGAAACCGATGCTTCCCTTTGCGCCGACAAAGCCTGCGGCCTGCTCTTCCAGCTCAGCCACGACCGAAGCGCTAACCGCCTCTGGCGTACCGAGAGCCAAATGCCCCACATTGAATTCTTTAGCTTGAGCCAGCAGTTCAGCACCACGTGTGCCTGCAGCCAAGCCAACGATTTTCAAGCGGTCGGGATGACGGCGCACCACATCAAGCGTCTGAACACCAATGGAACCCGTTGAGCCCAAAACAACGACGCGTCGCTGAGAAGCGACGCGAGCCTGAGGGGTTACGTTAGATTGCATAAGGAATACAGCCTCCTAGAACAAGCATGATGGTACCCGTAAGGATTACCAGGAACTGCGAATCGCACCTATCGAGCAAACCGCCATGACCTGGCATGATGGTACCCGAATCCTTGAAGCCGGAATTGCGCTTGATACGGCTTTCCACCAAGTCGCCCAAAACACCCGAAAGCCCATTTATCAGGCCGAACACCAATGCTTGCGGAATGGACATGGTCACCCCGGGAATGAACGTGAGCAAGCACCAGAACCCCATGGCCACGATAAGACCGGCTATGAAGCCTTCCCAGCTTTTCTTTGGAGAGATATGGGGCGCAAGCTTGTGCTTGCCGATTGCCGATCCAACCAGATAAGCAAAAGCATCGTTACCCCAAACACTGGCAAACAAGCCCAAAATCAAAACCGCGCCCCAGAATTCGGGAAGCGATACGCGCAGCAGCATGGCGCATGACATGATGACGCCTGTGTACACCGCGCCGAATAGGCTTACTGCAACGTCACTGATTCGCGCGGGTTGCCAAAAGACGTACCAAACAAGCAAGGTCAATACAAAGATAGCGAACACCACAACCACGCCGGAAATGCCGAAAAGCCAAGTGGCAAGTGGGAATAAAGCGGCGGCGCAGATGCCCAAAAACTCATTGGGCAACTTGGCATCGGAGCGCAACATGTAATAAAACTCACCTGCGCAGATAGCACTGAGCACCGAAAGATATACCGCTGTAGATGCTTCGGAAGCCCAAATGCACACCACCGTAAGAAGGATGTATACAGCGCCCGTTGCGGTGCGTACCATCAGATTACTGGGATGCTTTACCTTTTCAGGCATTTTCGCTGCGGCAGCGTTCTTGACTTTGGTAGAGCGCTTTTCTTCACCGGGAAGCTCGATCGCGGGAAATTCCTCAAGCTCCGTGGTGAGGCCAGGATGCGCCTGGGCATCCTCTCGTATAAACGGCTTACGCACACGCGTCTTCGTCATGCACTACACCGCCCCAAAACGACGATCGCGCGACTGGAACTCAAGCAATGCCTTCAGGAAATCATAGCGATTGAAATCGGGCCACAACACATCGGTGCATACGAACTCAGAATAGGCAATTTGCCACAGCAGGAAGTTGCTTATTCGCATTTCGCCCGAAGTGCGAATAAGCAAATCGGGATCGGGAATATCGGCGGTATCGAGACCCTGCTCGAACAGCTCTTCGGTAAGAACCAGCTCTTCGCCCTTTTCATGGGCGGCAATAGCAGCGTCCGCATATGCCTGGGCAGCATTCATCATTTCCTGACGCGAGCCGTAGTTCACGGCAACCACCAAGGTCATGCCGTCGTTATTGCGGGTTTTTTCCCATGCAGCGTCAAAAGCATCGCGCGTTTCCTTGGGAAGCATGGAAAGATCGCCAATGGTGCGAACGCGCACATGCTCTTCATGCAGACCGTCCACTTCTGCCAACATGGTTTTGGCGAACAGCTCCATCAGGCCACTTACCTCTTCCTTCGGACGCTTCCAATTCTCTGTGGAGAACGAATAGATGGTGAGGTAATCTACGCCGCAATCGTTGGCACAGCGAATGGTTTCGCGCACCGCTTCGATCCCAGCCTTATGACCGCGAAGTCGGTTTAACGCACGCTTTTTTGCCCAACGCCCATTGCCGTCCATGATGACGGCGACATGACGGGGTATGCGACTCTGATCAAGCGCTTTAGGATCTATCCCCATAGGCGGATCCGGGAATATGTACTCAAGTGGCTGTCTCATTCCGCTCCTCCTTGCAAACCCCGCAAATGCAAAACACGCCCGTCAGATGGACTGACGGGCAGAAATTCAAAATCATCAGAGCAGCAAAAACCGATGACAGCGGCGAAAGCACGGGCCAACCCTTGAGTTGCCTTTCCCAAATGAAACCCTACCGCGTTATCGACAGCGCGAAGTGCGCGTTCTCTGCCCCATGAATATCTTTGCCCTCAGAAGAGAGGCAAAACTAGATGGACATCAACTCTTCTTCTTTTTTAGCAAGATGAGCATCGATCTTGGCGATAGCAGCATCGGTAAGCTTCTGGATTTCAGCCTCAGCACGACGCTGTTCGTCTTCAGGAAGACCATCGTTCTTTACAGCCTTCTCAACGGCGGTGTTGGCATCGCGGCGAGCGTTGCGTACCGCCACACGGCTTTCCTCGGCGTAGGCGCGGCATTCCTTTACGAATTCCTTACGACGCTCCTCGGTAAGAGGCGGGAAGGAAAGGCGGATTACCGAACCGTCGTTGTTGGGCATAACGCCCAGGTTTGCCTCCTGAATAGCATGGTCGATACCGCCAAGAGCCGACTTGTCCCACGGCTCGATAACGAGGGTGTGGGCATCAGGCGTTTTGATGGCAGCCATCTGGTTGATGGGGGTCGGAACGCCATAGTAATCGGCCTTTACGCGGTCGAGGATCATGGCACTAGCGCGACCAGTGCGAACAGAAGCAAAGTTGGAAAGCAGCTGTTGCTCAGCGCCCGCCATACGCTCTGCTGCTTTATCCATGATTTCCTTGGTCATCTTGGGTCCTTCCCCTTTGATTCGTATTGTTGCGATGCCTGTAAATCAGGCACGATGAAAGTAGGTTTACGCGGTAACGGTAGTACCGATGTTCTCGCCCTTCAGGATGCGCGAAATATTGCCGGGAACCATCAGGTCGAACACCAGGATGGGAAGCTTGTTGTCCATGCACAGCGAAGTTGCCGTGGAATCCATAACGTGGAGCTCACGAGAAAGAACCTCGAGGTAGCTAATGGTTTCAAAGCGCTTAGCATCGGGGTTGGTTACCGGATCGGCATCGTAGATGCCATCAACCTTAGTGGCCTTCATCAGGCACTCAGCATTGATTTCGCATGCGCGCAGAGCCGCCGTGGTGTCGGTGGTGAAGTAAGGATTGCCCGTGCCAGCTGCGAAAATAACAACATAGCCCTTTTCAAGATGATGCACGGCACGACGGCGAATATAAGGCTCGGAAACCTGGCGCATCTCGATAGCGCTCATTACGCGCGTGGGGATGCCATGTCGCTCGAAAGCGTCTTGGAGAGCAAGTGCATTCATGCAGGTGGCAAGCATGCCGATGTAGTCGGCCTGAGCACGATCCATGCCTTCTGCAGAACCAGCAAGACCACGGAAGATGTTGCCGCCGCCAACGGTTACAGCAAGCTGAATTCCGTCGTCAACGATTTCCTTGATCTGAACAGCCAGCTCTTCAACGACCTTAGGATCGATACCGTAGCCGGCCTCTCCCATCAATGCTTCGCCAGAGAGCTTCAGGAGAACACGCTTGTACTTATAGTCAGATGCCATGGGCATTTCCTTTCATAGCCTGTATCCTTGCCATATTACCGTAAAACACGCATCGCGTTCGGACGCAACACAAAAAGGCTGCGACATTGCGCCGCAGCCCCTTAAAGCTCATAGCATCTTGTTTACAGACCAGCGTGGACGATGTCGAGCGCCTGCGCCAAATCAGCAATACCAACCTGCCCAGGAGCCGATGCCTGCGCTGCTGCCCCAAATGTTGCGGCACTGCCGTACGATTCACCAGCCAAGCGACTTACTACGCCCATGCCACCCATGCTCATAGTGATAAGCGGATGCTCGGTGTGGTTTTCGAACATATCACGCGTAGCATCCATCAAAGTAAGCACGTCTGCACGACACTGCGGCATCAATGCGATCTTGAGGATATCGGCGCCCTGATCTTGCATCTTGCACAGACGGGAAACGATTTCTTCCTTGGGAGGCGTTTTCTCGAAATCGTGGTTCGAGGCAATTACGAATACCCCAGCCGCATGAGCCGCCGAGATAATGCGCTCTACCACTTTATCGCCCGTAAATGCCTCAACGTCGATCAGATCGACAATGCCGCTTTCGGCGAGCGCGATGTTGATATCGGCATACACCTCAGGCTCCACCGGCTTTTCACCGCCCTCTTCCGCGGTGCGGAACGTCATGAGAATGGGCGTATCGTCGCCCACTGCAGCACGAAGCTTCTGCCCGCAATCGACGATCGAATCGACGTCATACGCTTCGTCAAGAAAGTCAATACGCCACTCAAGCACATCCACTGGAAGCTTCTTCGCAAACTGCGCCTGCTCTATCATTCCCGCAGCATCAGAGCCGCATAGGGAGGTCATAATCTTTGGGCGGCCTTCGCCGAAAACCACCCCACGTGCGTTTACCGTTTTCATACCCGAGCTCCTTATCTTTTAATACTACTCATCGTAGTCGATACCCAGCGTTTCCTTCATGTATTCGATAGGCATAGGCTCGCCCGTCCACAGCTCGAAGGCAGCAGATCCCTGAAACAACATCGTACCAAGGCCATTCATAGTTTTGCAGCCAGCCTCTTTCGCCATTTCGCGAAGCTTGGTAAGGCGAGGAGCATAGATGATGTCCACGACGTTCAATTCTGGACGGAAAAATGATTTGTCGGGCACCACCGATTGGCCCTCAAGCGGCTTCATGCCTACACCTGTAGCGTTCACGAACAGGTAGCTGTCGTCCATTTCCTCTTTCAGCTTTTGAAGATCAGCCAAGTCATAAAGGACCGCCTTGCAGTTGGTCTGCGAGTTGATCTTCTGCACTGTTTCTTCTCCGCGATGATAGAAATCATCCTTGCGGTTGAAGATGCTGATCTCCGAAACGCCGTCAAGCGCTGCCTGGATTTGAATTGCCGTGCCAGCACCACCGCAACCCACAATGGTCATCTTCTTGCCAACCGGACTTATACCATTGTCGGCGGCGGCCTGCATAAAGCCCACGCCATCGGTAATGGTTCCCGTCAAATGCCCGTTATCATTCACTACCGTGTTTACCGCACCGCACATTTGGGCAGCGGGCGTAAGCTCATCGAGATACCGCCCTACCAGTGTTTTGTTGGGCATAGAAATATTGGAACCGCGCATCTTAAGCGTTCGAATTGCCTGTACGCCTGCCTCTATTTCGTCGGCACCAACCTCGAATGCAAGATAAGCGTAATCGCAGCCAAGTTCCGCAAACGCTTCGTTATGCATGGCAGGCGAAGCGGAATGACGGATTGGATACGCCATCAAACCGATAAGCTCAGTGTGGCCGGTTATTCGTTCAGACATGTGGTTTCCCCTTTCCTAGATAAGAGCGCATGTAACGTGCTGCCCCAATAAAAAAACTCCCTGAACAAGAGCATAGCGCCTAATTGTTCAGGGAGTTTTAGCAAATATTTATCACATTATACGTTTTATGAATCGGAGCCGAGCGTTACCGAAACGGTGTTCTCCTGGCCATTTCGGTTGTAGGTCACCTGCACGTTATCGCCTGCGCTGTGCGAACGCACCGCCAAAACCAAATCGGAAGAAGAGGAAATGGAGGTATCGCCTAGCTTCGTGATGATGTCGCCTTCCTGAATGCCGGCATTGGCAGCAGAAGAACCAGCAGACACGCTCGTCACATAGGCGCCCGATTCAACTGGCAGGTTGTACCGCTTTGCCAGCTGGCTGTTAACCGTAGTGCCGGTAATGCCGAGCTGCGCATGGGAAGGGGTTTTTCCGTCAATAATCTGCTGAGCGATATTCATCGCATAATCGACGGGGATTGCGAAACCAACGCCTGAGCTGGAACCAGAGGCAGAGGCAATAAGCGTGTTAACGCCGATAAGCTTACCGTCCTTGTCCACCAAAGCGCCACCAGAATTGCCCGGATTGATAGCAGCATCGGTCTGGATCATGTTGGTGTAAACAGCACTGGAACCACTGCTGGAATCGTTCAGAGCAGACGTGGTGCGGCTGGTGGCGGAAACGATGCCAGTGGAAACAGACTGCTCAAGGCCGAAGGGGCTGCCCACAGCCATTACCCATTCACCCACAGTAAGATCGGAAGAGGAACCAACCTCGATGGCGGTAAGACCAGTTGCATCGATCTTCAAAACTGCCAGGTCGCTCGATTCGTCGGTGCCCACCACCTGAGCGGTGTACTCTTCACCACCAGCGTTCACCTTCAACTGGTCGGCGCCTTCGATAACGTGGTAGTTAGTCAGAATATAGCCGTCAGAAGACAGGATGATTCCCGAACCAAGAGATGATTCTTCAAGCTCGTCACTCGTCTGGCCCATCATGCCCATCATAGTTTGGCTGGACTGCTTGGTATACACGTCAATGTTAACCACCGAAGGAAGGCATTTCTGAGAAACCGCCTCGGCAAGCGTTGTGTCTTCCCCGCTTACCGTGATGTTCGTCCCCGAGCCATTGCTCCCCAGCACCGTGGATGAAGCGGGGTGAATGAAAGAATAGACGCCCAATACCAGCGCACAGGCAACTGCGGCACCGCCAAAAGCAACGAGGAACGTCTTCAGAAGAGAAGGGGCCTTCTTCGTTGCTGTATCGGATTGCTGAGGGGTTGCACCCTGGTTCCCCCATCCATTGGGGGGAATGGGCGAGCCAGAGGAATTGCCTTGGTCGTTCATGCGATGCTCCTTGATTCAACAAATAGGTTCCGCTCTACGCGGATCAGCTTATATGACCCAGAATAAAAACAAACGGAAGGCAAGATGTAACCTGCCTTCCGTTTGTTTACGTTATGACACCTTTTCAACAAAGCGCCTTTATTTTGTTTCCCGCGCTAATCGTTGGAGCTGCTCTGAGTGCTCCCACTTTTCGTGCTGGAGCTGGTCGAACCAGAGGCGGAGTTCGAAGAGTTCGAGCTCGACGAGCTAGAGCTGCTAGACGATCCAGCGCTGCTGGAAGAACCGGTGCTTGAAGAATCAGATGCGTCGGTCGAAGCGGCGTCTTCGCCGTCAGATTCGCTCTTCTCAGACTGAATTACCTTCAGCGCAGAAATATCAGCCTGGTCGCCCAGCCACTTCTTCTGGATAACGCTGATTACACCGCCGTTCTTCAAAGAGCTCAATGCCTCAGACACGGCTTTCTGCAGCTCCACATTGGTGGTAGGAGCGGCAACGCAATAGGAAGAAGGATCCTGCAGCAGCGCCACCGGATAAGCCTCAACCGAAGAAGAATGGACCACATAGGCACCGATGGTGCTATCAGCAGCAACATAGTTCACCGAACCAGTCTGCAGCGATTCGAAAGCGCCCTGAAGATCGGCGCTGTTGCGCAGGCAGCTTTCACCATAATGGTCAGTTACTTCCCATGCGCTCATGGAAGAAGACTGAGCAGCTACAGAAAATGAACCGGACTGAGTGGGGGCCGTAGCGTTCTGGGTAAGCGAGAACAAAGCTACCGCAGAGCTCATGTACGAATCGGACATCCAGTATGCGGAATTCGACTTCGTAACACCCATGACGATGTCAACGTTATCCTTGGTGAAGGCAGTGTCCACCGAGGATCCAACATCCACCAATTCGAGCTTCAGGCCCAGTTCGTCAGCAAGGGCAGCCGCAATATCGACATCGATGCCGACAATGCTGCCGGAGGACTCCGCAGCATAGGGGGCATTGGACGCGTTTACGCCCACGCGCAACGTGCCAGAAGACTTGAGGGCAGAATTGCTGACCGTC
Organism: uncultured Eggerthella sp.; assembly: GCA_900553605.1. Taxonomy (GTDB): domain Bacteria; phylum Actinomycetota; class Coriobacteriia; order Coriobacteriales; family Eggerthellaceae; genus Anaerotardibacter. Next base: position 100,788 of record USDX01000004.1, on the reverse strand, counting down.
TGCTCCTTCGCCTGGGGCGTGTAATTGTTCGACGTGCAGCCGCATAAAGCCACCGCCATGGACAGCGCCATCACCAACGTGACAACGAGAATCGATGCGCGTTTCATCGAGGCTTCCCTTCTTGGTACCGATACTAACGCCCTTCCAGCTGACCTGGTCTTTGACCCCACACTCGCATACTGGAACCAAGCCCGCTAAGCGGACATCGTCCTCTCGTTCGTGCAACCCTATGTTGCATAAAACCCGAACGGTACGTCTTACCTCTAGGATGCGCCATGCTCGTTTCGGAAAGCCGATAACTTACGTGGATCCTTTTGACCGCATCTGCCTTGGACTAGGAAAAAACCGCAACCACAGACCTGGATAGAGCATTCCTAGTCTAGCAGAACAGGCAACTTGATCGGCTTCTTGCGCATGCTTTTCCCATATCCTTCGCAATTGTTTCGCACCTACCGATCATAGTCGTTGCTGGAGCCAGACAAAAAGCCCACTCGTCAGCTACGACGACAGGGTCACTGACGGCGCCGCCCACATCGCCAAGGCCAGCAATATAAGGCAGCATCAGAAAGAAGGATGAAGTGCTCGCGGAAATCAAAGGCTCGCTCAAGCTCCTTCAGCTCGGACTCTCGGAAGCCGTTTGGCAAACCCGGTGCGTTATCTGCGATGTGCCGGGAGTAGCGCTTTGCAATAAATGCTCACGAGAATTGCCCTACCTCGATCAGCTTTTAGCATGCCCCCTATGCGGAGCGCCCTGGGGACGCGGTATATGCTGCGAATGCAATCAGCAAACCCTGAATTGGAAGGGATTGGCACGCTTTCCCCTCGACGGCTGCGTTTCTGCGGTATTGCTTTCACCGGAAACAAAGCGCATCGTAACCGTTTTCAAAGATCGCGGAGAGCAACAGCTTTCAGAGATAATTGCCCACCATATGGCAAATGTTCTTCCGCCCTCCTGGCAAGCAGGAGCTGCGCTCGTCCCCATACCCGCGCGCACCAGCGCCGTCCGAGAGCGCGGGTTCGATCACATTTCGCTTATCGGAGCTGAGCTATCTCACATAACCGGAATGCCCCTTACTCCCCTTCTCCGAGCGAAACCCCGCCGCGACCAACGCGAACTTGACGCAAGGCAAAGGCTTGCCAACATGGTTGGATCGTTCGACCTCGAACCAAATGGGGCACTTCCCTACGGAAATGCCCTCAAAGCGCGTTTGGGCATCATGCCCCGCATCGTATTGATCGACGATGTGTTCACCACGGGGGCAACCCTCTTCACCGCTGGAAACACCCTACGGGCAGCGGGCGCGAAGGAAGTCTATGCAGTTACTTTCATCAGAGCATAAGCCCACCGCGCAGAACGACAAAAAAACAGCCAGACGATACCGTCTGGCTGTTTTGGATCCGCTAGAGCAAAAAGGAGTCGGGAACGCAAACCGCGCCGACCCGTAGAGCGCCCCTAGATGCGATCGGCGTCTTTGGCGTTGGCCTGCGCAAACTCTTGAACGTCAACCGAGATGCTGTGCTGAATGGGCTTCCAAGAAGCCTTCTTGACCAGGGCAACCAACGCAATAGGAATGTAGGTGATCATGAACAACGGGAAGGTGAACATGTAGAAGATCTTCTTACGCGCAGGTGCATGGATGTTGTCCCATTCGGTAAACGTGGTGAGCGCACCGAACATGAACATGAAGAGCGTGAAGTTGAAGAGACAGAAGAAGATCGAGGAAAGAGAAGAGGTGATCATGACGCCCGTCGACATTACGCCGGTAACGCCCAGCACGGCGATAATCGCATTGAATGCAATGGTGATAATGGTCAGCAGCATGGCCGGGCAGATGGTCATCAACATGTCGTAGCATGCGAAGCGAGAACCCTTGGGGTTGGTGAAAATACCCTTAACCAGCTTCCCGCCATACCCAAAGAACACCTGGTAAAAGCCCTTTGCCCAACGGAAGCGCTGGTTCCACGAGTCGCGGAATGTCAGCGGCTGCTCGTCGTAGAGCATAGCTGTTGGGGTGTAGGAAATTCGACGGCCACGAACGATAGAGGCAGTGGAGAATTCGATATCCTCAGTGAGCATATGGTACTTCCAGCCGCCCATCTCATCGATGATCTTCGCGCTGATGAAGAAGCCCGTGCCCGAAACTGCGCAGCTGGTCCCCAAGGTAAGACGAGCCTGAGAAAGGTATTTCGCCTCACGCATGAACCATACGGCATAACCTGCGGTAATCCAGTTGGAGCCGTAATTTTTCGAGTTGCGGTAACTGGTCGAGGCAACCGCACCGTTGTCGAAGGTCTTGTTCATTTCGCGGAAGTAGTTCACGTCAAGCACATTGTCAGCGTCGAACACAAAATATGCCTCGTATTCATTTTCGCTGTAGTGCTGGCGAATGCAGGAAAAACCGTAATCAAGGGCGTAACCCTTGCCGATATGCTCCTTGTTGAAACGGGGGAACACGATGGCGCCAGCTTCCTGGGCAACGGCAGCCGTATTATCAGTGCAGTTATCGGCAACAACAAAGATGTCGATAAGTTCTTGCGGATAGTTCTGCACGCGAATGCTGTGAATAAGGTCGCCAATAACGGCATTTTCGTTTCGAGCGGCAACGATAACCGCATAACGATGATTCTTCTTCGCTGTCAGTTGCGGCGGCTTCTTCGTAAGCGTTACGAATACGTAGAAAATCTGATACACGTAGCAAACAGAGAACACGAGAAAGACGCAGAAGTTAAAGATGTCCACAAACGAGAGGGACGAAAAAAACTGGTCTAGCACCAATGCTCCTTTTCCAATGTTCGCGAACGAAAACTGCGAACCCCAATAATGCCAAAACGCCGTTGTTTTGGCGCATGACAACCTACACCCGTAGGCGTTTTCTTGCTTTCGGGATTATAGACGCTTTTGGAGCCAGCTGGTGTACGCTCATTCCCCAACCCGACAAAACGCACCTATTGGGTCATTTTCCCTTCACATCATCACGCCTCCTGCATATCGCCTCCACAAATCAACGGAATATAATGGAAACCAGGAGGGTCATAGTAACGAGGAGGATGTTATGCCCGTTTTCAATAACCGCACACCGCAATATGCAGAACAGGTAGAAGGCGGTATCGGCAGGATGCAGCGCGACCGCCTGCTTGAGGGAGATCAACTTGGTGGAATCTGCAGCTATGTAGCGCAGATCTCGCTTGAGCCGGGCTGCTCGATTGGCATCCATCAGCATGTGGGTGATTCGGAAATGTACTTCATTGCCGCAGGCAGCGCAACGTACACCGAAAACGACGTCGAATACCACGTCGAAAAGGGCGATGTGCTCTATTGCCCTGACGGAAGCTTCCATGGCATCTTGAACTCTGGCAATGAGATGTTGAGCTTTGTTGCCGTTATCCAAAAGAGCGAATAGCGATTTCGCTACCGCCACCCAGCAATGCAACTGCACCTATAATAGAAGCAGCCCATTCGAGCCCCACATGGCTATTCCATGTCGGGGCTCTGCTTTATCCGCTAAGGAGCACCTATGACTTTCGACGAACTTGACGAACAGCAAACCAAAGCAGCGCTTTACGTGCTGGAGCTTGCCGACATCGAACCCACTCGAGAAAACGCCCGTCTCTACCTTGCCTGGGACGTCCTTTCCTTCACTGAAGATGCGCAAGGACGCTACTGCTGGTATATGGATGACGAAGGCAACGAGGCATGCATCAAGGTAGACAGCCTGGAAATCATCGAGACCTCCGAATACGAGTAGTTCGTTAGCACCTAGAGCAGAATCAGCCCAAAGAAGGCGAATTAAAGGGCGAATAGAGATATCGCATAGTGCGTTTCGCACCTTATTTGACCCACAAGGCCTCTCCGGGAATCTGAAAACAAAAAGGCCACCGAGCAAATAGCTCGGTGGCCTGGACTTTTAATGGTGCCGGCAACAGGAATCGAACCCGCAACCCACTGATTACAAATCAGTTGCGCTACCGTTGCGCCATGCCGGCAAACCGTTTGCCAATTATGCCATAAGTTGAGCCATCATCACGGAAAACGCACCAAATAGGTTGAGCGGTTGCCCAGAGCGGCAAACGTCAAGAGCAGCTACCGCACACCTTCGCCATTGAAATCGGGAACGAAGCTTTCCTGAGCAGCATCGCCCTGCTGCCAAAAATAATCTTCTATCCCAAGCGAATCAGCATAATCAAGCACCTCTTCGTACTCTTCTTCGGTTACCCGACCGGCAAGGCCGTAGCGCTCAAGCCCCGATGCTAAAGGCGTGTACTGGCTCATGATGCTCAACCGAACACTACCGCCAAAGCACTCATGCAACGTAGCGAGCGCATGCTTTGATTCCTCGACCCTGCCAGGAAGAACCAAATGACGGACAATGACACCCCTAAGCAGCAGGCCCTCGCCGTCTTCCTCCCACACGGGAGCCTGAGCAACCATTTCTTCGATAGCAGCCAGTGCTATTTCGGGATAACGGGGAGCATGGGAAAGCTTCCCCGCCTCAAGCGCGGATGCGTACTTGAAATCAGCAAGATACACATCCACGTTTCCCTTCATAAGGCGAAGCGCCTCAAGCGAATCGAAGCTTGAGGTGTTGTACACCACTGGAATGGTAAGCGCCCCCGAATTCCGCAGCTCGCCCAAAGCGACAGCGATGCTAGGCGTATAGTGTGTTGGCGTAACCAAGTTGATATTCGCCGCATGCTCCTCGTTCTGCAAACGGAGCAGCGCCTCTTTAAACTTCTGCAAGCTTATCTGGATTCCAGAGCCAGACACCAATTCCTTGTTCTGGCAATACACGCATTGCAGCGGACAATGCGAGAAGAACACGGCACCACTGCCTTTGTCCCCCACCAAGCATGGTTCTTCCCACCAATGCAGAGCAGCACGCCCCAGACGAAGAACGTCAGACGCCCCGCAGACACCACGCTCCCCTTCTTCGCGGTTCACGCCGCATTGCCGAGGGCACAAAGCGCACGCAGAATAAGGGGACCCCACACGGGATCCCCTTAAATCAAAGGCATTGTTCACCGATTCGCCCACAAGCTCACCAAATTAGTGATGGTGCTTGCCGCAGCACTCATGCTCCTCGTGGGGATCATGGCCGCATTCGCACTCGTGGTCTTCGCCGTCTTCGCAGCCGCAATCGCAGCCCTCGAAGGCGCCTTCAGCACGGGACCAATCGAGTCCGTAGCGATTAGTGGTCTCTTCATCGGCGAATACCAGTTTCAAGCCAGCAGGGCTCAAGTCGATTCCGCCCACCAAAGCAAGCAGCTCCATAAGGCGATAGCACGCTTCTGCCTGAGGAAGGATCATTTCTTCATCTTCCAAGGAAGCAAGGGCAGCCGTTGCTTCCCCCATCAGGTGCTCGATCGTAAACGAAGCATCGTACTCCTCGTCGAGCAAAGCCTGAGCAAAAGCTTCCTGAGCAGGGGAAATTCTATTCATGTCATGCATGAAGTCGATAACGTCCTCAACCATCACGTTTACGTCACTGCCGACGTTCGCGAGAGCGACCTGCGCCTCGACCGCACCGACCAAGGTTGCGCAACGTTGCAACGTAAGGGCAACCTTGGCTTTCTGGCCAGCTCCCGCATGACCCATCCACATCACGCGATGAGCAATAGCATCGAGCAGGGGCTTTACCGTTTTGTAGTCAGCGTCTTCGCGGCAGCCAGCAACAATGCCCAGGTTTTCACGACTAACGAATGCCTCTTCGCATACCATGTCGCTCACCACCAGGGGAGCGTCAATAGCCGCATGGCCGTTCACGCAGGCAACGGCATCAAGCTCGCAAGCGAACGAAACGGTAGAGGGACTCAGGTCGACCAGGATGGCACCTTCCCTGGAACCGCGAAGCAGACCCTCCGTGTCGTAGTACAGATCTTCCAATGCGGAAGTGTTGGTGCAGTACGTAAACACTACATCGGCATTGGAGATATCGGTTGCCGGATAACCTGCTGCTTCGAGCAAGCCGCTTACACCAGCGCCCACACGCTCATCGCCAGCAAATGCAAAAGTCAAATCCTGAGTGCTCATATGCACATCCTTTCCAAGTTATCGAATGGCGCATTCGCCAATTCGGGAACACGCATCCCCGCACACAGCCCGCTGACGATGCGTAGAGATTTCAAAAGGGCGGGCTCGGGAAGCTACTGCTTCTTTCCGCGGACCTTGTTCGCAATGCGGTCGGCCATGGAAATATCTGCGCGGCAATCTTGCCCCCAGAACACAATAGCGATCATTCCCGGACCTACATGGCTCCCGATAACCGGGCCGATGCTCGTTTCCAGGAACATAATCGAGTCGTCCTCTTTAGAGAGAAGACTCATCAAGCGCTCGGCGTCTTTGGGGCAGTCGGCATTGCCGATAACCACATTCTGGCCTGGAGCATCAGAGCTGCGTCGCTTCATATAGTATTCATGCAGGGCTCGAATGCCCTTTTTGCGACCGCGAGCAACCCCCGTAAGCGCCAGCTTCCCATCGGCGTCGATGCCCAAAAGGGGCTTCACATCGAGCTTGGAGCCCGCATAGGCAACCGATGACGGAATACGACCGCCCCGTCGCAGCGCTTCCAAATCGTCCACCATGAACTGGCGATCCACGAAATAGCGCGCCTCTTCGGCCCAGGCAACCATCTCATCGGCGGTCAGTCCCTTTTCGCGCTGACGCAATGCCTCATACACCAAAAAAGCCTCGGCGATAGATGCCAGCTTGGTATCCACCATGCGGACATCCAGATCCAGGATTTCCTGTTTTACCTGATCGAGAAAGACGCATGCCGTATCGAACGTTCCCGAAAGGCCGCTCGAAAAGCTCAAATACACCGCTGGTTTTCCCTGCTCATGAGCCCATTCGAACGCTTCTCGAAGCGCAAGCATGGGAATCTGGGCAGTGCGAGGCTCAGAGCCGTTGCGCATCGACTCGTAAAAATCATGTGCCGAACGCGAACGATACAGATCGTCAAGATGTTCGCCCTCGTCATCGATATAGGGGAACTTGAGCAGATACACACCATCGCGGTCTACCACCTCGTAGGGCAAATCGCAGCATGAATCGATGATTAAGTTGCATTTAATATCCATTACGGTTGCCTCTCACAACGGGGGGTTCGCTAGTTAGCCACGGCAAGGCTGCTCAAATCACCTGTGATCTTGCCTTCGAGCGGCTTATTGCATATATACGAAATTCCCACAGCAGGACCTACGTGCAGCCCAACAACCGGGCTTACAGGAATCACGCGAACCTCTCGCTTGAGGAAGGGCTCGAAAAATTCCTTCGCCCACTCTACCGCAGGGGTCTTGTCCCCGATATAGTGCACCACCAAGTCCTTCAAACCACCGCAGGTCTCAATATCATGCTCCAAGATTTCCTGGATCTTGATAAGAGCCTTCTTGCGCGTCCGGACTTTCGCCATAGGCTCGGGCGTGCCGTCGACCACCGTCAAAACAGGCGCCAACTTGATAAGGTTGCCCAGAAGCGCCGCCGCACCACCAATGCGACCACCCTTCTTCAGGAAGGTAAGCGATTCGGGCGTAAAGAGAAAACGCGTGCTCTTGATAGCCTCAAGAACCGTTTGGGCAGCCTCGGCAAGCGTCTTGCCTTCCCTCACTGCACGAGCACCCTCCAAAACGGGAAATGCTTCATCAAAGCCGCAGGATGAAGAGTCAATCATGCAATACTTGAAGTTGATATTGCGCGACTCTACAGAACGAGCAGCGCGCAACACGCCATCGAAGGCACCGGAAAGACCCGTAGATATCCAAATGCCCAGGACCTCATCGCCCGCCTTTGCGAACGATTCGAACAGCTCTTCCAGCGTGCTCTGCGAGGGCTGACTTGAAGTTGGAGGGTTGTCGGCCATGTCGTAGATACGCGTATAGAAATCATCAAGATCCATCGTGGCGTCAACATGCTCGTGCCCGTTCTCGTTCAGGAACAAGGACACTACCTCGATGTTCTCTTCTTCGATCAATTCCTTTGGCAACGAGGCTACGGAGTCGGTAACGACTTTGATCATTCGGCATGGCTCCTTTCGCAAAGGCAACGCGCCGAAGCGCAGCTGCCTTATCGCAGCTAGGCTCAACACCTGCTGGCTATTTCCGGATCGCCCCAGCAACAGGAAATTTGCAGGGCAAGACGATATCAAACGCTATTGGGATTTTACGAAAGCCCCAAAAGGCGCGAGATCAAATCGCGTCGACGGTAGAACAGGGAGTGCTCCAAACCGACTGGATAAGAATGCGGGTTGACAATGCGCTTCTGGCTTTCGTCGAGCAAAGCAAGCTGCTCCCGGCAGCGATCTCGTGCAACCATAGCGTCACGTGCCTCGGCATCGAGCACAACCTTGCCCGCACGAGCAAGCGGCTCGAGAAGCGTTTCGTAACGAAGACCAGAAAGATCTTTTTGGCGCAACTCGTCTGCAGGGTCAACGATGCGTTCGCTTGAAACAGGATACAGAACATCAAAAACCATGTCCCCCGCAATAGTTCCCGATTCGTGGAAATAGCGACGAACATCAAGGATTCCGGGAACAGTTTGCTTGGAGCTCTGCCCCGTAACCTTGACGCAGGGTTCCCATTTGCCACCCTTCATGCGCTTTGCCGCCAGCTTATACACACCGCCGAGCGCTGGCTGATCGTAAGCGGTAACCAACTTGGTACCCACGCCCCAAGAAGCAACTTCGGCACCCGAATCGCGGATGGATTTGATGGCAAATTCATCCAAATCATTCGAAAGAACCACGCCGGTATCGGTAAGGCCCGCCTCGTCGAGCATGGCACGAGCCTGCTTGGCGTTCCACGCCAAATCGCCCGAGTCGATGCGGATGCCCGCCAGGTGCTCGCCGCGCGCTTTCATCTCAAGACCCACGGTAATGGCATTTTTCATGCCTTGGGTAACATCGTAGGTGTCTACAAGCAATACGCAGTTCGTAGGAAATTCTTTGGCATACGCACGAAACGCCTCAAGCTCATCGTCAAACGCCATAACCCACGCATGCGCGTGGGTGCCCGAAACCGGCAAACCGTACTCACGGCCGGCAAGCACGTTCGAGGTGGAAGCACAGCCGCCCACGATGCATGCGCGAGAAGCACGCATGCCGCCCGATTCGCCCTGGGCGCGACGCAAGCCGAATTCAGCCACGGGAGTTTCAGCGGCAAGACAAACACGCGCTGCCTTGGTTGCGGCGAGCGTTTCAAAATTCACGCAGTTCAGCAGCTGCGTTTCCAGAAGCTGGCACTGGACGATAGGACCGGTTACGCGAACGATAGGATCGTTCGGGAACACCACCGTGCCCTCACGTACGGCATCGATCTCGACAGTAAGCTCAAGCGTGCGCAGGTACTCAAGAAAGTCCGGATTAAACAGCTTCCCGCCACCTGGCGCATCGATAGAGGCAAGATACTCCACGCTTTCATCAGAGAACGAGAAGTTTTCTACCACTTCGGCAATATGATCCATGCCGCTGGCAATAGCGTATCCGCCCTTGAAAGGAGGCTCGCGGAAGAAGATATGGAAGCACCCCTCCTCTTCGAGCTTTCCACAGGCCCAGTAGCCCTGGGCCATGGTTATCTGGTACAGGTCCGTTAATAGAGCATAGTCATCATTGTTGTTCATTCGTGCTGCCTTCCCCCTGAGCCTTACGACGGCGGCGACGGGGCTTGCGATGGGCTACTTCGCCCTGCTTGCCGGCATTTGAACCGTTGGCCGTATGCTCCCCTTGTTGCTTTCGGGGTGCATTGCGCACACCCGAAGATTTACGGCCGGGACGCTTTGCACCCTGGTCGGAATTGCTTTTCTTGCGCTCTTCACTGCGCTGGTTCTGCTGACCTTGCTTGCCCTGCTGCTGAGGCTTGCTTCCCTTGCCTGAGCCACGGCGCGAGCGACGCGACTGACCCTCGTTCTTTTTCTGAGAACCAGATTTCTTCTGATCCTGAGAGCCTTCGCCCTTGTTGGCGGATTGGCCCTCTGTACCCGATGAACCGCTGCGGCTACGACGGCGGCGGGGCTTGCGATGAGCGTCTTCCTTTTCACGCTCGCTCTTGCGAGCTTTACGCGACTCGTTATCAGCGAGCTTTTCATTGCCGCTAAACGAGGTAACTTCGAAGGTAGTGGTGCCGAATACATCGAGGGGATCGGGAGAAGCGTACTTCTCGAACACTTCCTCGGATACACCAGTGGGGCGCTTTCCTTCGCCGTTGTATTCCATTTCCGAAAGCGGAACCTTGATGGATTTGCCATCTTCCAGCTGAAGAGTGACGCGCTCCAATGGAACGTTGATTTCCGTTACGCGGGCAACGCCGCCAGGCACCTCAACCTTTACGCCATGCTTGGGGGCACGGGAATTAACCTCTTTATAGGTTTCATACTCGTAGCGCAGACAGCACATGAGCCTGCCGCAGCATCCCGATATCTTCTGAGGGTTGAGCGACAGATTCTGCTCCTTTGCCATACGGATGGAAACAGGAGAAAACTCTCCGCCCAAACGCTTGCAGCAGAGCTCTTGGCCGCAATGGCCCAAACCACCCACCAAACGAGCCCCATCGCGCACGCCAATCTGGCGCATGTCTACGCGCACATGGAAATGGCCAGCAAGCTTCCGCACCAAATCACGAAAATCTACGCGCTCCTCAGCCTCGAAATAGAACACCGCCTTGTCGCCATCGAACAGGAACTCCACCATAACAGGACGCATTTGATCGCTTGCACCTTCGGCAAACTCCTTGAACACAACCAGCGCCTCTTCGCCCTGCTGGGCCAATTCGTCTGCACGCTGGACGTCTTCTTCCGTCGCAATGCGAATAACCGGCTTCAACGGCGACTTCAGATCGGCGATAAGCTCATCGCTCACCTCCATGATATCGGCCGTTGCCGTGCCGAACTCGGTTCCTCGTTCCGTCTTAACGATTACGTGGTCGTTTGCTTTAACGTCTATGTCGCCCGGGTCGAACCAGAGAACCTTGGTTCCCGCCTGCATCTTAATAGGTGTTACCCGAACCATGTAGAACCTCTCTTATCGTGAACAGAAGCGTGTCCAAGCACGTTTCTGGAGAAACATTATAACTAAGCGCTTCGTCGGTCTTGTACGCTTCGCGCAATGCGCGCATCAGACCCTCAACGTTTACCCTGGCTGCCGCCGCTTCTACAGCAGAACGCTGATCGATGTTCACCATCAGCTCAGGAGTGCCCGAAACCACCATAAGGACATCGCGCAGCCACGAACGGATAATCGCGGTCATTTGCTTGAGCGAAGTACGCGTTGCCTGGGTAAGGGCGCGTTTATGGCGCAGCTCGATTTGGCGCATGGCTGTTTTCGTAAGGAAATCAGCAGATTCCGCCAATTCCTCGCTTTGCTCGGTTCGCACGTTATCGAGCGGGGCCTTTGCACGTTCAATGAGTTCAGCAGCATACTCAAGTACATCGCGGGCATCGGCAACAGACAAACCGGCCAAGACTTCCATTACGCGAGCACGGAATTCGGTGCGTTCGCTGCTTTTGGCAAACGAGATAGCCTGCGTAATGGAGCCATCACACGCCTCGATTGCCATACGGGCGCGCTCAGGGGTTATCCCAACCTTTTGGGAAAGGATCCCCGCCGCCTCTTGAGCAGGAATATGGCGAAAAGGAACCACCTGACAGCGAGAAACTATGGTGGGAAGCACGCCTTCGCGGGTGCGGCCCAGAAGGATGAACACCACGCCAGGCACTGGTTCTTCAAGAGTCTTCAGAAAAGCATTCGCCGCCTGAGTTCCCAGAAGATCGACGCGATCGAGGATATATACCTTGCTCTTTGCGCGAATGGGAGCAAGCGAAACATCGGAAACGATTTCCCTGATTTGCTCGACCAAGTAGCCCTGAGCGCCCTCGGGAGCGTAATAGTGCACATCGGGATGACGGCGACGCAACACGCGAGCGCAATCGTCGCATTCACCGCAGCCATTCTTTTCACACAGGATTGCCTGGGCAAAAGCATATGCCGCAGATGTTTTGTTGGAGCCGGCAGGGCCCGTAAGCAAGTAAGCATGGCTTACCCGACCCGAAGCTATCGTCGCACGAAAGAACTCGCGCACACGAGGCTGACCGAGCACTCCATCGAAGACATCAGCCACCGTGCTACTCACCTAAGTTGATCTGGGCTTTTTTATCGGTATTGCGCTCGAGGATAGATTCGAAGAATCCGGGCTGCCACACAGGACTCGAAGCATCCCAGCTGAAGATATCGGAAAGCTCCCTGAAGATGGTTCGAGCCGTTTCGTCCTTGGAACCCGCAGAGGAAACGACGCGGATACGCTGGGGGTTTTCTGCCGCGATGCGCATGAATGCGCTATTCACGCGCGCATGGAAATCGGCTCCCGCCTGCTCAAGTCTATCAGCGTCTCCGTGGTGGGTGGCTCGTTCAAGCCCTTCTTCAGCAGGAGCTTCGGTGGTAAGCAGGATGGTGCGACAGGGATGCACCCCTTGGCAAGCGAACACATTGGCCTGATGCACAAACGATACGGGAAGACCGCGACCATACGCCTGATAGGCAACCGTGGAATCATAGAACCTGTCGAGCAGAACAACCGCCCCTCGCGCAAGCGCGGGGATGATAGTCTCTTTTACGATTTGGGCACGAGCGGCTTCGTAGATAAGCAACTCGGCCTGATCAGACATGGCGGAATTCTCGGGATTGAGGACGATCGAGCGCAGCGCTTCACCAATGGCAGTGCCACCAGGCTCGCGCAAGCACAGAACCTCATGCCCCATTTTGCGCAGGCACTCAGCCAAAAACGTGATATGCGTTGTTTTGCCGGCGCCATCTCCGCCTTCAAAGGTGATGAAGATTCCAGGTCCGACAGTAGTATCCTGCGCAATGGCCACTCGTTAATTCCTATCAGTCGAGAGAGTAAATGTCTTCGCCCATCGTGTCGATACCGACGAAAACGGGGAAATCAGAGACGATGATCTTTCGCAACGCTTCGGTACCCAAGTCATCATACGCTAACGTTTCACACGATTCTATGCACTTCGCAAGAAACGCAGCAGCGCCGCCAACAGCCACAAAGTACACCGCACCGTTATCGATACAGGCTTGGCGAACCGCTTCGGAGCGGTGGCCCTTGCCCACCGTTGCGGCAAGACCGCAATCCATAAGACGAGGAGCCGCAAAGTCCATTCGCGAAGCAGTGGTGGGGCCGATAGCGCCAAACGGACGCCCTGCTGCCGAAGGGGTTGGCCCTGCATAGAAAATGGTCTGGCCCGTTAAGCCATACGGCAGCTCTTTGCTGTCCCCCATTTCGGCAAGCAGACGCTGATGGCCCGCATCGCGCAGCGTGAAAAGGGGGCCGGAAAGCAAGCAAGCTTGGCCGGCGCGCAATTCTTTCGCCTCTTCAGGGTTTAAGGGAAGAGTAAGGCGTATTGGATCAGCTGGCATGACTACTCCCCTTCCGATTCAGACACTTTGACAACATGAGTGGGAACATCGACCGTTGCTCGACGAGTGGCAGAACAGCTCATGTTCACCGCCACGGGAAGCGCGGCAATATGGCACGGAGCCGTAGCAACACGTACGCCCAACGCCGTGGTTTGGCCGCCCAACGCCCCCGCACCGATTCCCGTTGCATTGATTGCGGAAAGCAACTCCGCCTCAAATGCAGCGGCGTCGGGATTGGGGTTCACGGTACCAAGCGGACGCATTAAAGCGCGCTTAGCCAGGCCGCCGACCTTGTCGAACGTGGCACCCACGCCTACGCCCACCACCAAAGGAGGGCAGGCATTGGCTGCCTTTTCACGCACGCAGGCAAGCACGGTATCGATAACGCCCTGCTTGCCAGCACTTGGCGTGAGCATAACCACGCGGCTGGCATTATCGGAGCCGCCGCCTTTCAGCATTACATGCAAACGGCAAACCCCCGGCTCATCGACAAAATGAACCTCGCAGAAAGCCGGCGTGTTGTCTTGCGTGTTGCCGCGGTCGAACAGCGCATCCTTTACCACCGATTTGCGCAAACGCGCATCGATGTAGGATTTCGCAACCGCATCGTTCACGCGAGAAAACACATCACCGGGAACCAGCACGTCGGGGCCTGCTTCCAAGCACACCCATACCGTGCCCGTGTCTTGACAGATAGGCACACAGTCATCTGCGGCAACGCAAGCGTTTTGCACCAGCTGGTCCAAAACGATGCGTGCACGGGCGCCAGTCTCAGTTTCACGGGCAGCAACCAAACCCGACAAGATATCGTCGGGAACGCGCGTGGCCAGCTGAGGAATAAGAGGCAGCAGTGTCGCCTCGATATCGCCGGGGGTTACCGTTAGCATGTAGTCACCTTAGAACGTTTGCTTACTCGGGAAGATTCTCGAGACCCTTCTTAACGCTGGCAGCAGATTCCTGCAGGGCAGCCATCTCTTCGGGGGTAAGGTCGAACTCGACGATCTCTTCAACGCCGCCCTTGCCCAAACGAACAGGGATGTTCATGTACAGGTCGTTCAGACCGTACTGACCGTCGATGTAAGCGCAAACGCTCAATACTTCCTTGGAGTCGGTAAGGATAGCCTCGACCATCTTGGCAATGGAAGCGCCTGGAGCGTAATAAGCAGAGCCCGTCTTCAGGAAGGAAACAACTTCAGCGCCGCCCTTGGTGCAACGCTTGGTAACCTCGGCGATGTCCTCTTCGCTCATAAGCTCGGTAATAGGAGTGCCCTTGACGGTAGTGAAGCGAGGCCAGCAAACCATGCCCTCACCGTGAGCACCAAGCGCCCAAGCGGTAACATCAGCGGGATCGCAGCCAAGCTTTTCGCATACCGCAAAAGAAAGACGGGAGGAGTCGAGCACGCCACCCATGCCCATAAGGCGGTTGGAAGGCAGACCGGACTTCTTGAAGGCCAGGTAGGTCATAACGTCAAGCGGATTGGTGACGCAGATATAAATAGCGTTCGGAGAAGCGGCCATTGCCTGCTCGATAACGGAAGACATGATGCCAGAGTTAACGCCAAGCAGGTCTTCGCGGGTCATGCCGGGTTTGCGAGCGATACCAGCGGTGATTACCACGATGTCGGAATCGGCGGTTGCCGCATAGTCGTTGGTGCCCGTTACCTTAACGGTGAACTTTTCCACCGAACGCATGTGCATCATATCAAGCGCCTTGCCCTGAGGCAGACCCTCTGCCACGTCCACCAAAACGACGTCGGCGAGATTCTTGGAAGCGATGATGTGCGCAGCGGTTGCGCCAACATTGCCTGCACCTACGATAGTGACCTTGCTCATTATTCCTCCTGAACGGTTTGGATTCGCCACGTGCCCGCACGGCACGTAATTGTTTTATTCTACTCTTTCTTTATTTCCTCTATAGAAAAACACAAGCTACTCCTGCATACCAGCCGCTCACCCCCCCCAAGCGCTCAAAGGGGAAAGCTTATAAAGAGAGCGCCCGCAAAGGACGCTCTCAGAAACTACTCGCTTTTTTCAGCTGCCTTCTTGGCAGTGGTTTTCTTGGCTGCGGTTTTCTTCTTTGCCGCAGGCTTCTTGGCAGCCTTCTTCGCCTCAGCTTTTTCGGCCTTCTTCTTTGCCGCCTCTTCCTTGGCGGGACAATTGAAGTTCGGGCAGAGCTTCCAAGGGCCACGCTGTGTAGTGACGATAACCATGGGGGCGCCACAGCTTTCGCATACTTCTTGCGTTGCCGTAAGCTTGCCGTACTGCGGAAGCGGATAGCCCGTTTCGCACTCATCGTAGTTCTCGCAGCGGATGAAGCGCTTCAACGTGCGCGGGTTCTTACGCGCAATGAGCTTCTTTTCCAAGCCCTTTTCCTTACACGCGGGGCAAATACCCACTTCCAGGTCGGGCTCTTTGTTGGTTTCGCATTCTGGGTCGATGCACAGAACGCGCGGCTTAGAGCGGAATGCCGTAACCTTGATTTGGGGCATGCCGCAAACAGGGCACTTCTCTTCCAACGCCTCGATCTTGCCCTTAGGCAGCGGATAGGTGACGTCGCAATCGGGCCAGCCCGCACAGCCGATGAACATTGAGCGCGTTTTCTGCGAAGAGCGCAGCTGCAGGTCTTTACCACACTTGGGACATGGGCCCACGTAGGCATCGGCAGCAACGGCATCGGCCAGAGCATCCTTCACTTCTTCGGAATGAGGAAGCAGGCTTGCCAGCTGCTCGGAAAGCAAATTGCGCGAATTGGTTACCACCTCAGTCTTTGTTTTCTGGCCTTCGGCGATATTGTCCATCTCTTCTTCGAGCTCTGCCGTCATTTCGGGATGGGTGATATGAGGCGCGAACTTATCGAGGGCATCACACACTGCCATACCGAGCTGGCTAGGCTCGATAGGATCGTTCTGCACGTACTTCACCGTATACAGACGCTCGATAATGGAATGGCGGGTAGATTTCGTGCCCAAGCCAAGCTTTTCCATTTCCTGGATAAGGCGGCCCTGCGAGTAGCGGGCTGGAGGCTTGGTTTGGTCTTTCGTGCAGGTTGCGCCATTGAAAGCTATCTCCTGACCTTCTTCCAGCGCGGGCAGCTGCTCGTCTTTCTTCAAGCCATAAGGGTAAATGCCGCGGAAGCCCGGCTTCACCAAAACATCGCCCTTGGCCACAAACTCTTCGCCGCCCACAACGAGCGAGACCTTCGTGCCTTCTACGATGGCAGCATCGGAGAGCGTTGCCAGGAATCTACGGGCAATAAGGTTGTAGAGCTTGTACTCCGCCGCCGGAAGGTTGTCGGGCGTTGCCATTGCCGTAGGGTAAATAGGCGGATGGTCGGTGGTTTCCTTCTTGCCGCGCGTTGCATGCAAAGGACCGCCCGAAAGCAGCTGCTTGCAATAGGGGGTATAGGCGGGATTGCCCATGATTTTCTTCACGGTGTCTGCCAAATCGAGCGAAGAGGGGTACACCGTGTTGTCTACACGGGGGTAGCTGATATAGCCATCCATGTACAGGCTTTCTGCCAAACGCATGGTTCGTGCAGGGGTAAAGCCCTCAGCGGAAGCTGCCGCCATAAGGCTCGTGGTGTTGAACGGCACGGGAGGTGCCACGGTGCGCTTGCGCTTCGTGATGGACTCAACGCGTGCCGAGGTTTGGCCTTCGACATGGGCCATTACCGCATTGGCTTCTGCCTCAGCTTTGAAACGCGCCGTTGCATGAGGGGCGATGAAGGCATCTTCGTCTTCGTCGAAAGAGCCTTTGATTACCCAGTAATCTTCAGGAATAAACGCCAAGCGCTCGCGCTCACGGGCAACAATAAGCGCCAAGGTGGGCGTCTGCACGCGGCCAGAAGAACGCACGTTGCCGTAGCCGGCAAACTTCACCAAGGTAAGGTAGCGCGTAAGCACCGCGCCCCAGATGAGGTCGATGTCCTGACGCGAAGCGCCCGCACTAGCCAAATTGGTGTCGAGCGTTACCAAGTTGCTAAATGCGTGAGTTATCTCTTCTTTGGTAAATGCGGAATAACGTGCACGGGAAACAGGTGCCGTGTCGTTAACTTCTTGAATGCATGAAAGCGCGTCCGAACCGATAAGCTCGCCTTCGCGGTCGAAGTCGGTTGCGATGACGATGGAGTCGGCTTTCTTCGCCAAGTTCTTCAGCGAACGGATAATGTCTTTTTCCTTGGGGCGCTTTTCGATAGGCGAATACACCAAATACGGCAGCGCATCCATCTTCCAAGCCTTCAGCTCCACGCCATCTTCGGTGAAGGGCTTCTTCTTTTTGAAAGGTGGCCTGGGCAGCGTTTTGGGGATATCGGCCTCCATAACTTCGCCGTCGGCGGAAACGCCACGCCACCCACCGCGCTTCTTATACACCAGCGCTGTGGCAAAATCAGGCTCCAGGATATGGCCACGAAGACCAATGGTGACCCAATCTTCGCCATCGACGGTAAAGCGATATACGGGAGTGGAATATACCTTGTCGGCTTTGGGCTTTGTTGCGCCCAACAAATCTGCGATCTTCTGAGCCGCGTCGTTCTTCTCGGTAACAACCAGTTTCACGCGGTTCCTCCTTTTCTGCCGGGCTTTAAGCCCAGCCGCTATTCACACGGTTTAACCCCGATTTGCTTATTAACGTGTGTGGGGATTTGCTCCTTTGTTTGGCAGTGCTTCCCAAGCACAGCCTTTGCCATGCGGCAGAATAGCGCCGCGCCCACTACGCCTGGAGCCCCTCTGCTGCGTAGCAAGATTCAGCATACCCGAATTGAGAAGCTCGAAGCGAAAAACTTGATAACGTATCCGCATAGCCCCGCTGAAAGACCCTCCAGGGAAGCACGGGGCTAATTCGTCGCGTTTTGCAGCTCTTCCTTTTCGCGGTCCAAAACCAAGCGCATGGCTTCGATGGCGCATTCAAGCATGGAATCATCGGGTTCATTGGTGGTTAGGCGCTGCATCTGCATACCCGGCCACAAGACAACACGCACCAAGGGATTTTCAGGATGGCTGCCCGCCCACTTCACGGTAATCTCGTATGAGATTCCAGCAATAAGGGGCATAAGCGCAATACGCACCACGATGAGCAAGGCGAATGCGGCAGGGCCGCTGATCCCCCACCCCTCGATGAGCAAATTAAGGGGAATGATGGTGTACACCAGAATGGCGATAATCATAACCATGATCAAGAATGCCGTACCGCACCGAACATGCAGCCGCGGAAAGTTCCGCGCGTTTTCCGGCGTAAGCTCAAGCCCGTGCTCGTAGCAGTGGATGGTCTTGTGCTCGGCGCCATGATAGGAAAACATTCGCTTGATGTCTTTCATACGCCCGATCAGCCATACATAAAAAACGAATATCACCACACGCATCAAGCCATCAATGATGTTCCATGCAAAGGGGTTGGTTTCGTATTCACCGACCAGCACATTGGATGCCAAAGCAGGCAAGAAGATAAACAGGCCCACTCCTAAAACCAAGCCCATAACCAGGGAAATTGCCATTTCCGCTTTCCCGAAAAACGGCTCTTCTTCCTCCTTGGCGGCGCGAGCGGGAACGCCTTGACCCTCGGACGCATGAAGCGGCCCTTCCTGGCCACCATACGAGTTTTGCTCGTTGGGTTCGGTTACCACCTCAAGCGTTCGCTGGGCACCAAGGGCGTCAATCATGGTATCCGGACGCCCGAAATCATGTTTCCAAGAAAACGGGGGTTCTTGTTCGGGCTCGCTCCTTCTGACCTGGCTGCCGTCAGATTTTTGAAGCCCCCCATTGTCAATGAAGCCCTGATCCTCGAAATCGTATTCTTGACCGTCAAAGTCGCCGTCGATGCACAAGCCGCCCGCAGCCACTTCTTCGGCTACTGTTTCTGCTTGCTCGTCTTCGTCGTCAAACGCATGGTTGGCGGCAATCTCAAGCGCCTTATATCCCAACACCAATGAATCAACCAGGGCCACGCACCCGCGTACCAACGGCCAGGAAAGCCACTTGGCGCGCTTTCCCTTCTTGGACAGAGGATGCTCCTCGGAGTGCATATGGCCATCGGGCTCACGCACAGCAACAGCCCAGTTGAGCTTGCCACGCATCATCACACCTTCGATAAGCGCCTGCCCGCCAATATGGGTACGGCGCTGGCCATCTTCGGTAAATGCTCGTTTCAGATCGCTTCCCATGGGGAAAGGCTACTCCCTTACTACTTTTGGATAGGGGTTTCCGCAGGTCATTTTACCTTCGGGGCACGCTCCGCGAACACAGGGAGCGCCAGCATCCATAAAGATATAGGGAGCCGTGGGGCGAACAAGCTCGAGCATGCGATTGGCAAGCTCGCGGATTTCCCATTGAGCGCGATTGCAGCAGCGCAAGCTCAGGAAATGAAGCAACTCACGGATGTTCATGGTGATGACAATCTTAGTTTCTGCGGCATTGGGAAGAAGATAACGGGCATCTTCGGCAGGAACACCCGCATCAAGGAGCTTATGATACGCATCTACAACGGCATCGATTGCCTCATCAAACACGCGGGAGGTATCTTCTTGGGCGGCAACCGTAGGGGGCTTCACCACTTCGACATCCCCTGCGAACTTAACGTAGCGCTGAGACTGCTGGTTGAAGCTGGCCAGACGATGGCGAACCAACTGGTGAGTGAGCGCGCGAGAAACGCCGTCTACCGCAAAGGTATAACTCACGTGTTCCAGCGTAGAAAAATGGCCCGATTTCATAATGGTAGAAAGCACGCTTTGCACGCGCTCCGGTGGCATGGTTTCCATAAGCTCAGTTGCGCCAACGGGGGCATAGCAAAGACGTGCCGCCGTTGCCACCGCACGTTCGGGATGTTCGGGGTATTGCAAAAGCTCTACATTCATAGGGCTTGTCCTTTCTCTTCTTGCGCCATAATAGCGAACCGCCCTCAAACAGCCGCCCACAACAAACTGGTTCGCGGAAAGAACACGCTAATAAGCGGCGGAAGGGCGCACCATCAAAATAATGCGCCCCAGAAGAATTGCTCCTCCGAGGCGCATCATGCTAGCGCTCGCTGCCCTTCCGAGAGGCGTTGCAGCTGCGCTCGCTGCCGAAATTGGGCCTACAGTTCTATACGCTCAAACAAATCCCTGCCCACTCCGCATATCGGACAGGTGAAATCTTCTGGAAGCTCGTCGACGTATTCGATATGGCCGCAAACCGTGCAACGCCACGCGAACGTACGACCCGCCGCAGGGTCCGATTCTTCTTTCTTCGCAGGAGCGTCTTCATTGAAGCTCGGTGCCTTGGGCGGCGTTTTGCCTCCTTTAACCTGATGGTAGTAGGCATAGGTCATAGGCTCTTCGCCGCCAAGAGGTGCGGCATCGGTAACTGTGCCAATAAAGAGCACGTGGGACCCCAGATCGATCTCCTGTTCAACCTTCACCGAAAAATGTGCGCATACCTGTTCGGAAACGTACGGAATACCCTGTGCGGACGTTTCGGTAGTAAAACCCGAAAACTTATCGGTATCGGCGCTTGAATGGAACCCGAAGGCGCCGATAAGCTCCATCGAAGCGGATTGATCAAGCACCGCAACCTCGAACGCGCCCGCCTCGCGCACGCCTTGCGTGGTGAAGTTGTCTTTGTTCAGCGCAATGCTTGCCTGAGCTGGGTTGCTCGTAACCTGCGTAAACGTGTTTGCCACACAACCAACAGGTTTTCCATCCCTTAAGGAGCTAACCAGGTACATGCCGTAGGTTAGCGATCGAAATGCAGTTTTATCCATAGCTCCCAAACCTCCCCTTTGCTTAGCTGTGATCATAGAATACGAATGCTATGGGCTACAGCAAGAAACGCCTGGTAAACGGGCTTATTTCTTGGTGCTTTTCTTATCTCGCAAGTATTTCAAGCCCTTCTGGGTTAGCTGACTACCCGCAGCCACTGCCGCACCCGCAGCGCTTTTCGCAACGGGCTTTGCTACCTGAGCTGCTGCACCGGCAACGCCTTTAACGACAGGCTTTGCCGCGCGAACCGCCGCTCCAGCAACAAGCGGTGCTTCGCAAACAACCTTCTTCGCAACCTTCGGGGCCTCTTCAGCTGCTTTGTGGGCGGTTTTCTCGGCAGAGGCTTTAACCGCAACGGCGGCCTTTTCGGCAGCGTCGTCGAGTTTTTCCTCGAAAGGCGTTGCCGAACGACCCGAGCAATTTCGCTGGCCCTTGCTTATCAAGGCTGCACCGCCCGCAATTGCCACAGCGCCGGGGCCGGGCAGAACAAGCATGGGAACGCCTGCGGCGGTCAAGGCAGTACCTGCCGCTATTTGGGCTGCCCCCTTGATTTTATGCTTCGGGTTCTCCTCGTCGTCCATAGGCAACACTTCGGGAACCACATATTCAGGTTCAGCCGAGACTCCGCTAGCGGACGAATCACCATTGTTTACTACCGTTGTTTTATCACCGTTATTCATTGCGGTTCCTTTTCCCAGCTGCACACCTATGCAGCAAATCGAACAAGTACCTTTCGTCGGCAAAGAGCGGAACGCACCCGTTGCAAGCCAAACGCAGTCAAACGCCGCCATATTTAACGCGTACCCCATTCACATCACAGGCGAGATGAGCAGCGCGCCCATCTCGCACTAAAGCAAGCAGATACCTCCCGTGCGCGCCTCTTGCGCTCCCCGAGAAGATGGGGCATACACGATATGTGCAGCACGACCGAGCACCCTACGCGTCGCATTTTCCTGCAATGAATCCAGCTTACGGGCATAAACCATCGCAACCGCCGAGAAAGCAAAGATGATGCCAAGCCGTTGCACAATAGAGGGAAATAGCCACTGCGGGAGACCAAAAGGAAGAAACAGTCCCCCTGAGGAAGGGCAAAAACAAAAATCCTCACGTCTTTGCAACTTTTTTTCGATTAGGGGCTCCCTTCCGCCCCTGCAAAGCGAAAATTGGCCGCTTTATGGCCAATTTTCCACGTTTTCACGCCCCGATCCGCGATTTGGAGCCACGCGACAATCCCTAATCGCAAAAAAGTTGCAATCCGAACCGATTTTTTGTTTTCAGGCTCCCATGACAGCTTTTGGCAAAGCCATGGGCGAAACAGCCCGGGCGCAATGCTGTAGGTGGAGCGGGTGTGGGTGCGATGCCGTGGGGAGCGATCCGGGCACAACGCCGCAAAGCGGCAGCTGGACGGCATGAGGGACATTGCCGCAAAGAGACGCCTGAAACGCGCTCTAGCCAACGGGCTTGCGGCCCAAAACAAAAAGGCGCCCGCATAATGCGGACGCCTTCGCCTGAGCACAAACTAAATGCTATTCAGCAGCGTTCTCTGCAACCTCAGCAGCAACAGCTTCTTCAGCAGCCTCTTCTGCTTCGCCTTCTGCAACAACAGCAGCAGCCTCAGCCTCTGCAGCAGCCTTAGCAGCTTCTGCCTCAGCCTTCTTGGCGAACTCAGCAGCACGAGCAGCCTTAGCAGCAGCCTTAGCTTCACGCTCTGCCTTCTTAGCAGCTTCAGCAGCCTCGATAGCAGCAGCGCGCTCTGCCTTCTTAGCAGCCTCGCGAGCAGCAACAGCCTCGGTAGCAGCGCCGAACTTGTTAGCAAAGCGCTGTACACGTCCGCCAGAGTCGATCAGCTTCTGCTGGCCGGTGAAGAACGGATGGCAAGCGTTGCAGATGTCAACGCGGATCTCCGACTTCGTGGAGCGAGTCTGGAAGGTGTTGCCGCAGGTGCAGGTTACCGTGCAGTCAACGTACTCGGGATGGATATCTTTTTTCATTGGTTCTCCTTACTATGCCTTGGTTTCCGACCAAGGCGAGATAAGCCTATTTAGTATAGCGCAGAAGCGCACTTTCGCAAGGACGTCGGACCTTCTTCCCTGTTCCTTCATAACGTCCCATCGAACAGAGGGCTATGTGCTGGCCGCGCTGGAGCTGCTGGCTGGATTCACAACACCCTGCCGAACAGGGGGCTACAGTTGCGAACGCCGATATTTTTCCGCACTCGGAGACAACGCCCTACCGAACAAGGTTCTATTGGATAAAAGAGGGCCGCACAACAAAAAGAACCCCGCACGCGAAGCCGAATCCACCGTGTTGCTCCCAGGATAAATCTTTGCTCCAAGAGCAACACGGTGTGCGGCGGGTGTAACGAGGCTCTTCTAAAACCTATTTCTTCTTGATCTGGCTGGGATGGAACTTGAAGAAGTCGGTGCGCGGGGGGAGGTCGCGAACGCGATGACGGCGCTCGTCAAGTTCCATGGCGTTGCACAGCTCTTCCATGCTGTCGAAATCGTAATTCCAGCTGAAGAAGTCTTCGAACTCAAAATTCATATAGTCGCAGATGCGCTCGGTGCCACGCGGAACTACCGGATGCATCAGCAACGTTGCGATACGCAACAGATAGAACGAATCGACCAATACCTGACGGCGAGCATCGGCATCCTCATTGGCCTCCGCTTCGCGAATGCCGCTTGACCAATATTTATTGGCATAACGGATGAACTCGTCCATCAAGGCCATGACGGAATGAAGGTCGACGTGGTACATCAGCTCTTCGTACTTGTGCATGGTTTTATTCACCTTGGCAAGTACCTCAGTGGTTACCGTACCGAGGGGCATATATCCCTCAAAATTCTTTGCCGCCTCATAGAAACAACTACGGGCAAGGCGGTTGAATACCTTAGTAAGAAGCGCGCCTTCCTTCAAGGCAGGGTCGGCAACACGCGGATCTTCGCGCTTTTCGGGGTCGGGATCGAAGATTTTCGGCTTGAACCCTACCGATTTCTGGTCGAGCGCCAAAGCGAGGAAATGAGCGCGCAGCTGCTCGGAGGTGTAATGCTCCAAAAGCTCGTCTGCCGTAGGCGGCTTCACCGAGCCAGAGGAAGAAGCCTTCTTGTCGCCAAACAAGATATGGTGATTGGCAATGAGTTTCGTCTGCTGCAATTCGCCTTCAGGAGCATCGGCAACCACAGGCTGCTTTTCCTGAAGGGCGGCAAACAACGCAGGCTGGGCAACACCATAGAAATACAGGTTGTCCTGACCAATAAACTGATACACCGTTGCGTCTTTTTTGCACCAGAAAGAGCGCCATGCCGAGCGCGAAAGACCGCGATCATCGTTGCGCGCCATGGTGAAGGAAAGCGGAGCCCAAAGGCTTTCGGGCCAGCACCATACCGTGAGGCCGTCCACTCCTTCGATTTCGGGAACAGGCACGCCCCACTCAACGTTGCCGGAAATACGGAATGGCACCAATGCCTTACCGGTGCGGAAGCGAATGTTCGCATCGGCCAACACGGTACGCGCTTTATCGCGATCGAAGATATTCTCGAATTCGATCTCGAAGCTCTGCTTGCCCTTGGCGGCATCGCGATACACATGCTTGGGCAATTTGTCCGCAATTTCCAGGTATTTGTCATGCAATTCCACCTTGATGTAGATGATGGGCGGAACCAGAAATTCCTTGATGGTTTTGGTAACAACGGGACGAATGCACGGATCGCCTTCCAGGGCATCAACGTAATCGCGAACCACGTTGGACAAGCCAGGCAGGTCGAAGTACCAATTTCGCACCTCACGCATTTCCGGCACCGTGCCCGAAACCGACGAAATCGGCTTGATAAGATCAACCGGGTCGTACTGGTGGCCCAAGTCGCATTCATCGGCATAGGCTTTTTCGCTTTTGCAGCCCTGCACGGGGCAATGCCCCACCACCTGACGGCCATTCAGGAACATGCCTTCCTGAGCGTCATAGAACTGAAGGGTGCTTTCCAGATGCAGGAATCCCTTTTCGTGAAGACGCTGCACAAAGGCGGCAGAAATGGAGCGATGAACCTCGCCGCAATGACCGAGGCCGCTGCCCTCGTACACATCAAGACTGATGTCGTACGCATCGAGCGTTGCCTTCTGACGATCGTGATTACGACGAACATAGTCTTCCAGGGTCCCCTCGAAAGAACCGGATTCAACTTCCTTGCGATACCCCTCTTCGATAGGAGAACCGAAGCAATCGGTGCCAGAGACGAATACCACGTTTTCGGAGCCGATGCGATCGCGGAGGAAGCGAGCATAGCAGTCAGCAGGCACAAAGACGCCGCCAACATGGCCGAAGTGCAGAGACTTGTTGCCATAAGGCATGCCTGCCGTTACAACGGCACGCTTCGGCCACTCGATACGTTCTTTCTTATTTTGCGATGGAGCCATTGCTCTCCAACTCCTTCAACGCCGAAGCCAATTGATCAGCGGAAATAGACTTATTTTCAGATATCAGGTCGAGCAGGGTAGAAATATCGTCCGAGCTATGTTGCCTGAGATTTACCGTTTCGTAATCGGATGCGTGCCCCGCAAGCTTAGCTGCGTATTCGATAGCGTCTTCCTTTGTGCCGATTTCATCGGCAAGACCGTTTTTCACGGCATCATCGCCGGTAAACGTGAGCCCCGTAGCCAAGGCGCGAACCTCGTCGACAGACATATTACGACCATCAGCCACAGTTTGGATGAACGTTTCGTTGATCTGGTCTACCTGAGCCTGATAGTATGCTCGCTCTTCGTCAGTGAGCTTGCGCGTACCGTAGGTGGAATCCTTGCTTTCGGCAGAAGTGATATCTTCCGTGGAGATACCGAGCATGCTCATTAGGCCAGAATAATCGACCAGCTGCATCGCTGTACCGATTGCGCCTATGGCGGTGGTATGTGCCGTAAAGATGTAGTCCGCTTGACTGGATATCTCGTAAGCGGCGCTCGCATTGGTAGAAGCGCTCGAAACCACTACTGGTTTGCCTGTGTCCTCCCGGAATTCCTTCACATAGGTGGACATTTCCTCACCGGCCGTGGCAACACCGCCCCCTGAGTTCACGCGCAGCACCACCGCGATGATCCTGCTATCGTCTGCCGCTACGTCAAGCTGCTGCTTCAGGCCATCGGGGCTGTTCGTGGTACCGTCGTATTGAATGGTGCTGTCGATGTCGATAACCGCAACCGTGTTCGGGAACAGCGGCTCGCTGTCGTAGGAGCTTGATCCGCCCAGGCCGGCAATAGCCGAGGTGCAGGACACAATGCCGAAAACCGACACCAAGCACACCGCGACAATTGCGACGAGCGCCACAATCCACCCGCGTGATTTGCGAGGCTCTTTCCGATAGACGGTTGCCGCCGCAGCAGATTGCGGCGCTTGCTCAAACGGGGGCTGAGGCGCAGGCTGCTCATACCCTACTGGCGGTTGGGGTCCGCCCGGATGCTGAGATAATGGCTCTTGAGGCACATGCCCTCCCTATAAATACAGACAGGTAAACACTGCGGAACCCCACCGAACGGCAGGGTTCCATTTTTTCGTAATTATAAGCGATGACGATATGCTCTAACGCAGTCAGATCACGTCGCGAACCGAAATCTCATTTATTAGATTTCAATCGTTCCGCTCTCGTCGAAATGACGTCCCTGCTGCGCCTTTTTTGCGGCGCGCATCAGGAATTCCTGGTTATCGTTAGTCTGCTTAAGTGACTTGATAAGCGAGTCCATGGCGCGCTCGACGTTATTGCGATTGGCAAGCACGCGACGCACTGCCCAAATGAGCGGCGCTTCCTGAGGATCAAGCAGCAGATCTTCTCGACGAGTGCCCGATGCAACCGGATCGATTGCAGGGAAGATGCGATGTTCCGCCAAAGAGCGATCGAGCTTCACTTCCATGTTGCCGGTACCCTTGAATTCCTCAAAGATAACCTCATCCATCTTCGAGCCCGTCTCAATAAGAGCCGATGCCAAGATGGTAAGGCTTCCGCCGCCCTCGATATTGCGGGCAGCGCCCAAAAACTTCTTGGGCGGATACAGCGCCGTCGAATCGACACCGCCAGAAAGGATGCGGCCCGATGCGGGTTGCGCCAGGTTGTAGGCACGCGCCAAACGCGTAAGCGAGTCAAGCAGGATAACAACGTCCCGCCCGTTTTCCACCAAGCGCTTTGCCCTTTCGATAACCATCTCGGAAACCGCAACATGGTTTTCGCAAGGCATATCGAAGGTTGAGGAAATTACCTCGCCATGGATGGATCGCTCCATGTCGGTAACTTCTTCGGGGCGTTCGTCAACCAGAAGGCACATCAGATGCACTTCGGGATTGTTCGACGTAATGGACGCTGCGATATCCTTCAAAATCGTGGTTTTGCCCGCCTTGGGAGGCGAAACGATAAGACCACGCTGACCTTTGCCGATAGGCGCACACAGATCGATAACTCGAGAAGTGATAGAGGATCGTCCGTGCTCAAGCACCAGGCGTTCGTCAGGGAATACCGGCGTCAAATCGGCAAAGCGAACACGCTTGCCAACCTCGTCCAGCGGAACCCCATTCACGGTGTCAATGCGCTGAAGGGCGGCAAACTTTTCCTTCGGACGTGCTGGACGCGTTTGGCCGGTAAGGTAATCGCCCTTGCGAAGATGATTGCGACGAATAGTAGAAGTGCCCACATAAACGTCTTTTTCACCGGGAAGATAGCCGCTCGTGCGCAAGAAGCCATAGCCATCAGAAAGCACATCAAGGATGCCGCTGACCTCTTCAAAGCCTTCGGCCTTCATGCTGGCAGCAAACACTGCTTCGATAAGCTCTGCCTTCTTAAGGCCCTTGAAGTCGATCTCCAACTCCTGAGCCTTTTCGCGAAGCTCAACAACCTTGAGTTTCGCGAGATCTTCCTTGGAAACCTGAGGAGCAACTGGCTCACGACGGTTTTGCTGGTGCTGGCGACGGCTGTTGTGATAACGATCGTTCTTCTGACGGTCGTTGCGATCACCCTTCTGGCGATCGCCGCCCCTCTGTTGGCGGGGTTTACGCTGACGACGGCCCTTGTGGTCGTCGCGCTCTTCGCGTTCGTTGGAACTCTTTTCTTCGGCAGCGTCAGAAGCATCCGAGGGTTCGGAGGACTCTTGCTTTTCCGCCCCTTCAGAAGGAGCCGATTCCTGCTTCAAGGAATCCCTTTGCTTCGATGGAGTCTCTTGATCGGCAGAAGAAGCCTGTTCAGAAGTTGTTTCATGCTTAGGCTCAGCTTCCTGCTTGGGAGCTGCCTGCGCATTTTCGCCCTGAGGCGCTTCTTCGGTCTTGGCCTTCGACCTGGATCGGGTGCGGGTTCGCCTTGGTTTGGGCTCATCCTCAGAGGAAACATCGCCCTTCTGCGAATCGGAAGATTCAACCTGGGGCTCTTCCTTCTTTTCAGCAGCCTTGGACTTTGCGGGCTTCGCCGCCTTGGGCTTCTGCTCGGATTCGGTATCGGCAGGAGCTTCTTCGGCTTTCTTCCTGCTTGCCCTACGGCGCTTGGGCTTTTCTTCCGGAGAAGAAGCCTCGGCAGCCGCAGGCTTTACCTCAGCAGAATCGGAGGGCGCGGCCGCTGCGGCCGCCCCCTCCTGCTTGTCGGAGGCCTTCGCCGTACGACGACGCGTAGTACGTGCCGGCATTTTTTCCTCGGGCGCAGACTCTTCGACTACTTCTGCATCACTCATGCGTTCTGGACTTTCTCCCAGTCCTTGAGGAACGCCTCAAGGCCACGATCGGTCAACGGATGCTGAACCATCTTCTTCAGCACGCCAAAGGGAACCGTTGCAATATCGGCGCCCATCAACGCTGCCTGGGTAACGTGGTTTGCGCTGCGGATAGAAGCCGCAATGACCTCGACCTGCTCACCGTTTACGGTGTTGGAGGTGAAGTCGTAGTTGTTCAGCGCAGTAACAATATTGGCAACCTGATCAAGACCGTCTTCCGAGATGTCGTCAAAACGACCAATGAAGGGGCTGATGTAGCGAGCGCCAGCGCGGGCAGCCAAGATGGCCTGAGGAACGCTGAAGCACAGCGTCATGTTCACCGGAATGCCCTCGGCTGCGAGAGCATGCGTTGCGGCAAGGCCCTCCACCATGGTGGGGATCTTCACAACAACGTTAGGAGCAATAGCGGCAAGCTCGCGACCGTCGGTGATGAGCTCTTCACGCGTCATAGCAACGGATTCTGCGGAAACGGGGCAATCAGGACCAACGATGTCGCAGATGCGCTTGATGTGGTTGTGGAAGTCATCAAGCTTGCCGCCGATGCGAGAATACAAAGACGGATTGGTGGTTACGCCAGCCAACGCACCCCAGCTTGCTGCCTCTTCGATCTCATCGAGATCGGCAGTGTCCAGAAAGAATTTCACTGGATCCTCCTTAAAAGAAATGAATAACCGTGCAGGCACACTTCGCCCGTAATAGGCCACCTGCAAATATGCTGTTAAGGGGAATTAATAAGACTCGTTCATGGTAAACAATCGTTTTACACAACGCAAGAACGGAAAAATGCGATCTCCTCCGCATAGCCTGGCAGCTCGTTCGGCGTTTCCAGAATGCAGGGCAATCCCAACAGCCGAGGATGCATCACTACGGCAGCCAACGCTTCTTTGCCAATGCGGCCTTCGCCAATGCGCGCATGGCGATCTTTATGGGCGCCGCATTCGTTGAGGGAGTCGTTAATGTGTAAAGCACGCAGCCTATCCAGCCCGATCACACGGTCGAATTCCTCGAGTACACCATCCAAGTCATTCGCAATGTCATACCCTGCATCCCATACATGACAGGTATCGAGGCAAACCCCCAGATGGCTGTCGAGCTCAACGCGATCGATGATAGCAGCCAGCTCCTCGAAGGTGCGGCCCACCTCGCTTCCCTTTCCCGCCATGGTTTCCAACAAAAGCGTGGTGGTCTGCTCGGGCGCCAATACGCTATTCAAGACCTCGGCAATAAGCTCAATGCCCACATCCGTCCCCTGTCCCACGTGGGAACCAGGGTGAATGTTAAACAGCTGACCCGGGGTGCGTTCCATTCGCACCAGATCTTCGGCAAGCGCCTGGAACGCGAAACTGCGCACCTGCTCTTTCGCCGCACACGGATTCACGGTATACGAACCATGCGCAACGATGCGCCCGATACCCGCCAGCGCCGCCTCTTCCGCAAACGCCTTCACATCAGCATCATCGATCGCTTTCGCCTTCCCACCACGCGGGTTTCGCGTGAAGAACGCAAACGTGTTGGCATCGATGGAGGCCGCCATTTTCGCCATTGCGGCATACCCTTTAGCCGAAGAAAGGTGACAACCAATAACGGGCATGCGCCCATCTGTCGGCTGCTGCAATACGGCTTGATATTCGGACATGAGTTCTCCTCTTTCTTTGCCTTGCATATGGCAGGCCAAATTAAGGGCCGGCTACCCCTGCTCGCTGAGCAGTTCGGCGGCGTGGGCAAGAGACGTTTCGCTTACCTCGCCGGCAAGCATACGGGCAATTTCCGCCGTCCGGCTTTCGCCCGAAACAGGGGTCAAGCAGGTTTGCGGCAACGCATCATCGGACTTCGTTACCAGATAATGAGTATCGCCGCACACGGCAACTTGGGGAAGGTGCGTTACCACAATGACCTGATGGGTTTTTGCCAAATCGCGAAGGACGGCGCCAAGCGCACGAGCGGTACTGCCGCCCACACCAGCATCGATCTCGTCAAAAACCAGGGTGTCCACCTGGTCGCATTCGCCTAATGCAACCTTCAGGGCAAGCATCACGCGGCTCATTTCACCACCTGAAGCAATTTTGCCGAGCCGCTGAGCACTAAGGCCCTCACCAGCGGCAAAAAGGAACTCGAAAGACTGCGAGCCCCATGTGTCCCACTGCCCACGCGGCAGATCCGAAATCCTTGCCTCGAGACGTGCGCCCTTCATTTCCAAGCGAGCCATCTGGGCTTGGACGGCATCAATAAAACGAGGAATAACCCTGCCACGAGCTTCCGCCAAGGCACGCGCCGCATCGGCAAGCGCCGATTCCGCCGCGTCACGCTTCTTTCGAGCCTGGGAGATAAGCTCGTCGAGCCCATCGTATTCGCGAATTTTCGCCTCTGCTTCGGCGCGCTGCGCCAACACATCTTCCATACGCGGACCGAAGCCCCGCATAAGACCTTGCAATTCGGCAATGCGGTCTTGCGCCGCCTCCAGCTCTTCCTGGGGGAAATCGACGCCATCTTTGTACGTCGCCAAATCGCGACCCACATCCTCCAGCGAAAAGAACGCTTCGCGTACAAGCTCCAACACGGATTCAGCGGAAGAGTCCACCGCCGCGATTCGCTCAAGAGACCCCAATGCAGACTCGAGCGATTCCACTGCACCGCCCGACCCTGTTAGGTTGCGCTGGGCAGACATGGCTTCATGGACCAGCATTTCGGCGTTTTCCAGGCGAGGCATACGCTCGATGAGCTCTTCATACTCACCTTCCTGGGGATCCGCTTTGCCGATCTGCTCTAAAGCGAAACGTGCCCTGTCAAGCTCAACAGCATCGGCCGATTCCAATTCTTGCAAACGAACAAGCTCGGCAGACGCACCGTTTGCCGCAGAAAGACATGCTCGATACGCCTCCAGCGGCGCACTGATTTCTTCTTTGCCCCATTCGTCGAGCAAAGCACGCTGATAAGTCGGCGAAAGCAAGCGCTGATGTTCGTGCTGTCCGCAAAGGTCGACCGTCTGACCTAAGCCGCCGGCAAGCTCCTTCACCGAAGCAAGTGAACCGTCAATAGAAACGCGGCTGCGCCCTTGTGCGCCGATGCGGCGTGCAGCCACCACGCCATCTTCCCCGCATCCTTCGCCAAGAAAACGGCCCTCTACCTGGAGCTCTTCGCAGCCTTCGCGCACAAATGACGCGCCGGCGCGCTCGCCGACCAGGATCTTCAGCGCATTCAACAGAGCGGTTTTACCCGTGCCTGTTTCGCCCGTTACCACGGTAAAGGCAGGGCTTGGCACAAACGTTGCCTCGTGGATCAACGCCACATCGCGAATATGCACTTCATCAATCATGGCAACCCCTTTTAAGTGCTCGGCGCACCGTATTCGTATCTTTCACCGTTTGATTTTACGCTACCGAATTCGAAAGACATGCGAAAGCAATCGCAACAAACCACCACGCCAACAGCCTAATGTCTCAGGACATATCTCCGGTATGGACGCACGAATCGCTTCCGAAGCCGTATACTGAAACATACCCGTAACGAAAGCTTGGGGTTATGTCTGTCAATGATGCACCACATATCGAAGCCTACGGAACGCTTGCCCAGCTTCCCGCATCGGTGTGCGCCGTTATCAACGCTTTGGAGAAGCGCGGTTTTGAGGCGTGGATCGTCGGTGGCTTCGTGCGCGACGCCCTTCGCGGCGTCACGCCCCATGATGCCGACATTGCCACCAACGCCCACTGGGAGCAAACGCGCGAAGCGTGCCTGGCAAGCGGCATGGCGGTGCACGAAACGGGGACGAAGCACGGCACGGTAACCGTGGTTTACAAAAATGAACCCATCGAAGTTACCACCTTCCGCACTGAAGGCGCCTACACCGATCACCGCCACCCCGATAGCGTGCTGTTCGTTGACACCATCGAACAAGACTTGGCACGACGCGATTTCACCATCAACGCAATGGCGTTCCACCCGGTCCGTGGCCTCGTAGATCCTTTTGACGGGCAGAACGACTTGGCCAACAAGATAATCCGCTGCGTTAACGACCCCAATATCCGCCTGCAAGAAGATGCCCTGCGCGTCCTTCGCGCGATGCGCTTCGCTTCGCAGCTCGGATTCTGGATTGACCCTGATACTGAAGCCGCCATACGCAGATATGCGCCAACCCTCACCGGTGTCGCAGGAGAGCGCCTAAGGCAAGAGCTTGAAAAGCTCCTCTGCGGAAACCATGTGCGCCAAACCCTGCTCCGGTTCCCCCGCGAACTTGCTTATGTCGTTCCCTGCATTGAAGCCATGGACGGCTTTGACCAGCACAACCCTTGGCACATCTACGATGTGTGGGAGCACACCGCTGCGGTGGTCGAAAGCACCCCCGCCTACCCCTTGGTGCGTTGGGCGGCGTTGTTTCACGATGCGGGTAAACCCGACACGTTCCTTATTGGAGCAGACAATTTGGGGCATATGCCCAACCATCCCATAGCAAGCGTTCATCACATGCGCGACAGCGCAAAAACGCTGCATTTCAGCAAGAAG
Source organism: uncultured Eggerthella sp. (assembly GCA_900553605.1). Classification (GTDB taxonomy): domain Bacteria; phylum Actinomycetota; class Coriobacteriia; order Coriobacteriales; family Eggerthellaceae; genus Anaerotardibacter. Next base: position 67,431 of record USDX01000004.1, on the reverse strand, counting down.
ATGCAGCATGATCTCGACTTGATCATCCGCTACCACGGCGACAGACCCGAGCCTACAACAAAAGGCGTACGTAAGCTGTATGCCCTAGTGGAGCACGATGAGAGGCTCTTCCACGCAATTTGCGACTTGATGCGGGGCGATGCAAGAGGAAAATCGACCCGTGCAACAAAATGGATCCAGAAGATCAATGCAGCCGAAAGCCTATTCGATGAGATGCTTAAGCAAGGCGAAGTGCTTTCACCTGCCGACCTGCCAGTAAATGGCACCGACCTTATCTCTCTCGGCGTACCTCAAGGACCCCATGTTGGACTTGTGCTGAACGAGCTGTTCAGCGCCGTGGCCAACGAAGAGGTGGCCCCTGAACGCGAATCGCTTCTGGCATTGGCGAAGCGGTTCGCGCAATCCTAACCGCCCCGTTAACGCAACGCGAATAAGTGGTTCACGGGACCATTGCCTTTCCCTAACCCAGGATTTGCTTGGATTGCTTCAGTGAGATAGCGCTTTGCGAAAGCCACAGCATGTTTCAAGGTTTCGCCCTTAGCCAAATACGAGGCAATGGCCGAAGAAAGCGTGCAGCCGGTGCCGTGCGTGTTCTTCGTCTCAACGCGCTGAGCGGAAAGCCACGTCGCCGCACCGTTTGCTTCCAGCAGCACATCGTCGGCTTCTTCAGCCAAATGGCCACCTTTCACCAGAACAGCCCGTGCTCCCTTCGACTGAATAGCCTTCGCCGCAGCCAGCATATCCTCTTTAGTTTCGATGCGCATGCCTGAAAGAACTTCGGCTTCGGGAATGTTGGGCGTTACCACGGAAGCTTGCGGAAGCAGGCCGAAAAGCGCCTGCACTGCAGGCGCCTCCGAAAGTGCAGCCCCACTTGTAGCGACCATGACAGGATCGAGCACAACATTCTGAGCATCGAAACGCTGCAAGCCTTGCCCCACCGCACGCACCACTTCCGCCGTAGGAAGCATGCCGATTTTTACTGCGTTAGGACGAATATCGGAAAACACGCTTTCCATCTGCAGTAATACAAAATCAGGGTCTGTCGCCACCACTCCCTGGACACCCATGGTGTTCTGCGCGGTTAACGCTGTGACAACCGATTCCGCATAGATCCCCAAAGCGCTCATGGTTTTGATATCTGCCTGAATGCCGGCTCCGCCACTTGAATCAGAGCCAGCAATTGTTAGCGCTGTTTTCATATTTTCTCCTTGCTCAAAGCAAGCTAGCAGCTTCAAGTGCTGAAGAAGGTTTAGCCGCCCCAGCACTCGACCATCTACCACTTGCATCATAGGAAAAAGCGGCTGCCCAGAGGGACAGCCGCTTCATACTTGCTATTTGTCGGCCATTTCCTCGCCGAGGTCGATGGTAAGGCCATCCATGATGGTGTTAACCGTACGAACTGCACACATCTTGCCGCACATGGTGCAGGTGCCCTCCGTTGAAGGCGGCGCGCTTTCAAAGTACTTACGCGGCTTCACCGGATCAATGGCAAGACTGAACATCTCTTCCCAGTCCATACGGCGACGAGCGTCGCTCATGCGGTTATCGACATCACGCGCATGAGGGATGCCCTTAGCGATATCGGCAGCATGAGCTGCAATCTTAGTCGCAACAAGGCCCTCACGCACATCATCGGCATCGGGCAAGCGCAGATGCTCAGCAGGCGTTACGTAGCACAGGAAGTCGGCACCGCACGACGCGGCAACCGCGCCACCGATAGCAGACGTAATATGGTCGTAGCCAGGAGCAATATCGGTAACCAGCGGGCCAAGAACATAGAACGGAGCGTTGTGACACAAGCGCTTCTGAATCTTCATATTGGCGGGGATCTCGTCCAATGCCATATGACCAGGGCCTTCAACCATAACCTGAACGCCCGCATCCCATGCGCGCTTGGTGAGCTTGCCAATCTCGATAAGCTCAGAAATCTGACCAGCATCAGTAGCGTCGTAGTTGCAACCGGGGCGCATAGCGTCACCGATGCTGATGGTCACATCGTGCTCATGCAAGATCTCCAGCACTTCATCGTAATACTCGTAGAAGGGGTTTTCGTTGCCCGTGGCTTCCATCCAAGCGAAGATGAGCGAGCCGCCACGGCTTACGATGTTCATCAAGCGACCGGTTTCCTTGAAATTGTCGATGGTGCGACGGTTCATGCCGGCATGGATGGTTACGAAGTCCACGCCGTCTTCGGCATGGGCGCGCACAACGTCCAAGAAGTCCTGAGCCGTAATACCAATAAGAGGCTTTTCCAAGTAGCCGATAGCATCATACATGGGCACCGTGCCGATCATGGCAGGGCTCATGTCGATAAGCTGCTTACGGAAATCGTGCGTTTTGCCATGGTTGGAAAGGTCCATGATGCCTTCCGCGCCCAGCTCGATAGCGGTACGTACTTTTTCGAACTCCATTTCGGCATTCATCAGGTCGCCGGAGATGCCCAGGTTAACGTTTACCTTGGTACGCATGCCTTCGCCTACGCCCTCGGGGCTCAATGCGGCATGGTGAATGTTGGCGGGAATGGCAATGCAGCCCTTCGCAACACCTGCACGAATCTCTTCAGGCGTTTTATGCTCCTTGGCGGCAACCGCTTCCATTTGAGGCGTGATTTTGCCCGCACGGGCATGATCGATTTGAGTGATGAGACGTTCTTGCGTCATCACAGCTCCCTTCGTTGGCATTATCCATACAGGTTCTATGGGTCGGGGCCTTGCCCCCTCTCAGCCGAACAGCCGCGCATCGCGGGCGGTTAGCTCCCCTGTTATGTGGTTACGTTATTGTACTCGTATATAGGTATACGCCGCGCGTGGGAATTCCAAAAGGGGGAAGATAACCCACAGCGAGCCTTCTTCCAGACTGATGCTGGCAGGCTTGCCAACAAGCTCATTCGAAATGCCCCACAGCGCTCGGTTCGTGCAGGTTGCGCCGTCGAGCTCCCATTCCAGGCCCACTTCGGTAACGCCTTGGCACACATCGCTGTGCGAGATTACCGAGCATGTGCCCTGTGCACCTTCCGCAAAGGAAAGCGAGCAGAACGGGCCTGGCGCCACCAAGGGCGCAATGGCAATTTCCTCGCCAATACCCCATACACACGTCCCGCGGGCTGCCGCTTGGATAAGCAGCTGCAAATTGCCCAAAGAGTGGTCGAGCCTGCCCGTAAACGCATCGCAGATAACCAGCTCTTCGAAACCGTGCTGCTCGGCATGACCAATGGCCAAATCCATATCGGTGAAATCCTTGTGCGTATCGTACTCGAACACACAAGGATGCTGCGGCACCGCGCCAAGTGAATCGAAATCGCCGAACACCGCATCAGGCACAATGTCACGCTCCTGCAACACCGCAAACCCACCATCGACTGCATACACCGCATCGAATTCCTGCGTTTGCAGGATATAGTCAAGCTCTTTATGGGCCGAAGGTGCAGCGCCAACAAGCAAGCAGCGTTTCATATGAAAGTCCTTTCAGAGTGGACGAGCACGAGAATCGTTCGCAACCATGAAACCAGAAAAACGCAAAGTAGAAGCCAGAGATCGAGGAAACATCATAGAGGATTTTTCTGAAACCCTCAGGTCCATATCAGTCAGCGAGGGCCAATCCGGTGCCTTAAATTTCCGTCGGCAAACATGCCAGTGTCATGCTTGGTCCCCAAACCAAGCATCCAGGCGGATGCATTCTGCTCAGTTTGTCCGAGCAGAATTCCAGGCGGGCTTCGCCCATCAAGCCTGTTTGGAGAAGCAAGATGAGGCGCCTGGCTTGGCTGCAGCGTCAATTCAATACATTGTTCGTAGAACAATGTATAATACAACCTCGAGTGAGCCGGGCAATCGCGTGCGCAAGCATGAGGAAAGTCCGGGCTCCCAAGGGCAAGATGCCAGCTAACGGCTGGGCGGGGCGACCCGACGGACAGTGCCACAGAAAAGAAGACTCCCCTGCGTGCAGGAGAAAAGCTGAAACGGTGCGGTAAAAGCGCACCAGTGCGTTGGCAACAACGTAGCTTGGTAAACCCCATCTGGAGCAAGCGTAAATAGGAATGCCACACGGCCGCCCTTCCGTGCATTCGGGTTGCGTGCTTGAGCTTTGCGGCGACGCAAAGTCGAGATAAATGGTTGCCGATTACAGAACCCGGCTTATAGGCTCACTCGTATTTCAATGCCGTCCCTTTGGACGGCATTTCGTTTATCGGGCTGGCGCGATTATGCCTCTGACTGAGAATCGATTAAGCTACGATAATATAGGCAGCTATTGTATAAATCTTGATGCCTCCCTTGTCCCTCTATCTTTCCCTCATTAAGGACAACGATCCAGTCCGCATTCAGAATAGATGACAGTCTATGAGCGGCATAGACAATCGTTCGTCCCCCAAAAAGGTCTCTCAGAAGAAGGTCTATCTCACGCTCAGAAATCCCATCAAGACTGGAAGTTGGCTCATCGAGAATGAGTATTTGAGGATTGCGGACGACGGTCCTAGCCAATGCGATGCGCTGCCTTTGTCCGCCAGACAGCGACAAACCCCTCTCGCCAACCTCCCTATCAAGAGGAAGGCCGCCCAACCCCACAGAACCAAGGGCGTTCTCCATATCGGAACAAGATGCCGAAGGATTACCAAGCCTTAGATCCTCCTCCACAGTACCGCTAATCAAGCTTGCGGATTGGTCTATAAACCCATTCGAATCCCTGTACTCCTCAAGCGGAATACTCGACAATTCAATGTCATCGAGAAAAATCTCGCCCTTAGTAGGCGAGAAGAAACGCTCAATCAGACCCAAGCAAGTTGTCTTTCCCCCACCCGAAGCTCCGACCAACGCGGTTATCTCCCCGGAAGGCACGCAAAATGAAGCGTCAATCAGCGAATCATCCGAAGACGATGGATAGCGAAATGAAACGCGATCAAACACGAAAGAGGGGCAAGGCGGAATACCCCCGCAACAACAAGGCAAAGAAGGAGATCCTTCGGGATGAGCCAGCGTTTCAAAATCTTCAATGCGTTCGTAGCCCACCGCAGCCTCACGTGCATACGAAACGAACCCGACAAACTGGCTTACAGAAGACGAGAAATAAGAAAGGTACATCAGGAAAACAACAAGATCGGAAAATGCCATAGTTCCTGCGGCAACCTGCCAGGAAGCAAATAGGATTGTTCCAATATTTGCAAGCTGCATCAAAACAGACGAGATCGGAGAGAGGAAGCCGGAAAGCAAAGACAACCTGAAACCAGCTTTTACGGCACCATCTATCTCGGTTCCAAGAGATTTCTCCGCTAAGCCCCATGCATTATGCGATCTCAAAAGACGATTTGAAAGAGCAAACTCCTGAATCTTTACCGTAATTCGCAGAAGAAGCTCCTGAACCTCTTTCCTGTAGCCAGACATCGGACTCGAAACAACTATGGAAAAGCGCAAGGACAAAAGCCCAAATCCCAAACCGATGACAAACGTTGCAGGAGAAACAGAAACAAGAGCAACAAATGACCCAATGAATACGAAAAGGGATTGAGCGAGGGAAGCTAATTGGCCAGGAAGTCTCTTTATCAATTCAACATCGCTCACAATGCGCTGAGAATACCAACCCGACGGCCGAGCCTCCTGCGCCAAGGCCGACAAGGCAAAAAAGAATGGACTAAATGGCCCCTTATCCGTCTAGCTAACCTCTCGGCTATTTCGGCAACCAATGCTTGCTGACCCATAGTTAATAGCGCATTTGCAACAAGAAGCACCAGCAAAATCACCAAAGGGGTAAAGGCATTTGCCCCATTTTGCACAGCCTGAATCAGGGCCCCTCCATATTGTGGTTGGAGCAGCAAGATTGCCTGTCCCCAGCAAACCGAGAACCAAACAAGCACCAAATGTCCACCTCAGAACAGGGGCATACCTTTTCAGCAGAATCATTATCACTCGCATGGAATCGAACTCCTTCTATCGGAGAAAAAGACATCAAGACCCAACCCCTATTCCACAGGTTTGCAACCAACGCGAAGTCTTCCAATTCTTGCACCCGGCAACACCACCAACATAGGAGGCAAAATAACCACGAACGAAAGCAAGAAGACAATTAAAGAGGGGGCAAGACAAGCCGACAGTGGAAAGAGAGAAGAACAGACAGCGGAAGCAATAGCTCCCGATGCTAACGCACACGCCAAACCCATAAGAAGAGCATTGAACGCATGGATAAATGACTCGCATACCGCCATTCCGAAGACAGCCTGGTTGCTCGACCCGCACGAAACCAGCGTTTCTCCCTCAATGACCCTGTCGCTGGCCGACATTGCGACAACCGCAACAGCACCGGCAATGCAAACCAAAATAGGTGCACCAAGGAATGACAGCATCTGCTCAACGTTAACCCCACTCGCTTTAATCCCCTGTTCCTCCAGGTAAACAACCAGAACCTCAACAACAAGAATGAGCCCTGTAGCCAATGAAACCCCTATCGCTATCGGCATCTGGATTGCAACTGCCTCATCGGAGTAAAAAAGAATTTTGCTCCGAGCAACCAGCCAGACCGGCGAGTCCTTCCAGGGAACGACCTTAGTCCACAGTTTTACCGCCCATGGAAGCAGCAACCTCAAAAAGAGAGAGCAGAATAACGCAGCGATGAACGGAAGAAAAACAAGGCAGCTAACCCGAGACAGAGGATCGGAGCTAGCGGAAATTGCAATTAAAGAAAAAAGGCAAATAGCAGAAACAACACCGACAATAACGCGAAAAACGCTAAGCCTTTTCCTAGGCAGGGATTGACCGTCAAACGCCTTAACGGGAGAAACGTTCAAAGATGAAACAAAACTTCCCAATCCGCCAAAAACGAACGAAAGAAGCTCGACACAGATAACTGTAATGCTAGGCACGAAATCGAGACGGGCTCCCAGAGAAGGAACGATGCCGTCAAAACATGGGATCATAGAGCCAAAAGCAAGGAGGCCCAATGTTAACCCAAGGAATGAAACCGTTGTCATCTGAGTGAAAAAACAAAGACCCGCATACCTTCTGCGCATGCCCAATAAACGCCATACAGCATAAATAGGCTCTTTTTTCTTTGCGACAAGTCGTGCTACAGAAGCAGACACAGGAACCGATGCAACCCATGTCAAAAATAACGTTGCCGTACCTGCATTAAACAAGCGCCTCGAAGCGTCTGACTCCAATCCGTACGATGAAGAAATGAGCAAATCCGACCAACCGCCAGCAAGGCCGCAAAAGAAAGCAACGAGAAGAACTCCTGCCCAATCAAGCCATCTATCTCGCAAGTCGGAAACAAACAAACGCCACATGACTACTCCTCTAACAAAAAGGCAATCTCATGTGCGGCCGGATGACTAAGCTCCGCAGCAACCTTCCCATCCTTCAAGACCACAACGCGATCGGAGTAAGCAGCTGCCATCAAATCATGGGTTACCATCACAACGGTACGATTGTTTTTTTCTGTTTCTCGCCGCATCATACCCATCACCGCTCGCGTATTCTCAACATCAAGAGACCCCGTGGGCTCGTCCGCAAACAGTATCGGAGCATCAACCGCAACAGATCGGGCTATCGCGATACGTTGCCTCTCTCCTCCCGATAAAGAACCTGAATAGCTTTTCGCCTTATCAGCAATGCCAAGGTTATCCAGCAAAGCAAGCGCATCTTTTTTCGTGACCTTCTTTCCAGACAGGCGCGCAGGAATCCAAACGTTATCTACCGCATTCAGCGATGGAATGAGGTTTAAATCCTGAAAGATAAAACTGATTAAGCGTCTTCTGGTCTCATCTCTTTTCTTGGCACTCATCGAGGAAAGAGGGATACCGTCAAGAACAACAGAGCCCGAATCTGTTTCTTCGAGGCCCGAAAGGCAATTTAGGAGGGTTGTTTTCCCTGAGCCACTTGGACCGACGATGGAAACAAACTCACCTGCATTAATCGAAAAATCGATTCCACGCAGAACCTCATTCTTTCGAAGGTTTTTCCCTTTGCCATAGACAAAGGATTTCCTTATTGCGCTCGCGTCAATTAAGGGTGTCATAGGAAAAACACGCTCCTTTTACAGCAATCGCCGGGCACGCTTCCGTATGCCCGGCATTGTTCCGGCTTAACCACACCAGAGGCTCACAGAGCCGTTATCGCCATTGCACATAAAGCTAGCCCCAGATGCCCTTGGGTCAATTGCGTCGTTAGAAGCTTCAAGCGACTGAAGATCCAACATCGAACCCATTCTTTCCACCTCCCTTCACAATTCGTGACCTCTTATATCAATGAAGAGAAACGGGAAACCATCCAAAAGGATGCTCGGCCAACGACAGGAGAAATCCGATCAGCCCAGCGGAACCAGTTGAATAATCAACCAATAAGCAAGAACCACCATTTATCGAGCAGTAATTGAGCTTCCGTAGGACACGAGCTTAGGTGGATCTTCCATCCCCGATCAGGCAAGTTCACCTTTGCGGGAAATAAATATCTCCAGGTTGAATCAAACTGACAAGCCCAATCCGAAGGGACTTCGCAAGAAGAAGACTCTGTTTTCTTTAACAATATGAAGCATTCTGTAATTGGTTAAGTTATGGTGACCATGCCTCATAATAGCCCCCCTAATGGAAATGAAATATTAATAAGTTAACTGTTTCTTTTAACTTCTTAAAGTTAAGCATTATTTATTAGCACTCAGAAAGAAACCGAGGATAGGCGGTTGACCTGAACGGTGGGCGGTTTTTAAACATAAAAAATGGGCACTGGTGAATTCCAGTGCCCATCATCAAGCGCAATAGCGTCTATTGACTATGATATTTTTTATACTCCTCCAAAAAGGTCTCACCGTATCTTTTTCCAGCCTCTTCATCGCTAAGATACTCGAGTAAATCACCAGGTTGACAGCCGAAAACTTCACAAATCCTATCAAGACTGTCGATTCTTAACGCACGAATCTTCCCGTTTTTTATCCTCGATACCGTCTGAACCGTACAATCGAGCTTTTCCGCCAGCTCGACAGACTGCATCTTTCTCGAAGCAAGCAATTTGTCCAAGTTGAACACTATAGTCAAAGCAAGCCCCTAAACCGTATCGTCCGACAATTGTTGCAACAATGCTCCGTATTTAAACACATATGACAAAACAAAACCAATTACCGAAGCTATTAAAGTTGAAACGCTCAAATTGGCCACTACTCCGCCCTCTTGCCTCGCTAAACCAATCCTCATGATGCCAAGAGAATAACCATCAAAGGGGATTGCGGAAACAAAAGCTTCAAGAAGAAAACTGGCAAGCAGCAAAAAGCTCACTGCCTTGATTTGACGGGAAACCCGCATCGTAAACGGCGTATCCCCATGGCGTATTGAACCGAAAATGCTCCCAATCACATAAAGAATGTACACGTTCAGAAAAGCGAACACCATAACGGGAACAGCATAGAGAAAATGTCCAGCTAAGCCAGGTAAACCAATCCCTGAAGTCGCCAAAGAGATGAATAATGCAAGAAAGAGCAGAACCCATCCCACGATAAACACCGCCATAATGCCCCGCAAAGCTATATACAAGGGTTTTGCAATATTTTCCAAGCGTTGCAAAGAGGCTTTCGCCCCATCTAGCTCTCCAAACAACTGCGCTTTCCTTTCACCGCTAACAATTCAGTTTTGGCTTCCCGCTTGGCAAGCCCTGAATGCCAATGCATACGCAACCATTGAGCAGGCCGATATTCAGGCAACCCGAAACTTGTCGAGCAGGAACAGAATAGAAAATCATCACTAACTCCTTAACTAATTAGCAGAAGTGATTAATTAGTTATTTGTTACTGCTATCAATAAACTATGTCCATAGTTATTCGCCTTAACGGTAGAAGCTAATCGGTCACGCATAAGCTTTTCTGAGAAAATCGCCGAGCAGGCCATACAACTTCCGAACTAAAGCGCAATATGGGTCACGATAATGGATATTCCTGCAGGCATACAATGAACGGGCGCGACATCCTCCCCCGCATAAATACTTCAATTCGCAATTCGAACATCCGGAAAATGATTCAACGCCCAAAATCGAAAAAGCGGAATTGCTAATTTTTTCCTCCACATCGAGAAAGTCATCTCTCAATAAATCCGCAATGACGTAATCATCAAACTGCAACATATGGCAAGCTCATCGATGCCTCTTCGCAGCAGCTGGAAGCAGTGAAGGCAGAGCAGGTAAAAGCCGCAGCTGCCGTAGCTAAGCTTGAAGCAGTTGATACCAACGGTATGGACGAAGAACAGATCGAGGCGCTTATCCAGGCAACCGCCGACGCAAAAGCGAACCTTGCTTCCGCCCAGCAGGCGACAGCCACCGCAAGCGCAACGCTCGATAAGGCAAGCGAAGCCAACGCGCAATTGAGCCAAGGCCTTGCCGGCATCAGCGAAGGTCTGGCAAAGATCCAAGCGGGATACGCCCAACTCGGTGAAGCCACCAACGAGATTACCGAAGCATCCGCGAAGCTTAGCCAAGGCACCCAGGCAATGAGCGAAGGCATCGGCACCGCAATCAAGGAAATGCAAGGCAATATCAACAGAAAACTCGACTCGGTTTCCGCCCTACGCGACCACACCGAAGAGCAAGGCGCCTTCTGCGGCAACGCCAGCAACATGCCCGCCAGCACCACCTTCGTGGTAACAGCAAAAGCGGACGCATAAGCCATACGCAAAAGGCACCTACCCACAAAAGGTGAGCAGCTTGGCTGCTCACCTTTTGTGTTTACCGAAAAAAACGCCTGAAGGGGCGTTAACTAAAATCAGGGCATACGCCAGTAAATCAGCGAGCGGCGTTCTGGCGAGTGCGGGAAAGTTGAAAAGCCCATGGGGCTGGCCTTATGTGCCGCCCCATGGGCTTTGAAATTTTCCTGTGCCGCCAGAACGCCGCGCAGCGTCATAGCGTCTCAAACGAACGAAAGGCTCGCTGGAAGCGAGCCTTTCTGCTAATCCATATCGTCAAACGAGAAGGTATCGTCTGCATCACCATAACCGGAGAAATCCTTCGATGCGGTTGAAGGCTTCGGTGCCGCAGGAGCGGAGGCGCTAGGCGTTACCGTAGGCGTAGTGTAGGTTGCCACAGCAGGGCTGGGTTCCCAAGTAGCAGCAGCAGGCTTTTCAGCCTCGGTTTTCTGCTGGGTGCCAGCAGAGCTTGCAGCATCAAACGTGGTCATTTCAAGCAATTCGGCAGGAATATCGATACCTGCAGTAACCTCGCCACCGATTTCAGCAAGGCGCTGAGTTGCGGAGCCGATGAATTCCTTCAGCATATCCTGGTACTGCTCACGCACCTTTTCGCGGCTGGAAGAAAGCTCGTTGATGTGATCAATAACCTTCTGCTTTTCGCCATTGGCCTTCTCGAGGATACGGCGACCCTCGTCTTCGGCGTTCTGGCGGGTCTGCTCAGCATCGGCCTTGGCCTTGGAAACAATTTCATCAGCGGTGCGCTGAGCAACAATAAGAGCCTGTGCGATAGCGGTGTCATCGCTCTTGCGGTCACGCAGTTTCGCCTCAAGCTCGGCGATCATGGCGTCTTTCTCTGCGACCAAAGCAGGATCGATGCCTGCGGGCTTTGCCTCTTCGTCAGACGCAGCAACCGGGCGCTCGGAGATTACTTCGGTGCGAGAAGCGGAAGCTGCTTCCTTGACCTGGACACGCAGACGAGCAATTTCGTCGTTCAGATCATCGATCTCAGAAGCAACGCGCTCGAGAAATACATCTACTTCATCAACGTCGTAACCGCGACGCTCGATTTTGAAGCTCTGATTCTGGATATCGGAAGAGGTGATGGCCATAGAAAACTCCCCTAATCTGGCTATTCAAACAGCTGCGCTAGATAAGTACAGCTAAAAAATTTACTATCAGACGTACCCCAAACTGTAACACAAGCAATGCCACGATTGGGCTAACGTCCACCATTCCTCCAATAGGGGGAATAAAGCGCCTGAACAGGTCAAGGAACGGATCACAGATCTTTCCCAACGCATGGTAGACATCGGTAACGATGCCCCCACCCATGGGGATCCAGGACATCATCACATACACGAAGATCACAAAACTGTATGCATCGGCCAAACTGACCAAAAGCATGCTGATCATGTACTAAAACTCCTTATGCTCGTAATGGGCACCTTGCGAATGACTACGACTTCAGCACGCCCTGCTTAGCCAGGTTGTGCTTCTCTTCAAGCGTAAGCTCTTTGCCCTGAAGGACTACGAACGTCTTCTCGGCAAGGCAATCAACCTGCGCAGTGAGGGCAGAAGCAACGCCGAACGAAAAATCAAGTACGCGCTTGGAAAGAGCCGGGTCAGTTTGACGAAGGTACAGTACCACGATCTTTCCCGCACGAACCGATTGGGCAATCGAAGACACGTCTTCATATGACGTCGGCTTAAGGACGACAATCTCGCGAGCAAAGCTCGTACCATGGGCAGAGCCCGCATTGGCATCATCGGACAAGCCCGAAACGGAGCTAGAAGAAGATGCGGATGGAGTGAACAGGGAGTCAAGGCCAGCCGAAGAAGAGGCGCTGGCGGACGAGCTCTGTTTATAGGGCGAAACGAAATCGGTATACGATGATGCGGGGATGCTGAAATCTTCAGCAATCTTAGAAACCGACTCCCTTTCTTCGGCCTCTGTGCGATGAGGCACGCTGGGAAGCTCCATAGTGGGCTTTGCCGCAACATCGGATACGCCATAAGCACTCGTAGTTGCGCGAATGTCGCCCGAGCTTACCAACTGAGCCGAAGAAAAGCGGCTCGATCGCGAGCCTGCGGGACGAGAAGAGCCCGTAGAACGCGTGGTGTATTCCAGGCGATCGTAGGGATCGCCGTAGGTATCCGGGTCGTAGCCAGAATCATAAGAACCCTGAGCTGGCTCGGGATCGGCATAGTCGTCGTAGTAGGGATCATCGTAGTAATCGTCGCGACGATCCGAGCGACCGCCGCCGAAACCAAGCTTGTCCTTCAAATCGCCGAACAGTTCACTTGCCGACATAGAGGGACGCGGAAAATCCATGATGGTCTTCCCTTCTGATCAATCAAACAAATAAAGAGGCATGCCTTACGCGTTTTCGAACGAATCGCTGAAAATAGCGCGCCCAATCCTCACTATGGTAGAACCATAGCGCAACGCCACTGGCCAGTCTTCGGTCATGCCCATAGAAAGAGCAGACAAACGAGCAGTGCCCTCTTCCTGGGAAAACGCACCATTAAGTTCATTTTCCAAGTTGGCAAGGCCCGAAAACGTTGTGTTGATAAGCTCATCTTCAGCACGCGGCGCCATACTCATAAGGCCCTCGATTTTAACATGTTCAAGGCTACGGGCGCGCTCGATAATGCCCTTAACCTCGCTGGGCTCAAAGCCGCTTTTACTTTCTTCGCCTGAAACATTAACTTCGAGCAGAACACGCTGGCACTTGCCGATTGCCGCAGCGGCTGCATCGATTTTGGCAAGATGCGCTTCCTTGCATACCGAATGGATAAGCGTAGCAGCAGAAACAATTTCGGGGATGCGGCGCGACTGGATATTGCCAATGAAATGCCATTCCATTTCAGGGAAGGCCTTTTGCTTGCGAACCAGTTCATCAGGACGGTTTTCGCCAAATGCCCTTGCGCCCGCATCGATAGCCAGTTGAACCTGGTCAACGTCTACCGTCTTGGAAACAGCCAGAAGCAAAACTTCTTCCGGGTCACGACCAAGCTCCTTGCAAACCTGGTCGACTTCAGAACGTACATGCTTATATCTCGTTGCCGTGCTCATAGAGGGCGCTCCTTTCGATTTACGTTTTAGCATACCGCGCCTACCATGCTGCCAGACATATTTTTAGCAACGAACCAGCAACAGAAGACCAAAATGACGCGATCCCTACCTCGATTGCAAGCAAAAGAAACAGCAGCAGCATGAACTTCCAGCTACCACTCCCCCTGCCCGAATCGGACATCAGCGAGTCCTGACGGCAAAGGCACCATGGCGTCCGCAGGTACCGCCCTGCCCGCGGTATGAGAAGAATTCGCCATTCTCGCATACCGTGCATTTGGCTAAATCGCAGATACGCGAACGACTTACGCCTGCCTGATCAAGCTGGATGCGAATGCCTTCCGCCAAATCGATATGGTTACCGTCGAAAGCACACGCCTCCCCGAATTGCGACACGAAACGAGCATGCACATCGGCGCCCGTCTCAAAGCACTCTGGCCCAATATGCGGACCAATATAGACGTTGTAGGTCGAAGCGGCTTTGGCGCCCAACAGAGTTTCGTCTGCATAGGCCATGCTGCGCACTGCTTTCACGGAAATGAGATTGTCCACCCCGCGCCAACCCGCATGCACTACCGCAAAGCGCCCCGTTGGGGAAACAATGATAACGGGTACGCAGTCGGCATAGCACAGGAGAGCTGCTGTACTCGAGGCATGCACCACCAACCCATCGGCGCCATCTTGCGCCTGCAGCGCCAATTCACGCACCTGGGCAGGCGTAAGAGACGCGTCGATGTTTTCAGGATCACCCAACCCAAGCACCACATCGCCGTGAACTTGATTCGGCACAAACAGAGGCGCGTCTTCGCATGCAAAAGCCTGTTGAACGCGACGGCGATTCTCCTGGACACTGGCAAGGTCGTCCTTCACATGGGAGCCGAGGTTAAGCGAAGCGTACGGTCCTTCGCTCACGCCGCCTTCGCGCGTGGTAAATGCAATGCGTACACCAGTAGCAGCGTAAAGCGCTTCGTCGGAATAAGCGGAAATGGACGCAAAACGACCCTTGGTCAACTCAGGGTCGGGCAGAACAAGGGTCGTCATAAAAGCCTTCTTACGTTGAAAGCAAACAATGCAAGTATGTAATTTACTGACGCTTCAGGAAATCGGGAATGTAATCCTCGTCGGCAAAGCGGGGCTCAGAAGGATACAGCGGGCGCTGAGAGCTGCTGGTTTTCTGAGCAGAAGCGGTAGAAGAGCCGAATGCGTTATCGCGGCGACCGAAGTCGATAGCGGGCTGAGAGCTCGTAGCCTTGAAGCCGGTTGCGATAACCGTGATACGGATGGTGTCACCCAGTTCTTCGTCAACGATCTGGCCATAGATGATATTGGCGTTTTCGTCGGCAACAGCTTCGACGACCTTAGCGGCTTCATCAACCTCGGAAAGAGCCAAGTCAGGACCGCCGGCGATGGAGAACAAGATGCGAGAAGCGCCCGCAATAGAGGTTTCCAGCAAGTTGGAGTTGATTGCCTGCTGTGCGGCATCCAATGCACGAGAGTCACCGGAAGCAAGGCCGATGCCCATCATTGCCGTACCCGCGTCCTTCATAACGGTGCGGATGTCGGCGAAGTCGAGGTTGATCAGACCAGGAATGGTAATGAGGTCGGTAACGCCCTGAATACCCTGACGCAGCGTGTCGTCGGCGATGCGGAATGCATCGAGCATGCTGGTCTTCTTTTCCACGATCTCAAGCAGACGATCGTTCGGGATAACGATGAGGGTGTCAACCTTCTGAGAGAGATAGTCGATACCCTGCTCTGCCTGGTTGCGACGAAGGCGACCTTCGAAGCTAAAGGGCTTGGTTACGATGCCAACGGTAAGGGCACCAATTTCCTCGCGAGCGATTTCTGCAACTACAGGAGCTGCACCGGTACCAGTGCCGCCGCCTTCACCTGCGGTAACGAAAACCATGTCGGCATCAGCAAGAGCTTCGCGAATCTCGGAACGGGATTCCTCTGCCGCCTGACAGCCAACCTCAGGGTTGGCGCCTGCACCCAGGCCACGGGTAATTTCTTCGCCGATGTGGATGGTCTTATCAGCATCGGAAAGAAGAAGGGCCTGACGGTCGGTATTTACGGCGATGAATTCAACGCCTTTGATGCCGGCTTCAACCATGCGGTTTACAGCATTCGTGCCGCCGCCGCCAACGCCGACAACTTTGATAACCGCAAGATTATCGTTGCCAAGAATCTGTTGCATTATGTGCTCGCTTTCGATTTCATTTCAGCGCTGCCCCACAAGGACAGAAAGCCCCAGGAGACACTTGGATTATTTTACACAATGGCCTGCTGATTGCAAAACAACCAGCTTCCTGCTAGGCGCTAAACGGAGCGCCAAACCGGTTTATTCACAACACGCACATTTATATACGAAATCTTCCCCTCGTGCTCTTTCATGAGCCGTAGGCACACGCGCTCCTTGTCGCGAATGTCGTTAGAGTCTCCAAAGGCGATTTCGATGCCGTTTTGCAAGGTGAGTGTGGTTGAATCGCTACTGGCCGCCGCCACGCTCTTAACCTGACCCGCAAGTTCGGTGGTCATTCCGTCGATTACCCCCAGCGCGTTCTCAACATTTGAGTTATTGCAATAGGAACCGGCTTCCGGCGTGGACCCATACGGGATATCGGTGATCTCAAGCGCGTTTTCCGCATCGTTGTACACCGAATCAGGCAAAGCCTTGCCTTCGGCACTGTTGCGGTCGTCGGGAATTTTCGTAAGCCACATACCATCGGAAGAAAGGGCCCAACGCTCAACCGTATTCGAGCTATCAACCGTTACGGCAACCACTGCGGAAATGCTTCGCTCAGTGATGTTTAGATTCAGCGTGTTGGGAAACACACGATCGACCGAAACGCTTTTCACCCACGGATTAGTAGCCAGCCTTGTGGCAATGCCATTTGCGTCGACATTGAGCAAGGTAGAGCCCGCCGGCACCGCGGCCAATTCGGTAAGCTCATCGCCGGAAAGATGATCTGCGCCAGAAACAGTAACCTGTTCAACCGCAAATGCTCCGGAGTTCGAGAGCACAAACCCGCCGATGCCGAATACCCCCAGCAGCACCGCTATGGTGACGAAAACCCCCATCACCTTTCGCGATGATCCCGTGCGCGCCTTGCTGTACCGCGAGGCGTTGCGCACTTCGGAAACGCTTACCGAACGCAAATCGCCATCGCGGTATCCGCCGCTCTGCCGATAAGCGGGGTTCCCGCGACCTGAGCGCGCGCCGCTTCCTGAAGACGGCCTACGCGCACTTGTTTGGGCAGACCTTCGCGCCGATGGGCGCGGTGCGGGAGCGGAGGCATAGCCAGAACGCTGCGAACTGCGTAAAGTGCGACCCTGGCTGGGGCGACCCTTTACCGAAGTGGGCCTGGTAGAAACCCTATTCCTCGAAGAAGCCGCTCGGGAACCCGAGGAACTTGACCTCCGTCTGGAGTTCGATGCCATATCGCCTCCTAACCTCTAGTCGCACTTCTTTGATAAGCGTCGCCACGTCTTGCGCTGTGGCGCTGCCCCTGTTCACAATAAAATTGGCGTGCTTTTCGGACACCTGAGCATCGCCGCAGCGCTTACCCTTCAAACCAGCGTCCTCGATGAGCTTGCCAACCGATTCGCCTTCTGGATTCATGAAGACGCTGCCGCACGTTGGGTATTCGAGCGGCTGACTTTCCTTTCTGCGCGAAAGCAAGGAATTCATGCGCTCCGATACCGCGCTTGAAAATGCTTTCTGCAGACGGAGCTCGCATTCAACGATCACTTCATCGGAAGAAAACGACGAAGAGCGATATCCCCAGGAAAGTTCAGAAGCAACATAGCGCCGAAGACCACGTTCCGCATTGAACGTGGTGACCGAAACGACGCGCGAGCCAATCCAATCTTGAGCGGTACCCGCATTCTGGACCAGGGCGCCTCCTACCGTACCTGGCGTTCCCACGGCAAATTCCATCCCGGAATAGCCATGGTGGAAAGCCTCCTGCACCAAGCGGGAAAGCATAGTGCCCGCACCTACGACCACCGTGCCTTCTTCTTCGTCGAACTGCCACGCCCTAAATTCTCCGGCCAATGCGATAACCGCGCCCGGATACCCTTCGTCCGACACGAGGAGGTTCGACCCCTTGCCGGAGACAAACCACGAAAGCCCCTCGTCGGCGCACACTTTCAGCACAGTGGCCAAAGCGGCTATGCTATTCACTTGGGCGTACGCATGAGCAGGCCCACCGATACGGTAGGTGGTATGGCGAGCCATAGGCTCGTTGAGCCTTATGTCTCCCTCGAACTCATCGTCGAAACGAAGAAGCTCCAACTCAGAGGCATGGCGAGCAGCCATTATTTGCGGCTCTTTTCGCGCTCCTGCAATGCCGCCAAAAGCTCAGGGCCGACAGAAGTCACATCGCCTGCACCCATTGTGATGATCAAGTCGCCCGGCTGAAGCTTTTCCGCCAAGAACAGAACCACCTGCATGCGGCGATCCACATAGTTGAGGTCGGCGGGGTGATTTGGATTGTCATAGATCGGCTGCATGAACGTCCTGCCTGTTACGCCTGGAACCGGAGTTTCACCAGCAGGATAGACGTCCAAGAATGTCACCATGTCAGCCTGATCAAACGCTTTGCCGAACTCGTCTTTCAGTACTTCGGTGAACAGGCGGATGCGCGAATAGCGATGCGGCTGGAACACCACACACACGCGTTTGAAATCAAGCTCTTTAGCTGCAGCGATAGTTGCAGCGATTTCAGTTGGATGGTGGGCATAGTCGTCGAGGATCGTAACGCCGTCGGCCTCTCCGACCAAATCGAAGCGACGACGTACACCCATGAATCCGGAAAGAGCCTCTGCGGCCTTCTGCATATCCACGCCACGCGTCATCAAAAGCGTGAGCACGCCTGCTGCGTTGAGCGCGTTATGACGACCGGGGTTCTGCTTTATGCTGCAGGGAAGCGCGGTGCCATCGGGCAACGTAACGGTAAAGGAGATTGACACCCCATGCGTTTCGTACTGGGAAACAACTGTGTCGCATTCCTCGGAGAAACCGTAGGTAAGCACCTTCTTGCCCGTTTTCTTAGCGGTTTCCACCAAGCCGGCATCCTCACCGCACACCACGCAGCAGCCATCTTCATGGACCGATCCCATGAAATCGCCAAACAGCTGGTAGATTTCATCCAAACCGCTGTAGTGGTCAAGATGGTCGGCTTCGATGTTGGTAACAAGCACTGAAGTGGGGTCGAGATACGTAAACGACTTATCGCTCTCGTCAGCTTCTACCACATAGTATTCGCCTTTTCCGCAATGAGCATTCGAGCCATAAGCGCGAACGATGCCGCCGATAAGGAACGTGGGATCGAAGCCCATGGCATCAAGAGCGGAAGCCAGCATAGAAGACGTGGTGGTTTTGCCATGCGTACCAGCAACAGCCAATGTATCGTGCCCAACGCCCAGTGCAGCCAGCATCTTGGCACGATGCCAGATAGGCAAGTTGCGTTTCTTTGCCTCGATAAGCTCAGCGTTGTTTTCAAGAATAGCAGTGGAAACCACCACTACGTCGGGATCGAGCCCTTCGAGATTGGACGCGCTCTGACCGATAAAGATCTTAACGCCCGCCTCGCGCAGCTGCTGGGTATAGCGGCTTTCGCGAAGATCGGAACCGGACACTTCCATGCCCTTTTCCTTTGCAACACGAGCAATACCGCTCATGCCAACTCCGCCAATGCCGATGAAATGAACTTTATTAATGCGATACTCTGCCACGAATAGCCTCCTTGAGATCGCTCTTCATTGTATAGAAATGCCCCTGAACACCGCGCAGCATCACAACTTCTGCGCAGGCAGATGCTATTTGTTCTTACGCTCCAAGCCAACGAGTTCGACTACGTCACCAAGCTTGTTTGCCGCATCCTGGGTTTCGAAGCTGGCAGCCGCTTCACTCATTTTTGCTCGCTCTTCGGGGTTGCGAAGCAGCTCAAATACCTTATCGGCGAATTCGGGGTCTTCGACCTTGTCGTCCTCGATCAACACCGCAGCCCCTCGGCCAACATACTCCGAAGCATTAACCGTTTGATGGTCGGCGGTGGCATAAGGGAACGGAATGAGCACCGAAGGGATGCAACGCGCCGAGATCTCAGCCAGCGACGACGCCCCGGCACGGGAAACTACCAGGTCGGCAGCGGCAAGAGTTTCGCCCATATGATCCTGATATCCCATAGCGAAATAGCGCTTCTTCTCTTCGTCGGTAAGGGAAAGCGCATCGGTTACCGTATCGAGTTCTTTCGGGCCGGTAATATGCACCACATACACGTCGTCCATAGCCAGAAGCTGATCCTTCATGGCAACAAGAGCCGTGTTGATGTGACGCGCGCCCAAGCTACCACCAAACACCAAGAGCATCGTGGCGTCTTGAGGGATCCCAAGATAATCGCGACCCTCTTCGCGCGTTGCCTTAAGCACAGAAGAGCGCACGGGGTTGCCGGTAACCAAAACCTTCGACTGATCTTTAACGCCATGGCCGGCAGCCTTGTAGGTCAGGCATACGGCAGTGGCGTCTTTCGAGATGAAGTCGTTTGCCATGCCCATAACGGAATTCTGCTCGTGAATTACCACGGGGATGCCCATGCGCTTTGCAGCCTGGGCTACCGGCAGGCACACATAACCGCCGAATACCACAACCACATCGGGGCGAATGTCCAGGAACCACTTCACTGCCAGCTTTGAGGACTTCGAGATCTTGCGTAGGCCTTTAGCCAAGGACAAAGGATGGCTGCGATCAAAGCCCGCCGCCTCGAACCCCTTAAAGGGAATGCCAGCCGCAGGAACCAGTTTCGATTCAACACCGTTAGGCGTGCCTGCATACATCACCTCATGGCCGCGCTCGATAAGAACTTCCGCCAATGCGAGTGCAGGGTTGATATGACCAGCCGTGCCACCGCCTGAAAGCACTATGCGCATGAGTGCTACCTCCTTTGCGTTCGCGTTGCGCGAACCTCTGTTGCATACACCGGAGCCTTGCCTCCCCTGACAATATGCAAAGACGGATATCCGTCACGTTCCAAAGACGACGAGCGACGTGCTCGTACGTCCCTCCCCTCCGAATTTCGTCCGCCTCGACCAGATCGATCGGTTGGCGAAACGCGAGATACTACCTGTAAGTTATCGCGACGTTGACGATACTCTCCTTCGTTATTTGAATCAAAGGATATCGAAAGAAGCACACCAACAAGAGCAAGCGATGAAAGCAACGAAGAGCCGCCTGACGAAATAAAGGGCAGAGGCTTGCCTGTTGTCGGGAACAAGCCCACCACGCACGATATGTTCAAGAAAGCCTGGAACACGATCATCACGGTAAGGCCCGCCGCCAACAAAGAGCCGAATGGCGTGCTTGCCTGGCTGGCAATGAGGAAGCCGCCACGCATAAATACCAAAAAGGCAATGATAACCAGAAGCGCGCCGACCAAGCCCAACTCTTCACCGATGATCGCAAAAATGAAGTCGGTCTCCGCTTCAGGCAAGTATTGCAACTTCTCGTACGAGTTACCGATGCCCGCACCTAGCAAACCACCTGACGCAAGAGCCTTAAACGAATGGACCAACTGGTAGCCCGTTCCCTGCGCATCGGCCCACGGATCGGCGAAGCTTCCCAGACGGTCGGCGCGATAGCTCTTCGAGAGCACGGCGATAAGTCCAAAAACAATACCAAGACCCACTAACACTGCAGTAGCCCTGCCGGAAAGGCCCGAAAGAACAACGACCGAAAACAAGCCGATACAGCAGATCATGGTTGTTCCCATGTCGCTTTGCGCAATAAACACGAAACCGAGAGGTAAAAGGACCATGCCGATTGCCAGTTTGGCAGCAGTCCCAGAATCGATCTCGCCTTCACGATACTGAGCCGCAATGCGAGCCGCCATCATCACAAAAGCGATTTTCGCAAACTCAGAAATCTGGATACTGATTGGGCCGATGATAAGCCAACGCTTCGCTCCCAAGCCCACCGTGCCAAGAAGGGCGGTTATAAGAATGAGCGCGCAACAAATGGCCCAAAAAATTACACCGGGCATTCCCTGCATCGCGTCTTGCTTAGCGAAAAGGGCGATAACAACAGCGCCCACTATTCCCAGCAAGGCGAAGGCGCACTGCTTCAGGGTTTCGCCGAGCGCATCCCCTTCTTCCACATACGAGGTGATCGAAGACGACGAGTACACCATGACCAAGCCTATTGCCAAGAGCGCCAGCGTAGACAAGATGACCATAAGTCGAGGGGCCATCACCTGCGCTGGTGCGCTCTGGAAAAGGGATCGCGGGGGCGTTTTTCTGCGTTTCTGTTCTGTATTTCGCTCCCGAGCCATAGACCGATCATGCACCTCGCTTTGCGGTGCGATCAGCTACCAGCTGTTTAAATACCTCACCGCGTTCCTCGAAGCACGAGAACTCGTCGAACGACGAGCAGGCAGGAGAAAGGGTTACGATGTCGCCCGCTTGGGCATGTTCAAGCGCTTCGTCAAGCGCCCCTTCGAGATTGGTTGCAGCGTAAACCGGCAGCTGAGCGTTTTCAAATGCCTTAAGGAAGCGAGCGCCCGCCGCACCAAAACACACTACTGCCTTGCAATGAGCCTCGGCGCCAGCCACCAAATCGGCAAGGTCGGTGCCCTTATCGCATCCACCCAGCAAGACAATGGGGCGCTCTTCGCCAAATGCGGCAAGCGCCTTCAACGTCGCATCAACGTTTGTTGCCTTGGAATCGTTGTAGCAATAAACACCTGCGATGGTTCCACAGGGCTCGATACGGTGTTCCAAGGGAGCAAAGGACTTCAGACCCTCCTCGATTTTCGCATCGTCACAGCCCAGCGCGATGGCGCAAGAAGCCGCTGCAAGCGCATTGGATGCATTGTGCTCGCCCTTGATCTGAAGCTCAGAAGCAGCACAAAGGGCATGTTTGACGCCCTTGAAATCTACCGTGAGTACACCATTGTCAAGGAATGCCGCGGCTTCGGAGCCACAGGCATCTTCACGCATGCTCTCGTTAAGACCATGACAGGTACCCAGCGGAATATAGGCGAACTTACGCTGTTCGACAGGTTGTTTCTTCAACTCGCGCACATAGGAGCGCACAACATCATTCGTGGCATCGAGCACCACCGTGCAGTTCTCATCGCAGTTGGCATATATCTTCTGCTTTGCCTGAGCATATGCCTCGAAGCTTCCATGCCATTTCAAATGATCGGGCGTGATGTTCAGCAGCACGGCGACCTCGGGCTTGAAGAGCTTTGTGGACGCAAGTTGGTACGAGGAAACCTCGGCAACGTAGCATTCGACGTCGCCCGATGCCACTGCATCGATGCATGTGTCACCAATGTTGCCTACCGCCTGGGCCTTCTTTCCGCATGCGGTAAGGATATGAGCAGCCATCGCCGTAGTTGTGGTCTTGCCGTTAGTGCCTGTTATGGCAACCCATACGGAATCGGCGGCGCTTTCACGCCACGCAAATTCCACTTCGCTGATAACCTCTGCCGAAACCTCCTGAGCCGCATGATAGAAATCGGAATTCTCGGAAATGCCCGGACTGGCGATGCATATATCGAACGAGTCTTCAAAGCTATACGTATCGAAGAGCACCGCGGCGCCCTTCGCCTCGAACTCGGCGGCAGCATCACGGCTCTTTTCCGTGGCTTCGCCTGCCGCGATAACCAATTTCGAAACGCGCGAACCAAGCAGGGCTGCACAATACTGCGCTGTGGCGGCACCCGACTTGCCCAGGCCCAAAACCAGGACAGCACCCAAAGAATTGGGCGCATGTTTTTTGGAGGTATCAAAAGAAACAGACATGTTTTATCCCATCAACGACTGCGCAAAGTACAGGCAGAATCCAATACCGGCCAATGCTGCAGAGATAATCCAGAAACGAATAACGACCTTAACTTCGCTCCAGCCCTTCTTCTCAAAATGGTGATGGAGCGGCGCCATAAGGAACAGACGTTTGCGCGTTTTCTTGAAATAGAGCACCTGAATGATTACCGAAAGGGCTTCCACAACGAACAAGCCACCGATAATAAGCGAAAGCACTTCCGTCTTGGAGACGATTGCCAAGCAGCCAAGCGCCGTGCCCAGAGCAAGAGATCCCGTATCGCCCATGAATATGTCGGCAGGATACGAGTTAAACCACAAAAAGCCGATGCAGCAGCCGGCAATTGCTGCAGATATGATAGCGGCATCAAGCACGCCGGCACGGAACGTGATAGCAGCCATTACCACCATCACGACCATAATGGTGCCGCCAAGCAAGCCATCAAGGCCATCGGTGAGGTTAGTTGCGTTGCTCATGCCCATAAGCAGGATATCGGCAAAGATCAGGTAGATCCAAGGAATAGCGAACTCGCCACCAGCAGGCACCTGTATGGGCAAAGTGGTAGTAAGTACACCAAGATCAAGCGTGCAGACAAACGGAATGTCGACCGTGGGAGGAACCCCCAACCAGTTAACTGCAGCAAGCACAAAGGCAGTCGAGATAAAGAACTGACCGATGAGTTTTGCTTTTGGCGTAAGGCCGAGGGAACGTTCGTGGGCAACCTTCGACGCATCGTCAAATAAGCCCAATGCGCCCGTTGCCAACACGGCAGCCATGATGAGCCACGTTTCGGGAACCGGCTCGGCAAGAACGGCAACCACAACCGTAGCGGCGATGAGCATAATGATGCCGCCCATGGTGGGCGTACCCTGCTTCACCAAATGGCTCTCCGGACCATCGGCTCGAACCTGCTGGCCAATAAGGTGCGAGCGCAGGAACTTAATGAAGACCGGCATGAACGCCATGGTGACAATCGCGCCAAGGAAAACAGCCAGAAATACTACAAACGTCGGATATTGCGTAAAAGAAAGCATGCTAGTTCAACAACCCCTTAGCAATGCGGTCAAGCTCCATGGAGTGCGATGCCTTTACCAGGACCGCATCCCCCGAAGTCATATGTTCTTTCAAATAGGCAAGCGCCGCTTCGCGGCTGGGCATCTGGTGCACCTGTTGCTCAGGATAACCATCTCGGATTGCCGCCTGCGCAATGAAGCGAGACAGTTCGCCAACGCATAGAAGGCAATCAAGCGACGACGACGCGACAAATGAGCCGACCTTTTCATGCCCTTCTTGCGTGAAATCACCCAGCTCGCCCATGTCGCCCAGCACCGCAAACCTACGGCCCTCAACTTTCATTGAGCAGAGCAAAGCGAGCGAAGCACACATGGAATCAGGGTTGGCGTTGTAGGCATCGTTGATAACGGCGATACCGCTTTGGGTGCGGACCACTTCCTGACGGCCCGATTCCGCCTGCGATGAGCCAAGACCGGCAACAATCGCATCAGCGGAAACACCACATGCCCAACCAAGGGCAGCTGCCGCACATGCATTGTGGGCGTTATGGGCGCCGCGCAACGCCAACGCGCAGTGATGAGCCCCATCGGGAAGATGGAGAGCGAACGAAGGACAGCCCTCTTCGTTGAGCTGGATGTCGGTCGCATAAGCGGCAAGCTCGGCCTCGGGAAGCCCGCTGGAGCAAACGCCCGAGCCATCATAAAGGAGCGTCTTGATGTTCCGTTTGTCGAGCTTCGCCCACTCACGCTGCTTGGCGCAGTATCCGTCGGCAGCATTCAGCACAGCAATGCCCGAACCATCAGCCAGGGCATCGAGCACTTCGGCCTTGGCTCGTGCGATATTCTCCTTCGAACCCAATAACTCCATGTGGCATTCGCCCACATTGGTGATAAGCGAAATGTCCGGCTTCACGAACGCGCACAGCTCTTCAAGCTGACCCAAACCGCGCATACCCATTTCGACAACAACGAACTCGGTATCAGCGTTGGCCTCCAACAGCGTGCGGGGAACACCCAGCTCGTTGTTCTGGTTTGCCTTGGTTGCCACCGTCTTGAAAGTGGTGGAAAGAACATCACGCACGAGGTTTTTCGTCGTAGTTTTGCCCATCGATCCTGTAAGTGCGATGACCTTGCCCTGCAAATGGCCGCGCCAGCCACGAGCCAGCTCAGTAAAGGCACGAGCCGTTTCATCAACACGCAGGATGGTGGCTCCTTCTGCTTTCGCAGTTTCAAGCGCAGCATCAGGCAGCTCGTGCATCACCAATGCGGCAACGGCACCCGAGCGAAGGGCTCCTTCTACGAAATCGTGGCCATCAACGCGCTCGCCTGGCAAGGCGACATACACAAAGCCGGGCTTCACCTCTCGGGAATCCCATGTTACGCCGCATGCCTCTTTTTCAAGATCTTGAGGCTCAACCAGGTAATCAGCCGAAGTGTATTCGGCGATTTTGCCAATAGGAAGACGCATAGAGTTAACCAAACACCTTCTCAAGTTCTTCGGCCGCTACCTCGCGATCGTCAAAATGATGCTTTTCGGTACCGATGATCTGATAATCCTCGTGTCCCTTGCCCGCAATGAGAATGGCATCGCCAGCAGAAGCATGGGCAATCGCGCGGGCAATAGCGCTGCGGCGATCGGGCTCAACGTCAAAGCGACCCTCGCCTTCGCGCATACCATCAAGAATGTCGTCGATGATGGTTTGCGGATTCTCAGTGCGGGGATTGTCGGAAGTAACCACCGCATAATCGGCAGCCAGCGCTGCTTTGCCCATAATGGGACGCTTGCTCGAATCGCGGTCGCCGCCACAGCCGAACACGACCAGGGTTTTATGATCGTCGTCGACCAATGCGGAAACCGAGGCGATGGCGTTTTCCAGGGCATCAGGAGTATGGGCATAGTCGACGTACACCGAAATACCGCCATCATGCTCGGTGCGGACACGCTGCAAGCGACCCGGAACAGCCGGTGCATCGCGAAGTGCTTCGGCAATGGCAGAAGGCAAATAGCCCAGCTGCATGGCGACGCCAAATGCGGTCATGATGTTCTCAACGTTAAAACGGCCAACCAAAGGATACGTAAAGGTGATGTTCGAACCACGCACGGAAAGCGTAACCGTTGTTTCTGCGGAACCGTACTCAACGGCAACCGGATGAATCTGAGCGGAAGCATCGAAGCCTGTGGTGATGATTGCGTCTTCGTTTGCTGAGCAACGCTTCAGAAGCTCCTTGCCCCACGCGCTTTCGATGTTGATAACGCGCTTGGCGGGGTAATCCTTCGAGAACAGGCGAGCCTTCGCTGCGAAGTACGATTCGAACGTCTTGTGGTAGTCAAGGTGGTCCTGCGTAAGATTTGTAAACGCGGTAACCGCAAAAGAGGTTGCCCAGGTGCGGTCGAGATCGAGCGCATGGGAGCTTACCTCCATGGAAACGACGCCGCAGTCTTCATCGCGCATCTGAGCAAGCAGCTCTTGCAGGTCGGGAGATTCGGGAGTGGTATGGCTCGAAGGGCGATGCTCACCGCCGATTTCGATGCCCACCGTGCCAATAAGGCCGGTGCGGTTGCCCAAATGCTGGGCAATGTGGTCAACCAGGTACGTGGTTGTGGTTTTACCGTTGGTACCCGTAACGCCTACCAGGGAAAATTCCTTGGAGGGTTCACCGTAGAAGCGGGATGCCATACGAGCCATGGCCTTGCGAGAATCCTTTACCACGACTTCCGTGATATCGGTGGCATCCGCCAAATAGATCTTGCGCTCAACAATCAAAACGCGTGCGCCACGATCGATGGCGTCCTGAGCGTAGGAATGGCCATCGCTCTTCAAGCCCACGATGCAGCAGAATGCATCACCTGGCTTTACGCAATCGCTTCGGTATGCAATGCCGGAAACCGGTTCGTCTGCATTGCCGATGATGGTGCAATCAATACCTTCGAACAGCTCTCCGCATGTCTTCTGAGTCATGAGAACCTCAATTCTGAGTGATGTTATAGCGATCAATCGCAAACGCCATTATATCCCGAAACGTCCCTACCGTTTTCCTTTCGCCAGGAACATCCGTAGCCCCCACGAAGCACACAAGATTCGTGGACGTATCGGGCAGATAACCGATAAACGAAAGATTGTACATGCCCTTCTTATAGCCGCCGGTATCAGAGGCTATTTCCGCCGTACCAGTCTTGCCTACAACGCGATAGCCCTTGATCTGGGCATCGGTTGCCGTACCGCGCTCTACCGTCTGCTGCATCATCGATTCAAGATCGCTGATAGCACCCGCATTGTCGGTGATCTGAACAGTGTCGTAGTTACGACGCCCAGATTCACTGGGGACGTCGGTTAGGAAATGGGGCGTGCAGGCCACGCCATCGTTGGCGAGCGCACCATAGAAACGCACCATTTCTATTGGCGTGGTGGTAAGACCCTGGCCAAAACTGATGTTGTAGCCCTGAACGGTAGACCATTCGTTTTTAGGCGCAATGCTGCCTGATGCTTCGCCAGGATAGTCGACGCCCGTCTTATCGCACAGTTGGAATTGCTGAATGTATTCGTACAAGCGCGTAAAGGTGAGGTCTTTCGCCACCAGTGAGATACCGACATTTGAGGACTCGGCGATGATGGTGGAAACGCTCATGTCCTCCGAAGGACGCTCGTGGGAGTCGGTGATGGTATAGTCATCCACCTTGAGAGCCGCAGGACAATAATAGGTTGAGTCAAGCGTCACTTTGCCATCGAGCAATGCGGCGAGCATGGTTAGCGGCTTCATAATCGAACCGGGTTCATATGCCGAAGAAATACCCGAAAGGTTCGTGGCGCCCTCTTTGATCTCACTCAGATCGGTAATATCGAACGTCGGCGAAGAAGAGCACGCGTAGATTTCACCAGTTGCAGAGTCCATCATAATAGCCGAGCCGCCTTTGCCCTGCACCTCTTCTACGCGAAGGGCGAGCGACTCTTCCAGCTTCTGCTGCATATCGACATCAATGGAAAGGACGATGTCCTGACCGTTCACCACTTCCGCGGTTACCTTTTCCGAACCAGGAACAGGCACGCCTTCCTTGCTGTACTCAGTGGTTTTATGTCCAGCTGTGCCGCCCAGGATATCGTCGTAATACAGCTCCAAGCCAGTAATAGCCTTACCGTCGGAATTCAAAATGCCGATGATCTGGCTTGCCGTTGCGCCGCATGGATACACACGCTTAGTGGTCTTCTCGAAGTCGACGCCCTCGATACCCAGATCCTTGATTTTTTTCATGCCATCTTCGTCGGCACCTTTATAGAGGTAGGCAAAGTTGGAGTCGGTAGTGATTTTGTTCTTGTAATCCTGTACTTCCCCACCGAAAGTATCGGCAAGCGCCTGAGCCAGCTGGTCTACCTTGTCGGAACTTACCATATGGGGATGGCAGAAGACGTTGTAAGCATCAACGGTAGTTGCGAGGATGGTGCCGTTGCGGTCATAGATGGTGCCGCGACGCGGCTGAACGTCAACGGTAACCTCGCGCGAAGAATCACGATTGAGGTTCGCCTGAGCATCGATGACCATCAAGCCGAAGAGACGTATGGCCAGGATCAGGGCAAACGCGCAAAACAGCATCAAGAAGATCGCCAATCGGCCGTTCAATACGTCCATATCCATATGCATGCCGCGACCACCACGCTGAGGGCGCACGGGAGGGTGCTGGCGCTGAGATCGAGGAGCTGCGCCTTGGCGCTGGGGGCGACGCGAAGAGGACCTATCGTCCATAAGCGCTTATCCCTCAGAGGCAAGACGGGAAACGCTTTCCGAGAAGGAAAGGTTGCCCGCGGAATCGATAGCGACAGGGTCGGCGGAAAGCGTCATGGTGGAAGAATTCGTAGCAGCCGTCATGGAAAGACGCTCTCCTGCTTCGGTGCGAATGTTATTAGGATTGGAAAGAAGGCTCTCCTGCACGGCGAGCGATTCGCCCGTAGTACGCGCATCGGAAATCTGAGCGCGCAAGTCGCTCGACTGCGAGGCAATGCTATATGCGGCAGAAGAGAGACCTACACGAACAAAGCCAATAACCAAAAACACGATTACACATGCAATGATGGCCTTGATGCCCAACACGGCACCATCGGAAAGCGTAGGGTATACCGCATGCTTGCGGCCAGGTACGACGCGAACAGAAGGGGCGCTTTCAAGGTGGCGAGCAGGGCGCGTAGCGGCATGATCGTAGCGGTATGCGGGCGCGCTTGACATCTGCTTACCTCCTTGCTTTACGACCTATTGTTCGACATATCAATTTATGCGTTTTCGTCCAGGCGTTCGGCAACGCGAAGCTTTGCGCTACGCGAACGCGGATTACGCTCAATTTCCTCTTCAGACGGGAGCACTGGCTTGCGCGTGATCACTTTGAGTATCGGCTTGTTCCCACAAACGCATACAGGCAAATCGGGCGGACACGTGCAGCCCTTTGAATACTCGCGGAAAAAATCCTTCACGATGCGATCTTCAAGGGAGTGATAACTGATTACTGCGATGCGCCCACCGGGAGCAAGCCAGCGCACGGCCGACTCGAGTCCGCTTTTCAGCACATCAAGCTCACCGTTCACTTCGATTCGCAAAGCCTGAAATGTTCTCTTGGCTGGATGACCACCTGCACGGCGCGCCGAAGCGGGCACCGCGGCCTTGATGACATCTACGAGCTGTTCGCTGCTCGTAAGTGGCGCCTCTTCGCGAGCCGCCACGATGAAATCGGCGATGCGACTAGCCCATTTCTCGTCTGAGTAATGACGGATGACCCGAGCGAGATCTGCTGCGGTATAAGTGTTGACGATCTCAGCTGCGGTTAAAGTTTGGTTACTCGGATCCATCCGCATATCAAGAGGGCCAGTTTCCTTAAAGGAAAAGCCACGAGAAGGCGTGTCGATCTGCACCGAAGATACCCCGATGTCAAACAGAATCGCATCGATAGAGGGGATCTGGGCAGACACAAGAAGAGAATCCAATTCCCCGAAGTTGCCGGCGAGCACATCGACCTCTGGACGGACATCGTCGGGCAAAGCGGCCAAGCGCTCAGATGCGGCAGCACGTGCCACGTCGTCTTGGTCGATGCCTAGCAGATGGCCGGTTGAGCCAATGAGCTTTGCGGCTTCAAGGGAATGCCCTGCCCCACCGAGCGTTGCGTCTACGTACGTCTTTCCTTCGGAAAGCTTCAAGTACTTCATACACTCAGGGAGCAAAACGGGAATATGCCGATATTCGCTTGTCATCGTTCGCGCGTCCTAACCAATCACATGCACAGGGCGGTAAGATCCGTATCAAGCAGGAACTGGTTCCAACGCTCTTCATCCCAAATCTCAATATGATCGCCATTGCCAACAATGACCACGTCTTTATCAAAGCCCACCGTCTCACGCAGAGAAGGCGAGATATTGATACGACCCGCATTGTCGACTTCGCACTTGGAAGCACGAGAATTCAGCTTCAACTTAAGTCTGACCATATTGCTATCGCCAACGTTGAAGCCGCCTCGAGCTTCGAAAAGGCTGTCTACCCACTTGTTGAAATCCTCGGTTTCGAAGATATACAGGCAGGTGCCATCAAGGCTCAGCGTCATTCTGAGATTGTCGGAGAGTTCCTTGCGGAAATCGGCAGGCAAAGACAAACGTCCCTTGGCATCAAGCTTGCGGCTGAATTCGCCAAGAAGTTCGCTCACGCCTCCCTCCTTCCTTGGGGGTATCTCGTGAAAGCTATTTTAGGTCAGGCTTCGCCACCTCGCAACACAAAATGGGATTTTCTCCCACTCTCTCCCCCTTACTCCCCCACCTAATGTTGTTGAAAGACGCACTATTTCTCAGTACGTCACTATATATTGTGCCTATAAGCCCAAAAGCACCCCTAGGTATCGGTTTTGGGGACGGTGGGAGAAGGTGGGGGATTTTTTCCATCCACCCCGTGTTCGTCTACATCTTCGCCATAAATCGCACCATTGAACCTTCGATTTCAGGGCAATGCGGCCCTATTCGCTCGCCTTAGGGGCAAAAGGGGGAGAAAGTGGGAGGCCCACCAAGGGCCCGTGCCACTTTGAACCCGCACCAGAATCCAAAAACAAAAAATTGCCCTAGATTGCAACTTTTTTGCGATTAGGGATTGTCGCAGGGCGCCAAGGTGCGGATCGGCAGCGTAAAACCGCAGGTGAGCAGCTTCGCAACAGCCTGTTTTCGCTTTGCAGAGGCGAAAAGAAGCCCCTAATCGCAAAAAAGTTGCAAAAACACCCAGATTTTTGTTTCTGCAATTGAAAACCGCCGCAACGAACGGACCCGGGCAGCCCACAGGTCCTTGGCAAGCGCGCGACAGCGCAGCGCTGGGCACGCGGGTGGGCAGCGCTGGGCCCATAGGCGAACAGCGAGCCCGTCCGTGGGCAGCGTCGGATCCATGGGCGGCAGCGTCGGGCCCATGGGTGGACATCGCTAGGCCCGCGGGTGGGCGGCGAAGTACTCTTCCTTTAATTGGGCTGCTTGAATGTGTGTATAGATTTGCGTAGTAGAGATATCGGAGTGCCCCAGCATTTCCTGGATAGCACGCAAGTCGGCGCCACCTTCCAACAAGTGAGTTGCAAACGAATGACGAAGCGTGTGAGGATGAAGGTTTTCCACCCCGATGGTCATACCTGCTTTCGCGGTAATGCGATGCACGCTCTGCCGGGTCAGCCTACCGCCACGAGCGTTCAGGAACACCGCAGGAACAGGATGCTGCGCATTGCCCAGCAACTCAGGACGAGCTTCTTCCAGGTATTCCCGCATTCGTTTCACGGCCACTCCAGAAAAAGGAACGATGCGCTCTTTAGAGCCCTTTCCCAACACGCGCAGATAGCCTTCATCAAAGTAGACACGATCCACATCGAGACCAACCAGTTCGCTTACGCGCAAACCGCAGCCATATAAAACCTCGAGCAAGCATGCATTGCGCATTTCGATGGGAGTCGAGCTCGGCTGGCTATCGAGGAGCTTCGACACCTGGGCAACGGACAGCACATCGGGCAATGTATGGGGCTTGCGGGGCAAGGGCACCGTTTGCGTTGGGTCGGCATCGGCAAAACCCTCGCGCACCAAGAAACGATGGTACCCTTTCGCCACCGAAAGCCGCCGCTCAATGGTGCTAGGGGCAAATCCACGGTTGCTCATATCGGCAACGAACGCTGCCACATCTTTACGCTGCACCAGGGAGGCTTCGCACACATCACGATCCGATTCCAGAAAAAGGCAGTACTTTTGCAAATCGCCGCGATAAGCGCTCACCGTAGCCGGCGACGCACCACGCTCAGCAACCAAATAGCCTATGTAATCCTCAAGGTAAAACACCCAGCGCCTCCGCAGAAAAGCCCCTCGACTTCCTGCCATTATCCAACAGACAGAAAGGTCGAGGGGCTTTTTCAACGAAAGCGCGTTAGCGGGCAGTTAGCCGACAACCGATGCGCCGCCAACAACGCCGGGCTCACCAAGGGGCATCCTCGTGTCAGAAGGCCAGGCAAGCGAAGGGGCGGAAACGCTAACATGTTTGCCGTTGTACGGCGTCCAGGAACCTGCGCCCGTTCCGTGCGCCAGTACAAGGTAATGAGCCGTGCCGCTGCGAGATCCAGAGCCATCGCCGTTTTTGGCCTTTACCGTTTTGGCGCTATCGAGCTTCATAACCGCCGTGGCAATTTTTATTGAGCTTGGTCCGTTCGGGTTTTCTATACCTAACGCCTCTGCCATTTCGGCATCACTCGCAAATACGTACACCATGCCAGAATAGGTGCCTTCAGCATCCGTCGTGGACTTCGAAGAAGCGTCTCCCCCAGAAGCGGATTCGCTCTTCTTTGCCTGGCTTGAGGTGCTGGAAGCAGACTGCTGCGCCTTCGCCGCATCGACGCGCTTGGTGGCTGCATCCTTTAGCTTGCTAGCAGCTTCTTCACTAGCCGCTCCACCGTTCTTTGCAGCTTCATAGGCGTCATCGATTTGCTTATAAGTGGTCTTGCCGGCCGGTAAGGGCTTCAAGGTGATTGCCTCTCCGGGAGAAAGGGTTCCATCTTCACCGACCGTTTCCTCCGCATAGGCACCTTCGATGGAATACAGAGTGACATCGGCAGCAATAGGCGAAGCCGTTACTTCGAAGGTATAGGTTCCAGCCACCAGATCCAGCGAAGCGGAATCATTGCCAACGTAGCACGACTCCTCTACCGAATTGCCGCTTACATCGGTCCCTTTAACGGAAAGCGGAATCATAGCGCCCGTAGAAGTGTCCAACCCTTCAGCGTTTACCGCAAACGTTACGTGGTGTTTCGCGGTACGCTGATTGTTAGCCTGGCACGCACTTACGCCGAACACCAAACCAATCACAAGCAGAACGGCCATCACGGCAATTACCGTGATCCGTTTGCGCTTGCGCGGTTCGTCGCCCGAGCTATTGGGCGTCCCTCCCGAGGGGCTCGTTGCACTTTCGCGGTAGCCTGCAGCCGAGTCGACCCCAGGGCCCAGCTCGATAGGCACTTCGATTTTGGCACCGCATTCGGGGCAATGCAGCGATTCGTCAGATGCTTTTGCACCGCAATTCTGGCAAAACATAGCTGTTCCTTTCATTTGGGATATCAAGTAAACACATCACTTAGTTGGCTGGTAGTCGGTCAAAGGAGTCCATTCGAAATCAGAAAGGAGGTAAGCCTCGCCCATGTCGGGAGCCCGATCGCCGCGAGACAGCTGGTATTCCCCAATCTCTTGCGCCATGCCGTCTTCCAGGGCAAATACCGTCACTCCAGCACTGTACTGGCCGCCACCGCTAAGGGACATCTTGCCGCTGGCAAACAGAGTCCAGGTCGATGTTTGCCACCCTTTCCCTTCGAAGAGGGACTGCGGCGCGCCATCATGGATTCCATATGCAGCAACGGGAATGTAATCGCTTGCAGTTACCGCCGCAATAACAAGTTCAAGCGTTCCATCGCTATTGAGGTCTTTGTAGGCATAGGAAAGTGTTGCACCCTGGAAATCCGTCTGGTGGGCTTGGCCAACATAGAGCATCCTCCCCGAAAGAACCTCGCTTATGTTCGAAAGATCATCATCGTACGATGTTGTCGGCCAGCCGTTGTCGGATGCGCCTTTGTAATGAGTAAGCACATCATCAAAAACTGCCTTTTGGCCAGCATAAGGGTCAGCCGGTTCAGGGTTGCCCCGTTCGACAGCAACAGGCTGAGGCGCAACGAAAGTCCGGTAAGCCCACATAGCAGCAAACGCTGTTGCAGAAGAAAGAGCCAAGATCACAATAACGACAAGAACCAGTTGGGGCATTTTGCGTCGACTGCGCGCACGGACGGCCTTGATTTGGCCACCAAGATCATCTGCCCCGCCCGCCCTCGAGGCTTGAAGGGGCCCATGGTCAAAACCCGTCCAGGGCGCAGGGGATTCTTTGGCCAATTCCTCAGCAGTAAAGAAAGAAGCCTCGGCAGACGCAGATGCCGCCTTCTCCGTTTTCGCCCCGCACGCTGGGCAGAACTTTGCATCATCTGATATCTTGCTGCCGCACTCGCCGCAGTACATCGCTTTTCTCCTTCGTCGTAGCTCATTTCAGCGATTTGTATAGTACGCTTAGCAGTGGACACGAAAAAGCAATTTTGACCGTTTAAAAATTTCAGCATCGGCAGAAAAGTCTCACAGAAGGAAAATGTCGTGATCTCCGCAGACCCCCTGATTCAGCGCCGAAGCCCAACTGGGCAGGTTACGGGTCTTGACGCCTGCCCTGCACAGGGAAGCGAACAGATGCCGGAAAGCAAAATAGCCGCACCCTTTTCTGGAGTTCTATTCACCCCGAAAGCAGAAACCAACCGAAAACCAAGAAGCGCAGAAGATCCACATCGTAAGCCGGCGGGTGCCTCGATGACTTTGCTCGAGCTCGCTTCCTGCGCATCAGCAGGCTCGGCGATAGAGCCAGACGGCTCTATGCGCCTGCAAACACACGTCAAATCCGCCGATTTGATCGATTTCGCGAAGAAGCATGGGCCCCTCATCGCACGCGAACCGGCATCTTGCGTAAACCTCTGTGCGCAAGGTCATCTGCAATCCATCGAAGAGAGCACATCCCTCTGGGCATCCGCAGCGCTGACAGCTAACATCGCGACATTGGCAGCAGAGCTCGCATCAGGAGCACTTCCGATGCGCAACGCCCAAAAAATCCTAGTGGGCCTTTCCCATTGGAGGTTGCAAGCCAATGAGGGCAAGTCATTTGAGCTGTATTTGATCTCCCGCCCCACAAGCGCGTCATACGCCCATTGGCTTGGCGCCCCCTGCTTTATACGTCGCGAAGTGATTGGCGAGCGTATCGGTTACGCCTTCCTGCTCGGAAACGAAACAGGTTATCCTCCATCGACGCTCGAAATAGCCCTCGCGCTATTCGCCGAAGAACCCGCTGCAAGTGATTTTTCCGTACTTATGAGAGCGTTTGACCTCAGTATCGAAACGGGAGCTCAACTTGCCGAAGAGGCCAGCGCGGCAACGGGCAAAAGGAACGCCGTCCCCACCCAACCTGAGCGACCGGGCGATCACACTCTCACCGAAACGGAGCTTTCCTTCAACGAAGAAGATCGGCCAATCCTGGGGCTGCTTTGTCGAACACTCGCTGTTGCCCACATGAACGATATCCAGGTAGATGTTTTCTCAACCGACGAATCGACAGGCCCCTTCGTGTTCGGGAGCTATTTGAGCTGGCTATGGTACGACTTCTCGTTAGGGATCGGACAAGCACGCATTCATTATTGCGCTCGCTGCGGCAAAGGCTTTTCAACAGCCGGTCACCGCGGGATAGAAAAGAGATACTGCAGCGATCGATGCCGTGAGGCAGCCCACAACGAACGAACGGCACAATCGAAGGCATGGGCTAGGCGTTTATTCCTCCAAAAGGAAATGAGCATAGACGCCATACGCAAGCGGCTCTTTGCCCATGAGCAAAAAACCACCGGCAGTGAGCGAATCAAAAAGTGGCTTTCAAGTTGGCCCGATCTCAAACATGCACTCGACGAGGACATTCAATCCAAGGGATGGGGCTCACCTCTCCTTGCTCGCTGCCGAAAAGAGGGACTCGACCTCGATAAACTGCTAAGTGCAAAACGTAAAAAAGAACTTGCCGAACTGAAAAAAGAAAAGGAGGGCCCGCATAAATAAGCGAGCCCCCACAATAGCAAAGCGAAAACGGACAATATTACGCGTGGTGCTTCAAGGCCGCACCAACAAATCCCACGAACAGCGGGTGGGGCTTGGTAGGTCGGCTCTTGAACTCCGGATGTCCCTGACTTGCCAAGAACCAAGGATGATCGGGAATTTCCACCATTTCCGTCAGGCGCCCATCGGGAGAAAGACCAGAGATGCGTAACCCGGCACCCGTCAACGTGTCGCGGTAGGCGTTGTTCACCTCGTAGCGATGGCGATGGCGTTCGTAGATAACCTCTTCGCCGTACACCTCATGGGCAAGAGATCCCTTTTCCAGCTTGCAAGGATAGGCGCCCAAGCGCATGGTGCCGCCCTTGTCTTCAACGTCTTCCTGCTCGGGCATAAGGTCGATCACCGTATAGTCGGCGTTCTCGTCGAACTCGGCAGAGGTTGCACCGGTAAGGCCCGCAACATTGCGCGCGAACTCACACACAGCCGCCTGCAGGCCCAGGCAAATGCCCAAAAAGGGAATGTTGTTTTCGCGGGCATAGCGAGCCGCCTCGATCTTTCCTTCGAAAGCACGCTGGCCAAAGCCACCAGGAACCAAGATGCCATCCATAGAGCCAAGCGTCTCTTCCACGTTTTCAGCGTTCAGCTCTTCACCATCAATCAGATGCACTTCGGCGTGGACGCCATTGGCAACGCCAGCATGGTACAGCGCCTCGATAATGGAGAGGTAGGCATCGGGCAGGCTTACGTATTTGCCCACCACCGCAATATCAACCGTGCCCTCAACGGCATCCGCCGCAGAAAGGAACGACTTCAACGGATCAAGGTTGATTTCGGGCTGCTCCAAGCCAAAACGCTTCAGCACCTTGGTATCAAACTGCTGATCATACAAAGAAAGTGGCACTTCGTAGATAGAAGGTGCATCGATGCAGGCAAGTACGTCTTCGGGAGCAACGTCACAGAACAGGGCGATCTTTTCTCGAACCTGCTCGGAAATTTCATGGTCGGAGCGGCACACGATGAAATCGGGCTGAACACCGATGGAACGCAATTCCTTAACGCTGTGCTGCGTGGGCTTGGTTTTCACCTCATGAGCTGCAGCAATATAAGGCACCAGCGTTACGTGAACGAACAGCACGTCACCGTAGGGGCGCTCCTTCTTGAACTGGCGCGCTGCCTCAATAAAGGGCTGCGACTCGATGTCGCCGATAGTGCCGCCGATTTCGGAGATTACGATGTCAGCGTTGGACTGCTCGGCAATGCGATACAGACGTTCCTTAATGGCGTTGGTTACATGCGGGATAACCTGCACGGTACCACCCAGGAAGTCGCCGCGGCGTTCACGAGCAATGAGGCTCTTGTAAATGGAACCCTGCGTGAAGTTGGATTCGCGAGAGAGGCTTTCATCGATAAAACGCTCGTAATGGCCAAGGTCAAGGTCACCCTCATGGCCGTCGTCGGTAACGAATACCTCGCCGTGCTGAAAGGGGCTCATGGTGCCCGGATCCACGTTCAGATACGGGTCCATCTTCTGCATGGTTACTTTATATCCGCGCGCTTTGAGCAAATGACCCAGCGATGCTGCCGTAATGCCCTTGCCCAAGGACGAAACAACGCCGCCAGTTACAAAGATATGCTTTGCCATGATTCTCCTTCAATGAACCCAACACCAGAAAACAAAAAAGCGCTTGAAGGCACAAAACTGCTTTCAAACGCTTTTCTATATTAGCGAGAACGAACCGCGCGAAATCCCTGTTTCGAAGTGTTTTCAGATTCGTAACATTGACGTTTTTACGCCGCGTGATTGCCCTTCTTGCCGCGACCGAGCTTGCCGGCGAACTTGCTGCCGATACGCGAGAGCACGGCGAACTCCTCCACGCGCAACACCTTGCACAAGCCGAAGGAAACTACCAGGCCCACGACGCCCGAAACAGCCAGGATGGCAACCGCCTTCACTACCGCGCTGATGGCAACACCGGCAAGAAGCACGCCCATGCCATTGGCAAGCAAGCCCGCCGCCACAGCGCCGACCACGCCAGCAACAACCGTTTTAACCACCATGACCACAATGCTGCGATTGCCGTAGCTTCCAACCTTGCCGCGCACGATAAACGAGCACACCACGAACATCACCGCATAGAATCCCAAGTCGGCAACGGGAATGCCCGCCAGCCCCAGCACATCGGGCTGACACAGATACCAATACCCCGCCACTTGGACAAAGCGCACGGCGAAATCGATGAGGGCAAACTTCAAGAAGCTGCGCAGCGCCGCAAACACACGGTACATATACATGTACCCCGCATAGAACGGCAAGCTCAAAACCCACACGGCAAGGATGCTTCCAACGTTGTTGACCTCGTCAGCGGTGAAAGCACCCGCTTGGAACAGCTGCATCAGCGGCTGAGCCAGGGCGCCCACCAACAACGCCAACGGGATAATGAGGAAAAACGTCGATC
The DNA here is from genome assembly GCA_900553605.1 of uncultured Eggerthella sp. Classification (GTDB taxonomy): domain Bacteria; phylum Actinomycetota; class Coriobacteriia; order Coriobacteriales; family Eggerthellaceae; genus Anaerotardibacter. The sequence continues at coordinate 28,281 of USDX01000004.1, read as the reverse complement.
GCAAGCCCGAGCGAATGAAGCCTCGGAAGCCCTCCCAGTCTTCGCGCGCCGCACAATCAGACAACTCGGTAAGCAACGTGGTAGAAAGCGAAACGGCGATAACGCCATAGGGAAGCTGATACCACGTCCACGCATAGTTCAAGGTGGAGGGGCCATTCGGCGCCGCCTCGAGCGAGAATGCATTGCGGCAACTGAAGGTGATCATCGTGCCTGCAATGTAGAGAAACATAGGGCCGGCAACCTTAAGCGCTTCCTTAATCATGGGGTCACGCAGATTGATATGAGGGTGGTAGCGGAAACCCTGCTTCACCAATGCGGGAATTTGAATGCCGAACTGGCACAACACGCCCAAAGAGGTGCCGATTGCCAGCCACCACAGCGCAAACTCCCCGTTCCAAGCCGAAAGTGGCACGAAGCCGAACATCACCACGGTTACCACGATATTGTTCATAACCGGCGCCAACGACGGCATAAGGTAAGTTCGCTCGGCATTCAAGATGCCCGTGATAACCGCGCCAACACCGTAGAACAAGATCTGAATAGCAAAGATGCGGAAGAAGAAGATAGCCAAAGTCTTCGAGTCGCCTTGACCGACGGTAAAGGTCTGCGTCTCGATAACCAGCGGAGAAAACACCGAACAGGCAAGCGCCAGGATGCCCAAGAGCACAATGGTAAGGGTCAGGATATTCGAAGCGAACTTATAGGCCTCCCCGTTGCCCTTCTTTTCTTTCTGGAGCAAATACAGAGGCAGAAACGCCGTGGCAAGAAGGCCCGAAGCCGCCAGTTCGTAAATCATAGAAGGCATATTGTATGCAATCTGATATGCCGAGGTGAGCAACGTATTGCCCAGGGCAAACGCCATCGCCCACGTGCGCAAAAGCCCCGTTACGCGGGAACCAAGCGTGCACAGGGTAATGAGCCCCGTATTTTTAAGTATGCTGTCTTTAGAGTCGTTGGCCATTGGTCCTCAAGGTTGTCTATAATTGTTCAGATTCCAGGGAACCATACTAAGGAATAATCTATGCGCATTCTTATTGTTCGCAATAATTACAACCCCAAAGCGCTCGAGTCAGCGCTGCTCCTCGAGGTGTACCTGGCTTCCCAGGGCGTCGAGTTCACCGCTTTCGATACGGACGATCTCCGCGCTTCATCCGAGTTTTTCCAGCGCCGCGTCGAAAATATCGACGATTTCGATCTTGCCGTAGTGCTGGGCGGCGACGGTACCATTTTGCGTACTGCCGCTCAAATCAAATACCGCCGCATCCCTATTTTAGGCGTGAACTTCGGCCATCTGGGATTCATGGCCAACTCCAACGAAGACGGCATTATCCCCGTGGTTGCAGCAGCGCTCGCCGGCGAGCTGACCACCGAATACCGCACGAACCTGCGCATCGATGTCTTCTGCGAAGGCGACGAAGGAGCCAACGGCGGCCCCGATGCCCCCATGAAGGGCTCACAGCAGTTCTTCGGATTGAACGAACTCACCCTTGCCCGTGGTGCCCAGGGTCGCGTCATCGACTGCGCCTACACGGTTGCAGGCGAAAAAGTTGCCGATGTTAAGGGAGACGGCCTTATCGTTGCCACCGCAACCGGATCTACCGCTTACGCCCTTTCCGCAGGCGGCCCACTGGTTGCCCCCGGTTACAGCGGCCTGGTGGTAGTGCCCATCGCGCCCCATTCCCTGCACTCTCGAGCACTGGTTACCGGCCCTTCCGATATCGTCGAAATCGCAATGGACCCTTCGAGCGCGAACCGCGAGGCAACTATGTTCATCGATGGCGAGCTTATTCCCATCGATCGCCCCATCCGCCGCGTTATCGTTCAATCGGGCGAAGAGCCAACCGTGCTGCTGCGTTACAAGGCTGAATCGTTTTACGGCCGCACTTCGCGCGTGTTCTTCTCGTAACCGAAGCGCTCGTAGCAAGAACTGCTTGCCGCGCAAAGGCAAGCTCCGCTTCGCCTCACCATGCCCCGCTTTTAGTAGCCGCCCGTCCATAAAGGATGAGGGCGGCCAAAAAGCGGGGCATTTTTGTTTCGCGCCAACTCAAGTGCCTTAAGGCACGGCCCGGCAAGCCGAACGAAGCCCAAGCCAAATTGGCCCACCCGCTCAAGTTTGCGCATCAAAAGCAAATCGTTTGGAAACCGCGGAGAAACCGACTCGAAATACCGCCTTTCTACAATCGGTTGCGGAAACTATGCGCACATCGAAGGAGGCTCATCATGGAAAAGCGCACTGACCCAAACGGGTCCGCCACAGAAGAACGAGAACAAGCGCTTGCCCGTGAGATACGCGTAAAAGACGCCCTCATTCATGAAATTCACCATCGGGTGAAGAACAATCTGCAAACCGTTGAATCACTGATGCGTCTGCATATTCGCCGCTGCCCCTCCGAAGAGGCAAGAAGCGTCTTGGTTGAAGCGGCAGGGCGCCTTCGCTCCATGGCGATAGCGCACGAGATGCTCTCCGAGGCGGCCAAAGAGCAGGTGGACGTCATCGAACTTGCTCGGCGCGTATCGCAGCAGGTCAAAACCAGTATGTGCGGTGACTCAAGTCGGTTCTTCATCACGGTTACCGGAACCCCGCGCCTTGTTCCCGGATCCGTTTCCATAAGCTTGGCGCTTGTCATCGCCGAAATCACGTGCAATTCCTTCGAGCATGGATTCGCCGAAGAAACACAAGGAAACGTGAACATCAGTCTCGAGCAGACCGAAAAAGGGCTGCGCGCAACCATCAGCGATGACGGCTGCGGGTTACCTAGCGGATTCACCATCCAAGGACAAACCAGCATGGGATTGACTCTCATGCGCACCCTGGTCGAGGACGACCTTCGCAGCGAACTCGAAGAAGTGGCAACGCCCATTGGAGCATGCTTCACTTTCGAAATACCCAATTCCATCCTTAACGAACAACCCCAAACACCAGAAGAGGAACAATGAAGCTCCTGATAGCAGAAGACGAAGCAATCATCCGCATGGACTTGAAGGAAACCCTTCAAGATCTGGGCTACGAAGTTGTCGCAGAGGCACGCAGCGGACGCGAAGCGGTTCAAAAGGCATTCGCCTTTGCGCCCGATTGCGCGCTTATGGACGCTCATATGGATGGCGATGATGGATTCGCAGCAGCTCAGGAAATCGCGCAGGCGCAGCTATGCCCCGTTGTGATGGTTACCGCTTACGCGCAGAAGGACAAGATCAAAGAAGCATCCAAGATGGGCGTATTCGGCTATGTGACGAAGCCTTTCGCCGAAAAGGATCTGGTTGCCGCCATCGAGGTTGCCACCAGCCGTTTCAAGCAAGAAGAGCAGCTGCACGGTGAGCTTGATCGGCTAAAAGCACGTATGGAATCGCGACGTCTTGTCGACAAAGCAAAATGCCTGCTCATCGAAGCGGGAGCAACAGAAGAAGAAGCCTTCGGCCGCATGCGGAAGATCTCTATGAACACGCGCAAGCCTCTAGCGGAAGTTGCCGAAGCAATTATCTTGGGCTACGAAGCAAGCCATTAGCCGTATAGAGGCTCTAGAACTATCGCGCTCCGGCAACAAAGGATTGTCCGTTAACCTATACGACCTTCTCACCCAGCACGAAAGCAAGCTCGACCCAGACTCGGAGCCGGCTGCCAAGCCCAACACCATAGGCTAAGAAAAAGCTCACCTTACAGGCTCAACCCCAGCGCCTCTGCCCACGTCTGTTCTCTGAAACCAGGAATCACAAAATCGTCGCCCACAAGCAGCGGACGTTTCACGAGCATGCCGTCGGTCGCAAGCAAATCGAAGCACTCGGCGTCGCTCATACCGGCATCGAGCCTCGCTTTAATGCCAAGCTCGCGATACTTCATGCCAGACGTATTGAAGAGACGGCGCAACGGCAATCCCGAACGCGCATGCCATTCCGCGAGCTCGGCCGCCGTGGGGTTCTTAGTCGTGATGTCACGATCGCAGTATTCCACGCCATGCTCGTCAAGCCACTTCTTGGCCTTTTTGCAGGTGGAACATTTTGGATATTCCAAAAACAGCACGCTCATGAAGTAAGTCCGCCCTTTCGTTTTCCGAAAATACCGCTTTGGATTCTAGCGCAGTTGCCACCACAAAACGCGAACACCGCGCCCAAGCTCAATCGCGCCAAGCTCGGGCAGGTTAACTCACCATGCCAAAAATGCAACACCCCTGAGTCAACCACGACTATTCTGGTATTACTATTTCAGAGCTCTTCACACTGCCTGATGAAAGTGCTAATATTCCCGTTGTTACGGGATATAGTTTCGTAACACCGTATCCATAGAAGTTTGGAGGTTTCAAATGGCGTGTTTTCTCGTTGGTGGCGGCGAAGCCATTATCGGCACCGCAGTTCGCGCAGTAGTCAAGAAGAAGGAAATGGAGCAGGGCATCGTCGACGAACACGGGAACCAGCTCACCGACCCCACCGAAGGTGGCATCTGCTGGACCCGCAAAATTGGATGGCTGCTCAACATGCTATGGGGCGGCGTAATTCTGCTGTGTATAGAGCACATGTGGCACGGCGAAGTCGTCCCTTTCCCGCCTTTCCTCACCGCCATGAACGACCCTTCGGAAATCCCTGCCATGCTTCATGAGATGGCGACCATCGGCGTTGGCATGGCCCTTCTGGTCACGCTCGTGTGGTTCATCGCAACTTTCGTTGCCGATACGGCCGTGAAAGCAAAACCCGTCACCGCGGCAAAGGAGGCCTAGATGACACTCGTCATTACCTTGCTCGCCGCTGCAATCGCTACCATCGCGTGGTATGCTGCCGGCCCAAAAAGCACCATGAAAATCGGGGTGCTCGCCCTTATGTATTGGGGCGCGGGGCTCATGTGGATCGTCGACGGCATCGCATGCCTCGCTGAAGGTGAAGCGTTCATCGAAATCGCCGACACTACTGCCATGCTCAACGATGCCATCTTGGGTGGCGTGGTCGTTGTTGCGGGTCTTGTCGCGTGGGCGTTTTATCTGCTTATCAAAGATCCGAAAGGCACCCTGCACAATTCTTTGCGTAGGTCTGCAGCCTAACGCCTTTTGTGGTTTGCGACTCTTGTGTGACACCGCGCAAAGTCTGTAATACTTCCGCATCATCGCCCGTGGCGCGACCCAGAACGCGATCCATAAGGCTCGAGCCTCACAGGGCCGAATGATCCGCAAGACCGAACGAACCGCGTAATCGACTTCCACATCGATGGATGCCCGCGCGCACAGGAGAGGGCCGCCGATGGAACCCATAAGGGTTGTCGCGGCCCGCCAGGGCTTGCGCAAGCTTGTCCGAATTCCGTATCCAATCGAAGAATTAAGGTTGACGAAACTACAGGAACAACCCGAGTGCAAAACCACTGAGCGCGGTACCGCCACGTTCGTTTTCCCTGCAAGCCCCCAACACAAAAGCGGCTCTGCCCTCCTGAAACCAGGCGGGCAGAGCCGCTTCGCAGCATTTAGGACTTAAACCGTCGGGCTCTCCGCTACAGAGCCGCATCGCCCACCTCGCCGGTTCGCACGCGAATTGCCTCGGCAACGTCTTTTATGAAGATCTTGCCATCTCCAAAGGTTGCGTTGCCCATGCTCGAAACCATCTCGTTCACAATCGGGTCAACCAAGTCATCCGCTACTACGGTGCGGACCGAAACCTTGGGGAGCATGTTCACGCCACGGTTGTCATCACGCGTGTACACCTGATGATAGCCTTGCTGATGGCCATAGCCAAAACCCTGGCTCACGAAAATGCCGTTCTTGCTGAAGGCGGACAGGATGCGCTTTACTCGCTCAAGTTTGTCGCCGTTGATGATGATCTCTATTTCCTTCATAAGTGTTCTCTCTTTCGTTCACGTAAATTGGTAAGCCGCAAAGCGGTAGAGCCTTCGGGGGATATCCTCGGTGCTGAAAGACGGCAGAAGTCAATCCAGCCACGTGGCCTGCGCTTTAACCAAAAAGACGCAGGTAGCGCTCCACCAAATTCATGGTGCCTTCCATGTACCCCTGCATATATCCCTGAACAGGGGTGGAATCCTGATGACTTCCCATCCAAGCCATCATCTGGATACGGCGCTGCAAAATGAACGTGTCGATTTCCACGAAATCGGTATCAGTAAAGGGAAGAACCTTGCGATATCCATCAAGCCAAGCATTCACCAAATCAGGAACGTCTTCCCTATCCTCGATGAAGGTCAGCGCGCCTGCCAGATCGTGCAGATGCCAGCCGAAACCGAAATCGTCAAAGTCGATAACCTTGATCACATCGCCATCAACCAGGATGTTGGTATCGCGTAGGTCGGCATGAATCACGCCATAGTTCAGATCGGTTTTGCCATAGCGCTCCAATCGCGCTTCGATGATCTGGCAGCAGCGTTCGATCTTCGCTTCCGCCTCTGGGTACAGATCGGGGTAATCGCGCCAATTGCCCCAAACGGCATTTTCGCCAATCATGTTCTCGTAGTCCCAATGAAAGCGCTTGATATCTTTGGTGCCGTTCCAAATCTCGGTTTGGCGATGCAGGTAGGCCGTCGTTTTTCCCAGCGTTCGAAAATGGGCAGGAGCCGCTTCTGGAGAGTTATCGTGTTCCAGTGTTTCGCCCGTCAAAAACTCAGTCGCTACACAGAAGTACGTTACCCCGTCCTTTTCAATCTCCTGGATATAGGACCCATCGGTTGCGGGAATGGGATTGGCAACCTTAAGCGGTGTATAGTCGTTGATCTGGCGAAGCCAGCTTATCTCGCTTTCGTATTCTTCGCGCGTATGATAGCCAGGGCGTCCCACGCGTAGCACAAACAGCTTTTCATCGGTTGCGGGGTCGTACACCAAATACGTAGCATTCTCGGAAAACGCAAGGAGCTTCACCGCACATGAATCGGCATAGTGTTCAGCTGCGGCTTTTGCCACTTCCATAAATACTTCGGGGTTCTCAAAATTATTAGCCATGAGGGCATCCTTTCCAATTCGCCCACCAAAACAGGGCAGACATCATGCACTAAACCTCAAGCTGAGAAAACGAGGCTTCCAGGGCGCTTGCGAACATATCGAGATCGGAGTCGTCAAACACCAGCGGCGGACGGACCTTCAGCACGTTGCCGTAAGGACCGCACAGGGAAATAAGCACATGGTTTTCACGCAGCTTTTCGATAAGGGAAACGGCGAAAGGCCGATCGGCTTCCTTTGTGCCTGGGCGGACCACTTCCACACCAGTGAACAAGCCAGCGCCACGTACATCGGCAAGCTGGGGATGACGCGTTGCAATGTCGCTCACAGCAGCGCGAAGCTTTTCACCCATGATGCGGGTATGCTCCAAGATGTCGTTTTCTCGGATATAGTTAAGAACCGCCTGGGCCGCAGCCATGGAAACAGGATTTCCAGCAAACGTATTGAAATAGGGGTTGTCCTGCGCAAACGCATCGAGAACCTCGCTCTTTATGGCCATGGCAGAGCAAGGAATGCCATTCGCCATGGGCTTACCCATGGTTACGATATCGGGAACAATATCATGGCGCGCAAAGCCCCAGAAGGCATCGCCGGTACGGCAGAACCCTGGCTGCACTTCATCGGCAATGTACACGCCGCCTTCTTTGTGAACCAAATCGACCACCGGCTTCAGGAAGCCTGGCGTACCGGGAATAACGCCGTCGGAGGAAAAGATGCCATCGAACAACACGCCAGCAAACTTGATGCCGTGGCGACGCATGTCCTGAATCTGGATGGAAATCTGCTCGCACATCCATGTACCCAAATCGTCAACTTCCAGCCTGAATGTATCAGGGGAAGGAATCATGCGCATGGTTTGGCTCATGGCAACACTTTTGCCAATTGAAGGGGAAAGACCGGAGATCAAGGCGGTATTTCCGTGATACGCTTCGCCGGTAACGATGATTCCCTCGCCGCCCGTGTAAAGCTGAGCGCAGCGTACCGCCAGGTCATTGGCCTCCGAGCCCGAGCACATAAACATCACGCGATCGATTTCCTCAGGCATGGTTGAAAGCAAGTCCTCGGCATAGTCCAGGATATTCTCATGCACATAACGAGTATGCGTATTCAGCAGCTGCAGCTGATCAGTAACCGCTTCGGTGATTGCCGGATTGCTATGGCCCATCGAGGGAATGTTGTTATACATATCAAGGTATTCGGTGCCGTCGGCGTCGAACAGGCGCGTTCCCTTACCGCGCACCAAATGCAATGGCTTCTGGTAAAACAGGCGATAACAAGGGCCCAGCACCGCTCGGCGTTCAACCAGGCTCTTCAAATCACCTTCCAAAGAATCAATATTGGCAACGTTGAAGCTATTAGATTCAAGGATGCCAACGTCTTCACTCTTGCAACCCATTTTCTTCCTCTCACTTAAGTCGATTCAGCCCTGTGCTGGCTCTTCCACTTGCCTCCCTTAACGGATGGCAACGCTCTCTCTTTTCCAACCGCGCACAAAGCACTCGTAATCCAATTCTTCGAAACCGTTTATGAAGCCATCGGCTGCTTCACGCAGATCTTCTTTCGTTCCTGCGTTATCGGAGTCGTAGATACCCAAAGTCATAAAACCCGCCTGCGCCATTGCGCCCAATGCATACGCCGAATCGTCAACACACCAGCTGTTGGCGGGATTTGCGCCAAGCCTGAAGGCGACGCTTGCGCTGAACTGGGGGTCGCTCTTCGTCCTGCCCTCGCCTTCCGCAGAGGCAACCACATCGAACAGGTCGAACATGCCCGCTCTCTCCAAGCCCGCTTGAAGGAAGTCGACAGGGCTTGACGAGGCAACCGCAAGCTTCACTCCGTCGTCGCTCAGGCGGCGGACAAGTTCCACCGCGCCGTTTCGGGCCAGAACGTTGTCGCGATATTCGCTAAGAAGGATCTGGTGGGCATCATCCAGAACCTCTTCGACCGAACCGCCCAAACCGCATTCCCGATGGAAAAAGGCTGCTGTTTCGGGAAGAGTGTTCGCATTCAAACGAACCAATTGCATAGGGTTGAGGGCAATTCCTGCCTTTTGGGCAAATCGCTCCTGCAGTGCATGCCATGCGGGCATCGAGTCAAGCAGCGTTCCGTCGCAATCGAAAATCACCGAATCAATCACAGCATCTCCTTTCCCTCACAGCAGGGAATACGTGCCGCAGGGGTCAAACCGCCCCTGCGGCAACGGTCTAACTCAGCTCAGCTTCTGCAGCCTTCAAAGCGGCAAATTCCTCTTCGGGTGCATTGCCCACCAGGTGCTTTCGCGAATAAGCGAAGAAGTACACCATCAGTCCCGCAAGAACTGCGAGGGTGCAGCCTGCAGCAAAGGCATCAACCGTAAAGGTCGAAACAATAGCCACCAGGGAAAGAGCGAAAGAGATACCGGTAAGGGCAATTCCGCCAGGGGCCTTGAAGCCGCGCTCCATGTTTGGCTCCTTCTTGCGCAAGATGATGTGGGAAAGATTCATCATTGCGTAGGAAACGCATGCGGCGAATACTGCCATGTTCAGGAGGATGTCGCCGTCTTGAACTACGGCAGCCAAGGTAAAGGCGATGGTACCCAAAACAAGCAGGGCAACAAACGGGGTTTTGCGGGAACCGGTAACGGAAAGGAACTTAGGCAAATAGCCAGCGCGAGAAAGGGCGAACGCCTGGCGGGAGCCGCTGAATACCGTCGAGAAGAACGAAGCGACCAGGCCAGCAAGACCAGCGTAGTTTACAAACGTCGCAAGAGGGCCTTCGCCAACTTCGTTCAATGCGTCAACCAACGGGGCGGCTGCAGCGCCAGCAAACTCAGCACCAGCACCACCTGCGGTAAGGAACAGAACCAAAGCGCCCGTAACCATGAGGGTCAGCATTGCACCGATAATGCCCTTAGGCATGTCCTTCTTTGGGTTTGCCGATTCTTCCGCTGCCAGGGGAACGCCCTCAACTGCAAGGAACAGCCAAATGCCAAATGGGAGAGCAGAAATCACACCGGCAACACCGAAAGGCAAAAGCGTCGTACCTCCATCAACAGCAGGAGCGATGTTGAAGAGATTTGCCACTTCAAAGTGAGACGCAATACCAAGGACGAAAGCGATAAGGGCAATCATAGCAATAGCGGTAATGCCAAATACGATTTTCAATGCTTCGCCAACACCGATAAGGTGAATACCAACGAAGACGATAAAGAAGAGGCCGATGATGGCAACCGAGGGAATATCGGCGAACAGGCCCAACGCATGCACATACGCAGCAATAAACGTCGAGATGGCGACGGGGCAAATCGTATACTCAATCAAGATGGCGAACCCGGTCAGCGCGCCACCTACCTTGCCCATGGCGCGGCGGGCAAAGCCATAACCAGCACCAGCTGCGGGCATGGCAGAAGACATTTCAGCCAGGCCCAGCACCATGAACAAATACATGGCTCCCATGACCAAGAATGCGATAAGCATTCCGAACCAGCCACCGTAGCCTATGCCGTAGTTCCATCCAGAAAAGTCACCGGATATTACGTAGGCAATGCCCAAGCTCATAAGCAGTACCCAGTTTACGGCGCCCTTCTTAAGGGAGCGCTTTTCAAAGTATTCTTTCGATTCTGCGGTTATGCCACCCAAAACGGCGGCATCTGTTGGCGGTGTCATAAGGCGATCACTCCTTTTGCGTAAGATCGATATTCTTGCGCCAGCCACTTACGCAGCTGCCAGAGACTCGCCGTTGAGCCATTCATATTGCCGTACTCGCCAAAATGCCTTCCAGAGAGGCTTCGCATCGAGGGCAATCACACATTCGAGCTCTTCGTTGAACTCGACAGGCTCATATTAGAACCGCTTTTGCCCGCGACAAGCGCGATGCGCCCTGTTTAACAAAGGGTCAAAAACCTTGAAACGCACGCTTAACATGAACGCTCATCAAGCTGATGAGAGATTTACAAAACACCAGGTCAAAAGCTTGTATTCCGCAAATTATTCTAAAAACGCAGGTAGATTGGCAGTTAACAGAGCGCTCAATGATATGGAAACAGCGCCGAAACACCGTGGCATTTTGACAAGCAAGACCGCACGAGACAACCGCCGAGCAAAGACCCTTTGCACGCTAAAACCCTTTACCTCAAGCATGCTCGCCGTCGCAGCCCGCAGCCAATCGGGCAATAAAAAAGCGCCTCCATGGAGGCGCTTAGGGGAACGAATAGTATCAAGAGCTATGTCAGTCGATGCAAAAGAGGCGATCGAACGAACGTCCGATGAGGGCTATTCGGCCTCAAGTCGAAGCTATTTGTTTACCGGGCGGCGATAATCAGGCTCCGTGGTCAGAACGCGGGGGCCATCTTCAGTAATAGCAACGGTCTTCTCGAAATGCGCAGAAGGCTTACCATCGCGCGTGCAAACAAGCCAACCATCGCTCATAACCTTAGTTTTATAGGTGCCGATATTGATCATAGGTTCAATGGCGATAACCATGCCCGGCTCAAGCTTAATACCAGTGTGCTTTCGGCCGTAGTTGGGAACATTGGGGTCTTCATGCATATCGCGACCCACGCCATGACCCACATACTCACGCACAACACCGTAGCCAGCGCGCTCGGCAATCTCTTGGATAGCATGACCGATATCGCCCAAATGATTGCCGGGGCGAGCAGCCTCGATGCCAGCCCACATGCACTGTTCGGTAACCTCGAGCAGACGCTTCTTTTCGGGAGAGATCTTGCCAACCGGATACGTCCAAGCGTTGTCTCCAACCCATCCTTTCACGATAGCGCCCGTATCAATAGAAAGGATATCGCCCTCCTGGAGAATGACGGAATTGGAGGGGATACCATGAACGATCTGATCGTTCACCGATGCGCAAATGCTACCAGGGAATCCGCCATATCCCTTGAAAGCAGGGATGCCGCCCTCCATGCGGATAATCATCTCGGCGATGCGGTCCAGTTCGGCAGTAGACACGCCTGGCTTTACCCGCGCACCTACTTCACGCAAAACTTTAGCGGACAAGCGGCCCGCTTCAGCCATTTCCTCAATCTGATGAGGGGTCTTCTTTATGATCATGCTCTGATTACCTTTCTGACACGTTTATCAGAGTCAGAATACACCGAAAGCATCCTAGGAAAAAGCAAAGTAATCTTGATAGGCAGGCAAGCCGGCAACCTTGCCATCGCGATATGCATCTACCCAGATATCCTGTAGGGAGCCTTTCTGCTCAACAGGGTCGTAAGCGCCCGCTTCAGAGAGCTCCGTCTCCCAGGAAAACGATGAGATGCCCACGGTATAGGTATCCCCAGAACGTAAGTCGACCGTGGATTCTCGTCCTTCGTTGGCCGAAGAAGTGTCGGTTCCACCAGATTGCATGCCTGATGAGGTGATCTTCGCCACCGATTCAAGCTGGAAAGTGCCGTTTTTCTGAGCTATCTCCAGATGCAGCCCGCTTACAACGGGCAAATCGTAGGGACTTTTTGCCGCCGCCACGCAACGCGAAAGATACTCGGTAAGCTCATCTCCCGAAAGAGAGACCACGGCAACGGGCATCTTTGCAACCGAATAGGCTAAATCCGTTGCCGTCTTATCTCCCGCATACAGGGGACAGCGCGCAGCATGGGGCGAAACGACAAATGCATCGGTATTCAGCACCTGCGAGGACACTTGGGCGATGTCCAGAGCAGCAACGTTACCCTTCGTGTCGTCGAAAAGGCCGCTCACGCCCTCCGAAAACGAAGTGAGCACCTTTTTATCTTCAGACTGCTCAGCCTTCAACAGACCCTCCACCTCATCAAGGGCGCCCGCAGCGTCGACCTCTCCCTTTACAACATCTGAGAGTGTTTCGCCGACCGCATTCGATGCGAGCCGATTAGGCAGAAACGTTCGGACACTTCCCTCTTCCAGGCTCGACGAAAGAGAAGAAAGGGCATCGGGAAGCTGAATCAGATCGTCTGCGGAAGTGGATACCAATTTATCTATGCCATACAGACCCAGATAATAATTTTGGGCATCGACGCTCATAATGCTCGAAAGTACATCAACCGCAGCCTTGTGTATAACCTCGTCGCTCGCAGTAGAGGCAACCCCTTGGGTTTTCACATCGCTGACCATTCCCATAAATACCGGCTGGGCAAATGCCCAACTCGAAGAATCCCCGAAAAACGGCAGGGCTCTCACGGTCATATTATGCTGGGCGCCATACGACGAGGCCTGCCCATCGGGCAAGAACAGCATTGCTGCTTTCCCGTCTAAGAATTTCTGCTCGGCTTGATCAGGCGTCTCATTGAAACTCTCGGCACTGATAACGCCCTGCGCCATAAGATCGCCCAAATACGAAAGCGCATCGGGGAACGAGGAGGCATCTACGGAAACCGAGCTCGAATCGCGCTTCAATACCTGACTCAAAAAATCTTCCGTCTCGGACACCAGCGAAGCATCGGCGAACCCTTGCATGACCTCATAACAGGTTTCGGTGTCAGCCATGCCTGCAGCAAGCGGCTCAACTCCCCTTTCCGAGAAAGCCTTGCATGCCTCGATAAACGACTGCCTATCACTCGGAACGGAAATGCCGTACGAATCGAATAGGTAGCTATTGATTACTATGCCCTCAAAGCCACTCGCACCTGGCAAATATTTCACCGCGTCGGAGTTGCCGGGAATAGACCTGAGCGCATCTTCGCTATATGATGCCGCGATATCCGTTCCCCCGAGATCGTAGAGAGACGCAGACAGCGATTCGGCGCTTACGCGGTTGAAGTCCTTCGTCAGGATGACATCGGGCAGCGATCCGTGTTTTGCCTGATAATCATAGAAATCAAGAGAATCGTCCCCCACGATCCACTCTATTTCATAATCAGGGTTCTGCTCTTCGATGTACTGAGCAAACCCCGAAGTGAGCACAGAGTCATCCCATACCGAAACGGTAACGTGGGTTTTCTGATCGGGTGAGTCGCATGAACAGAGAGTCAAGGGGAAAAGCGCCAGAGTCATCGCGACCGCTACACACAATGCAGCTCGTGCCAGTTTTGCGAACAATGAGCCTTCGCCCATGAGCAATACCCCTTCTCTTCTTCAGCCCACATACGACGCCGATGCCAAGCACCGCTTCTATCTTCCAGTATATGAGCCTCATCCCCCATTCACACAATTCACTCAAGGAAAGCTAAGCCCACATCCGCCCTGATAATGGCGAGCTTTGGTACCATGGTTTCATCACGCAACAAAAGGAATCCCATGAACGAACGCAACACGAACCGCCGCGCCCAAACGCCCGGCAATCGCACTACGCAACGCCACCAAATTGACGGACGCCCCGCGCCTCGCCGACAGGCCAGCCACGCATCCGATTATTCGGAGGGGTCCTTCACGCAAACTTCCCGCAGTAACACTTTCAGCACTGACCCACGCCAATCGGCGCAATCATCACGCCCACGCCAACAACAAGGCCGCCGGCAACAGCCATCGCAACGAGGCCAACAACGCCCCAGCCAACGGCGCGCTTCCAGCCGCCGAACCACTCCGTCTTCTCGTAGAACAAGCCGCGCGCCTATCCACGAGCAACATTCCTACCAGACGCTTACGCCTCGCCAAGGAACCAGCACCTACGTTCGCCATGGATACTCGAAGAAGCGCAGCAATCTGCCCTTTTTCGTTGGCGGAGCAGCGGCCCTCGTTGTCGTTATTTTTCTTGTGACCACCCTGGTCGGAGCTCTTGGCGGCTCGAGCCAAAACACTAAAGAAGAGACGCCTGCTGCCACCGATGCGGCGCCAACGCCCACTACGCTTACGGTTACATTCGCTGGCGACTGCACCTTGGGAACCGATGTTAATTTCAGCTCCGATACCAGCTTCAACACTAAATATGAAGCGGTCGACGACCCATCCTATTTCCTTGCCAACGTTGCCGACATCTTCAAAAACGACGATCTTACTGTGGTGAACATGGAGGGAACCCTAACCACCTCCTCCACACGTCAGGACAAGACCTTCGCCTTCAAAGGCCCCGCCGATTACGCGCAAATTCTTGTGAAGGGCAATGTTGAGACGACATCGCTTGCCAACAACCACTCGCGCGACTACGGCGAGCAAAGTTACACTGACACCATTTCCGCCCTGGAAAATGCAGGAATCGGAACCTTTGGCTACGACCGCATCGATTATCGCGATGTCAACGGCGTGAAGGTTGCCCTCATTGGAACCTACGAGCTGGCAAAGCACCTCGATATCCAAGACGAGCTCAAGCAGAACATCAAAACCGCCAAAGAAAACGGAGCTCAGCTTGTTGCCGTCTATTTCCATTGGGGCACCGAAAAGGAAACGGTCCCCGACGAAACGCAAATCCAGCTGGGACACATTGCCGTTGACGAGGGGGCCGATCTTGTTATCGGGTCCCACCCTCATGTAATACAGGGATACGAGAAGTACAATGGCCGCTATATCGTATACAGCCTGGGTAACTTCTGCTTTGGCGGCAATCCCAACCCATCTGATAAAGACTGCATGATCTTCCAGCAAACGTTCACGGTAACAGGCAACGATGTTGCCACCGACGACAACATCAACGTTATCCCTTGCTCGATTTCTTCTGTTTCCAATTCAAACAACTACCAGCCCACCCCGGCAACGGGCGACGAAAAAACCCGCATTGAAGCTAAAATCAAGAAGAGTAGCGATAGCATCGCAACGCTCTCAAATAAGGTGTCGCAGTCAAGTTAACCCGCAGAGCATGAATACGAGCGACTGCCCGGCTTCTTGTTCTTCGCAGGCAGACGCGCGAAGAAAGGAACAGAAATGGAAACTCCCGTTTGGCTTATCACCGGCGCAAGCCGAGGATTCGGCAAGGCATTCGCTCAGGCAGCGCTCGATCATGGCTGCCGCGTCGCAGCAGGCGCCCGCAAGCCAGAAGCAGTGCGGGCGGCCTTCGGAGAATCTGAGCAGCTTTTGCCCGTAAAGCTCGACGTGACCAACCAATCCGAAATCAAGGAAGCCGTAAATCAAGTAATTGAGGAATTCGGCCGCATCGACGTCTTGGTGAACAATGCCGGTTACGGAATCTTCGGATCGCTCGAAGAGACCACCGATGAAGAAACGCGCGCCATCTTCGACACCAACGTATTCGGCATGATGAATGTTGCCCGCGCGGTGCTACCCCATATGCGCAATCAAGGCTCAGGGCGCATTGTTAACATCGGCTCCATGGCTAGTTTTGCCTGCGATCCTGGTGGAGCCCTCTACGACGCAACAAAGTTCTCCGTTGCTGCAGTAAGCGAAGTGCTTTCGCTGGAAATGAAGCCCTTCGGCATCGAAAGCATGGTGGTAGAGCCGGGGATGTTCCGCACTAACTTCTTCGACGGAACCTCTATCCGCACACCCAATGCCCCTCTTGAGGCATACGACAACACGCCAGCTCGCGGCGCGGAAGAGTTCTGCCTGGGCCACAATTACCAACAACACGGCGACCCTCAAAAAGCTGCCGAGTTTGTATACAAGGTGGTAAGCTCGCCGGACCCTCTTCCCCTCTGGCTGCCCGTTGGCAAAGATTCCATTAAGAAATTCGAGAAGAAGCTTACGAAAATGATTGAATCCATCCAGCCCTACAAGGACGAAGCTTCAAACCTCTTCATCGACGAATAGACACCAAAGCCCCTACATGAGCCACCTTCCTGCCTGTCGTTATCCACGAAGCGGGAAGGTGGCTTAATTTTGCTATACCTATTTGAAGGATCACGGCAGGATCCCATCTGTTTCTCTAGGATCGATCGCAGATAAACACTCTTCAGGCCGCCGAACGCCTTGCATAAATGCTGCTTCCAGCAGCGTTTGCTGCCCCACCGACAGCACAGTCGCACGAAAAAGCAATGCCAATCTATCCAGAAAACGAAGCCACATGCAGCAACCGCGGCACTATTCCTTGATGACACGCAACGTCAGACTCGATTCCCACCTAGCACGCAACAGCAGCCAACCCTATTACATGCCATGCCAACGCTCGTTTAATCAGTGTCGCTTTTGGTCAATGGCAAATCATCGATCTTAAGCCGTAGCTTGCTCGTGGTTCCTCTCAAGTGCGCAAAACGCTGCTTCTTGATATCGGAGTTCAAGAACACAATGGCATGGGCAGCGTCCATGGCGAACTGATAATTCGCTTCAATGAGCCGTTTCACTTCGTCGGCCATAGTGTCGTCAACTTTATTTGCCAGCGAACCCAAGATCGAGGCATTCATATGGAGGTAGTACAGCAGCTGAATGCTTCGATCGCTGTCGGCTTGCCCATGATCGATATCGATTCGTATCTGAGCTAGCAGCCTTTCGTCCACGCGTTCCATTTCACTCATCTTGTGAGAAATCGTCATCGATCTGCGCGATTGCAGGAAAACGAAAATGATGGACAGCACCACGAGAGTCCCCAGAAGAACAAACACCAAACGCATCATCAGCGTGTCTCCGAGCGACATGGTGGGATATAGGGCAGCAAGTGCCAGCTGCGTACCAGCGGCCATAGAAACTGCTGGACCGAAGTTCATCAAAATGACGCCATAGCCCATAACAAGAACGCAGAATATTCGAACGGATTCGGGGATGAAATGGGTGACGGCCACGAACACCGCCATGCCAACCAGCATGCCCAAAAGCTGTTTGCCCATCATTCTCATTGTTTCATCGCGGTACGTGTTCATCATCAGGAACGAAGTGATGGGAATCCACGCGCCGAAATGCGTATCCATATAGAGCAGCATGAGCTCAGAAACCGCGAAGGACGTTCCAACGATTACGCCAAGCTGAATAGAAAACCTAAGCTGAGAATTCTTCAGACTGAAGTTGTCCTTGATAAAGTGCAACCGATAACGAATCCCCAATCCAAACGGCGTCGAATTATCACGTGATGCTTTGCTGTCGCTCAACGTGTACATCATCGCCTCGAGCGTTGCGCGCCACGCTGTATCGTGTTCAATATTTTCCAACCGATGTGTATCCAGAAATTCTTGAAGCGCCGATATCATGGCACGAACCTGTTTAATGCGCCCTTGCCCGAAGCCCAGAAACACTTCAGACAGATCAAGAAGATAGTCACGCTCTGCCTGCTCCATCGAATGCACGTTACGCGAAGCGCCGTGCATCATATCGGCTATTTGCTCGGCGCAAATCAAAAGTGAAAACGTATACCGCTGCCGTCCGCTCAGTACGCCACCTTGGCGAAAGACGTTGCCATACTCCTTGTTGCAATACTCTCGAGTAATGTCGTACACCCTATGGGCATCGAGCTTACTCACATCGAGGTTCGAAAGATCGATCAGTTGAAATCCGATGTCATCGAATGCCCTCATCACAAAGCCTCGATCTTGAGTTATCTCACTTTGCGCCGAGAAATGACGCATTGCATAAATAAACGCGGTGGTGCAGGCAACAGCAA
This sequence comes from uncultured Eggerthella sp., assembly GCA_900553605.1. GTDB lineage: Bacteria > Actinomycetota > Coriobacteriia > Coriobacteriales > Eggerthellaceae > Anaerotardibacter. The sequence continues at coordinate 9,982 of USDX01000004.1, read as the reverse complement.
ACAACGTTGCCACCATACGCATCGGTATCTCATGCACAGAAATGGGATAGATCTCCAACAGCAGAAAGCCCAAGCCCAACATGAAGAAATTTCGAGGGAGGTAATCATCGGAATTCATCAAGGTAATGCAGAACATATACACCGCGCTACCAACCACCAGCAACACAGGGTGAAGGCCCGCAAGCGACGAGCAAAGGCTCATTACAAGAAATAGCGCAGCATGCTTTAGATAGTTGATGAACGAAAGCCCCGCAGATTCAACCATTGTTCGAGCGAACGACTGGAAGATAACGCCCAACAGCGCATCCTCCACTCCAAACAACTGCAGTTCCACGAAAAAGAGCGCAACAAGAAATGCTACGTACGGAACTACGTTGGCAATCCTGTCTAGCATGCGCCCTCCCCTCTGGGCAACTCAACTGTAGACCAACAAAAGCATGTTCGGTGATCCCGAATTAATAGATTGGCGATTAGCCTCAAGCCCGCAATTAGCTATCTGCCTTCACGCTCTCCTCGCAAAGCGTCTCGGTTACGGGATCCCATCGAAGGTTCTCGGCCAGAGAAATGATGTTTTCCACCGCACGAGTCTTATGGGCGCTTTTCCGATAGATCAGATACACCGGGTGGAAGCCAGGCTCAACTTCCTTAATTCGAAGCGTATGCAGCTGAGGGAACGGAGCAAGACCCAGCGTATTCAGCGAAATGCCCACTAATTCAGGTTCGACATCGACCACACTTCCCAAGGTGATCTCATCGTCGCACCATTGACGCACAGTAAGACCATGAGCAGAAATCAGTTCTTTCACCTCAGCGCCAATGGGTGTTTCGGGGCGATAGGTAACAATCTCGGTGCTCTTCAGTTCGTCGAGCGAAATGGTGTCCTTCTTTGCCCAAGGACTATCTTCGTGGGCAATGGCCACCAAGTCCTGAGCCAGAACCGGAACGAATTCCAAGTCGGGGCGATTTTCAATATATGCACCTATCACAATGTCGTACGTTCCGTCAGTTAAGCTTTCGACCAAACCGTGGGTTAACCCTTGGTACAGACGTACATCGACATGAGTACCATACCGACAGCGGTATTCCCTCAAAAGTGCCGGCAGATAGTCTGCCTGCAGGGTAAAAATTGTGCCAATATCAATAGTTCCCGACAAGCTGTTCGCATGTTCCTGCGCTACTTGGATTCCCTTATCTATAACGTCGAGACCTTCGGACACGTATTCATTGAATTCCTTGCCGAATTTCGTAAGCCGAACGTTACGACCGTGCTGTTCAAACAGAGGAATGCCAAGCTCGCCTTCCAACTGCTTAATAGAATTAGAGAGGGCAGGCTGAGTGATAAACAGCTCTTCTGCCGCCCGAGTAAAATGCTGGACCTGTGCCAGCTTCCTGAAATACCTTAACTGCGATAGATTCATTGCGACCCCTCACACCTCGCATAAAAAAAGGCCTCCGTCCCAGTTTATAGGACAGAGGCCTTTAAATGACCAGGTTTGTCAAAAGATTTGCAATCGCAATCTTTCAGGAAGCCTTAGTGCAGGTACTCGATGCGGCCGCCATGCTTCTCGCACTCGCGAGCGATGGTGATGCGCTGAACGGTAGGAGCACCTTCCTCGAGCCACATAGCGCGGCAGTCGCGATACAGACGCTCGGTAGGACCGTAAGGAGAATCCTCGAAGTAGCCGTCGCCACCGAAGATCTCGAGCATCTCATCGGAAACCAGGCGAACCGTGTCGATGGAGAACAGCTTGCAGATTGCAGCCTTCTCATCGATGTACTCGTTGTTCTGGTCAATGTCGAAGTCACGAGCGAAGTCGTAAACCAAGGTGCGCAGTGCATGAATCATCATCTGCATGTTAGCAATCTTCATCTTGATTGCCTGGCGCTTGATGATCGGCTTACCGAAGGTTACACGATCAGCAGCACGCTTGAGGGAGATCTCGAGCATACGCTGTGCCATACCCAAGTTAGAGCAAGCGATGTGTACGCGGGAAACGCTCAGGGAGTGGATAGCAACTTCCATGCCCTGGCCCTCTTCACCGAGCAGGTAGATAGGATCAAGCTTGAGGTCGGTGAACTTCAAACCTGCATGGCCAGCACCCTTGCAGCCCATCATGTGAGGCATAGGGATGATTTCGAAGCCAGGTGCGTCGTTGGGTACGAGGAATGCGGAAAGACGGGAGTCCTTGTCGCTTTCCTGGTCGGTTACTGCGATTACATAGGTGTAATCGGAGCAGTCAGTGTGGGAGATGAGCCACTTCTCGCCGTTCAGAACATAAGAACCGTCGGGCTGCTTAACTGCGGTGGTGTGGAGGTCTGCGCCCGTACCGCCGGTCTTCTCAGTGATAGCGAAGTTGCAGTAAACAGTCTTGTCCTGGAACTTATCCATGAGCTGATCCTTCAGCTCCTGCTTGCCGTAGTCCTCAAGGATACGCCAGTTCATGTCAGCAGCATGATGGAGATGCATACGCATTCCGCCAGGGCCACGAGAGAACTCTTCCTGAACCTTCAGGATCTCAAGCTCGTTGAGGTTCCATCCACCGTACTCTGCGGGAAGATAGAAGCGATAGAGATCGTTTTCCTTGGCGAGTTCATAGAACTTCTCCGGGAAAGTATTGGTTACCTCAATCTCTTTCTGCATCTCGTCGAATGGGCCCTCTGCCAATTCGCGGATCTGCTTGAGGTATGCCTGGAACTGCTCATCCGTAATGGTAGCTTTAGGATTCATTGGTCCCCCTAACCGTTGCAGTTTCATAAGCTTTTGCTTACAGGTCTTATTTTACGGTGAACAGGTTATATTTCAAATTTCGAAGGGTGTCATTTTTCTTAAAAAGCTATAAGGCAAATGAATAGCTTTTGGTTGTCATGCCTGAATAATTGGTTTATCGCAAGAAAATAGTTATTCAGCGAGCAAACAGGTAAAACACGTTCAGCCAGAACGCTTTAACACCAGCAAACAAACCACCCTACCCTGCTTTCACGCAAGACTGATCACCTATTACGGTCACAGGCTGGTCGCCCTTCGTTTCGCTGGTGCACGTTCGGCGAAACGTCCACGAAAAGCGAATCATCGACGGAGTCATAGGGGTACCCCCCCCTCCTACGGCATAACTCAGCGTCTTGACCGAGATTCTTCCGTCAATGTCGAACACGCCAGAACAACGAGAAAGGCGCCCACTAGGGGCGCCTTTCATCAAAGCAGCTTGAACTGTCGGCTTTATTCAACTGGAGCTACAGGAGCACGGTCCTCTTCGGGAACGATGTCGTCGCCGAGGCGAATGCCGCCCTCTGCCTTAAGACGTGCGATGGTCTCATCGTCTGCGCCGACCTTCTTGAGGTACTCAGCAGTATCGCCACCGAGGACAGAAGCCTCTTCGAAATCAGCGATGTTAACCGGGATGGTGGACAGGTGATGAGGAAGGCCAGTCTGAAGAACACGGCCTACGCGAGGGAAGTCAACCCATGCCAAAGCCTCGGGGTTCTCACGCGTAATCTGCTCAACCGCTTCGGTCTTGGTGTTGACCTTAGCAATGCAGAAGTCCTTGTCCTCGAGCCATTCCATCCACTCTGCCAGAGGCTTGCTCTTGATAACCTCTTCAACGATCTTGAATGACTCAGGTGCTTCCCAGCGACGCTTCAAGCCGTCGCCCTTGATTTCAGGATGACCGATTGCATCGCAGAAGGGCTCCCAGAACTTGGATTCAACCATGCCAAGAGCAAGCTTGCCGCCGTCTGCCGTCTCGTACACGTTGTAAGCGGTGGAAGGATACTCAAGGTCGTCTCGCTTGCACTCACCGTCGTTGAAGCACCAGCGAGAATCAAGAAGCGAGTTCCACCAAACGAAGCAATCGAACATCGAAGTGTCAATGTACGTGCCCTTGCCAGTCTGCTCGCGAGCATACAGAGCTGCAAGAAGAGCCTGGCCAGCGACCATGCCAGAAGAAAGGTCGCACAGATGCAGGGGCGAGGTGGAGCCATGGTTTACGGATAGGTAGCCACTCGTTGCCTGCATGTTCAAGTCATGCTGAGCCTTCTTGGAGCGAGGATCCTCGGCGCCATAGCCAGAAATTGAGCAGTAAATGATACGAGGGTTGATCTCGTTGATCGTATCGTAATCAATGCCAAGCTTCTTGGTTACACCAGGACGGAAACTCTCAACGATAACGTCGGCTTCCTTGGCCATCTTCTTGAACCAATCAACAACCTCTTCGTTCTTGAGGTTCAGCGAAACCGACTTCTTGTTACGACCAAGTGCGGTGATGTAGTAGGAGATGCCGCCACCCTTGGTAGGATAGTCGTGACGCATGAAGTCGCCAAGACCGGTATCTTCAACCTTGATTACCGTTGCACCGAGGTCAGCGAGCACCTGAGTTGCATAGCCGCCTGGCAGATAACGGGAAAAGTCGAGAACGGTAAGTCCAGAAAATGGGGTGTTTGCTCGTGCCATGTCAGTATCCTCCTAGTCCCTCTTAGAATTCGGTCCGTAGCTGGGCTCCAAAACGGAAGCGGGCAGCGGATCGCCGGTGTAGCACATTACTGCGCCATCCTCGACAAGCTTGTCGACGGTTGCGTCGTCATAGCCGTAGTCGTTGAGGATCTTGCGCGTGTCGTAACCGGTAGGACGGGAGCGATGCAGAACAGGATCACCAATGCTGTCCAGACGGAACGGCATGGTGGTGATTACGTAGTCTTCCTCTTCGCCATAGGGGCTCGAGGGACCCTGCTTCTCGTACTTCATGTAACGGAGCTGGTCGTTGTCGAATGCTTCCTGATCCTGCAGAACGTCGGAAACGGTCTGGATCTTCTCGAACGGAATGTCGTTCTCACGGAAGCGCTTCTCGAGCTCTTCGTAGGTGAACTTCTTGCATGCCTGATGCATCTCGGCTACAACCTCGACATACTTGCCATTGTCAGCCAGCGCCTCAAGCGTGTTGTACTGCTCTTCGGTGTAGTACTTCGGGTCCATTTCCAAAGTATCGAATACCAGCTTGCAATACTTGTTGTAGTTGCCGAAGCACATGAGGAACCAGATGCCGTCGGAAGATACATAAGAATTGTTGGTGGGGCACTTTGCCTCCATGCGGTCCTTCGGGTAATCGCAACCCTGCTGCTGAGCAATCAGAGCAGAAGTCATGCCCCAAGTGCCAACATGATACAGAGAGCCCGTAACCTTATCACCAACACCGGTGCGGAGAGCGCCAGCATAAGCGCCCAGAATACCTGCGGTCAGTGCACAACCCGTGTTCCAATCGCCAAAAGCGATGGGAGAGTTGCCGGGCTCATAATGGGCGTTTGCCTGGGGAATTGCGCTTACGAAACCAGAACGAGCTGCAAATGCGGTTGCATCGAAGCCCTTAGCATCCTTCATGGGGCCGTGCTCGCCATAGCCACGGTTCTGAGCCCAAACCAAACGAGGGAACTTCTCGTGCAACGTCTCGTAGTCAAGGCCAAGGCGCTTCAGTGCGCCCGAGCGAAGAGAGGTGAGGAAAATATCTGCCGTCTCAAGAAGGTGATACATAACTTCCAGGCCCTCAGGGCTCTTGCAGTTGATTGCGGTCCATTCCTTATTGAAGGAACCGCAATCATATGCAACGTCATCAAACTCGGTGCGGAACTTCATACCCCAAGCCAAGCCCTGAGTACGCTGCTCGTCGCCCGTAAACGGCTCAACCTTAATAACCGTAGCACCCATTTCAGCAAGGGCTCGACCTGCGGCCGGGCCAGCTGCATACTGGGTAAGCTCAATTACTTTAACTCCCTGCAATCCTGCCATTGGATTCTCCTAACGATCAAATATGCCTTTCAGCACATCAAAATTTTGCGAAAAAGGGTGCCGGCACCGTGGTGTCAGCACCCTTTTTAAGTCTCTTGTTATTTCATGAAACAAGAATGAGTTCTTCTTACGGCTCCAGAACTACGCGGAGGCCTTCGCCAGACTCGATGAACTCCATGCCCTTACGCCAATCCTTCAGAGGAATAACCATGTTGGAAATCATGGAGATGTCCAGGCCGTTAGCCAACAGGCTCAGAGCCTGACGCCAATGCTTACGCTCGTAAGCACGGTTACCGATGATGCTGATCTGACGCATAGCGATGTCGGTCATCGGGATGGAAGAAGGCTTTGCGGGAAGACCCGTAATGCCAATGCGGCCACCCTTAGCAACCATCTGAACAGCCTGCTCGGATACGGTCCAGTGACCAGCTGCGTCGAAGATACACTCAGGACCCTTACCGCCGGTGAGTTCCTTGACCTTCTCAACAACGTCGCACTCTGAGCCGTTAACCGTGATAGCGCCGAGCTGCTCTGCAACCTTGAAACGCTTAGCGTCTGCATCGAGGCCGGTTACGATAACCTTGCGGATACCACGAGCCTGCTTCAACAAAGCAACCATGAGCAGACCGATAGCACCAGGGCCGATTACAACTGCGGTTTCACCGATCTGCGGATTTACACGCTCTACAGCGTTCATTGCTACGCAGAGAGGCTCGAGCAAAGCGCCCTGGGTGAAAGTAACATCATCGGGCATCGGAATGATGTTGGTTGCACGGATAGCCATGTACTTAGCAAATGCGCCGGGAAGGTCGGTGCCGTAGAACGGACGGTTGTCGCAAATGTTTACCTCGCCGCGATCGCAATACTCGCAAGTGTTGTCGAACAGTACGGGGTTTGCGGTTACACGCTGACCAACCTTGAGGTTTGCAGGTGCATTCTTGCCAACTTCAGCGATTACACCAGAGAACTCATGGCCGAAGATTGCGGGATACTGGATGTGATAGGAATTTGCGATTGCAGGATTCCAGCGATAGAGAGAGTGATCGGTGCCACAGATGCCTACAGCCTTGATCTCCATCAGTACTTCGTCATCCTTGATCTGAGGAATATCGAAATCTTCTACGTACTCCATTGCATCCGGCTCAGCGGCGGTCTTGAGAAGTGCGTTCATCTTACCTTCCATGGGTAACTTCCTTTCGAAAAGTTCAAACAGGAAGCCAGCGCTTGTAGCCCCTCGCATCAAGCGCTGGCCAATAATTCGTTGTTACTGGATGGACCAGCCACCATCGAGAACCAGGGTCTGACCAGTGGTGTACTCGGTAACAGGGAGAACGAGGTGCAGAATTGCAGCGCCCATTTCGTCGAGCGTACCGGTGTAGTTGGGCAGAGGAGTGCGGCTCTTAACGTATGCTTCCTGCTGAGGCTGCTCTTCGAATACCTTTGCAACCATCGGGGTGTAAACATAACCAGGAGCGATGCCGTTAACCAGGATCTGCTTCTTAGCGAAGTCAACAGCCAAGGAACGAACCATGCCCATAACGCCAGCCTTAGCGATGCAGTAAGGAGCGATGTTCTCCATGGAGTTGATGCCACGAGCAGAAGCTACAACAACCATCTTGCCCTTGATGTTCTTTGCCTCCATTGCGCGAGCAACAGAAGTCATCAGGAAGAAGTTGCCCTTCAGGTTGATGCTGAACAGCTTGTCCCACTGCTCGGGAGCAACGTCAACAGCGTTCATGCGGGGCAATGCGATGCCGGCGGAAGTTACGAGGATGTCGATCTGGCCGAAGTTTTCCTCTGCAACCTTGATTACGTTGTCGATGGACTCCTGGCTGGTTACGTCGCATGCAACGCCAACAGCCTTGGTGCCCTGAGCCTTCAGCTCTTCAGCAACCTCATGGCAACCTGCCTCAGGTACGCCAGCGATAACCATGTTAGCGCCAGCTGCAGCGATAGCTTCTGCTGCTGCCTTGCCGATGCCGGAGTTGCCGCCAACTACGATGGCGCACTTTCCTGCAAGATGTTCCTTAGGCTGCTTTGCGAACCAATTCTCGGACATTTAAAACCCTCCTCTGTATTGCCAAGGGAGCCGTACTCCTGTGAGTCTCCCTTGAATTACCTTTCGCTTTCGTTTCCGAAGCTGGTATGTATATTCGCCCAGAAGTGGAAACGGGTCTAATTGCCGCGGAGTGCTTTCTAATAGCAAAACCCAATGATATTCAGTGCGTTCTATCGATTTTCTCTAACTGATAGAACACGTTCTAGTTTTTCCTAGCTATTTGTTCGATTTTGGACAAAACCATAGGTCAAAGATTTGCGATTCATTCACATCGAATCATTTTGCGCGCAGCGCAAATCTAACGTTACGGCAACAAGGCATTCTTTTGCTGTATCGAAATCAAGCAACCTATTTGTTGCAACTTATTGATGGGCTTATTTAGACATAACGAAACTCACTAAAAAGTTAGTAGGACTGGAGCACCACAGGAAAACACCCCGTGAAGAAGCGCAAAAATATGATGATAAGGGTGATGACCACTATTAAAAATCAACCGATACACAAGCTCTCATGAACGTAATTGAGAGAATACATATACGACTAAGCCCTTAACGGCTAAAGTCCGCTGAATTGAAACACAGCAGGTACATCCCTCAGTTAAAGACGCAGCTCTCATACGAGCAAATAGCTTGGAAAAGAAAAATCTTTGAGCCGATATCGCAGCAAGCGAAGATCTTCTAACAAGCAAAAAGCCCGTCCCAGACTTGCTGGTACGGGCTTTATTTATCTACTTATATATCGGTAAGAATCTTACAAGTCGCTATCGTTGATGTAGCACTCTTCCAGCGGAACTACACCGGCAGGAAACTTGATGTGCTTTTGCGTGAACTTAATAAATTCCTCAACCAAATGAGAATGGAATGACTTCTTGTTGTAGCCAAGGTAAATAATATGGAACGGCTCTTGCAGTTCTTCGATAGGAATAGTGACGAGATTCTCAAGAGAAAGGTCATCTAACGTCTCAAGAATTATAGCCGCAACGTTACGATCGGAAGAAACGAGCGTAGCAGCACTGATCTCATCATTAAACCCTTGCTTAACCTCAAGACCATATCGTTGGAAAAAACCCTCAAAGATAGTACGAGCATACGACTGGCTGCGATAAGAGGTAAGGGTAATCCCCTTCAAATCATTAAGGGAGACGATCTCTCTATCTGCGAGCTCATGATGGGAATTAACTGCGAGCACAACGTTCTGCGAGAATTGAGGAACAAACTCAATATCATCAAAACGATCCATCTTGCCGCAGAACACCACATCGAACTTACCGTCAGCTAAGCCTTTAAGACATTCGGAAGTTGTTCCCTGGTAGATGTCAAAGACAACATCGTCACCGAAAGCGCCCTTGAAAGAGCTGAGCAAACGAGGAAGATAATTACGTTGAATACTAATAACGGTTCCTATGCGAATCCTGCCGCTCAAACCGGAATTGTAGGCCTTCATAATTTCAACCGCTTTATCAATTTCATCTAAAGCGCAGCAGATATGCTTGTTGAATTCTTCACCATATTCAGTGAGACGAACGTTGCGCCCCACCCTCTCAAAAAACGGAACACCGATTTCTTTTTCAAGATTCTTAATAGAGTTAGAAAGTGAAGGTTGAGTGATGTAGAGCGCCTCAGCAGCTTTGCCATAATGCTCGAATTTAGCAAGCGTTCTAAAGTAATACAACTGCGCCAGATTCATATAGCCCCTCTTTGCTGATCGCGAATAGCAATCCAGAATATAAAAGTCCGTTGATACCTGACCAACGGATTACCATCTGGTTCTATATATTAGCAAATTTTAATAGTTATCGTGAATGTATTGCAGATCAAATTAGATTTTGATAATTCAAAAATTGAAATAATGCCAGTTCAGAAAAGAATAAGAATAATTGCTCTATAGGGAAAACCGATCAATGATTCAACGGCACTATGGTTTTTGAAAAGCATTGCTAGAACAAATGATTGGAGTGAGATCTAGTTCCCAGACAGCGCACCGGAGCGCCCGACCGGGCCCGGTGCGGGAGGGCCGGCGCGCGGCTGCGCGGCCGAGGGGGGCCTGCGGCCCCCGAAAGCAGGAAAGGGCCCTCGGGCCCTATGAAAACGGAAACGCCCTGCATGAGCGGAACGGCCTATCCTCCCACGGACTGCACCGCAGTACTTTCG